>CAMKKZ010000001.1 GCA_946413525.1 uncultured Oribacterium sp.
TGCGATGCCGCATCGGTTTGTCATGAACTCAAAGTGGCCAAAACCCACTCTGATAAGGAGAAACGCTTTCTACGGTCTGGCCAGCCGGCCTGATTAAAAAAAAGGGATTGCCATAGGAATATGGTAATTCCTTTTTTATGACAATGTCAATGAGGTCTGAGCGTTAAAAAAGAAGCAGAAAAGAAGGAAATAAAATAGAAATAGAAATAGTGAGAAGGGAGCCTGATTGATGTGCTGCCGCCTGGCTTTGCCTGAAATCAGAGCAAACTAGAACCACTCTGCTAAGAGAGGAGATCTTATGCCAAAAAGAACAGATATCCACAAAATTCTGATCATCGGTTCGGGTCCGATCGTTATTGGGCAGGCTTGTGAGTTTGATTATTCGGGCACACAGGCCTGTAAAGCCCTTCGCGGGCTTGGCTATGAAATCGTGCTTGTAAATTCCAATCCCGCAACCATTATGACGGATCCGGAAATGGCTGACATCACATATATTGAGCCGTTGAATGCTGAACGTGTGGCAGAGATTATTGAAAAGGAAAGACCGGATGCCCTTCTGCCTAATCTGGGTGGGCAGTCGGGTCTTAACCTTTGTGCCGAACTCTACAAGAGTGGCGTGCTTGATCGCCTCGGGGTTCAGATTATCGGAGTCCAGGCAGATGCCATTACAAGAGGAGAAGACCGGATCGAATTCAAAGAGACAATGGAAAAGCTGGGTATTGAAATGGCGCGTTCCGAGGTCTCTTACAGTGTTGAGGAAGCGTTGGAGATTGCCGATAGGCTGGGATATCCCGTCGTGCTTCGGCCTGCCTATACAATGGGGGGCGCAGGCGGGGGCTTGGTTTATAATAGGGAAGAACTGAAGACCGTGTGCGAAAGGGGGCTGGCCGCCTCCCTAATTCATCAGGTATTGGTGGAGGAATCTATCCTCGGCTGGGAGGAACTGGAGCTGGAGGTTGTCAGAGATAAAGACAACCATATGATTACAGTCTGTTTTATCGAAAATGTTGATCCGGTAGGGGTTCATACCGGAGATTCTTTCTGCACCGCCCCCATGCTGACCATCGATGAGGAACTTCAGAGAAAGCTGCAGGAACAGGCATACCGGATAGTGGAACATATTGGTGTGATCGGCGGGACAAATGTACAGTTTGCGCATGACCCGGTGACCGGCAGGGTTGTTGTCATAGAAATCAATCCAAGGACCTCTCGTTCATCGGCACTGGCATCAAAGGCCACGGGTTTTCCCATCGCCCTGATTTCAGCCAAACTTGCAACGGGACTTACTTTGTCGGAACTTCCATGCGGTAAATATGGAACACTTGATAAATATGTGCCTTCCGGGGATTATGTGGTCGTCAAATTCGCCCGTTGGGCTTTTGAGAAATTCAAGGGTGTGGATGACAAGCTGGGCACGCAGATGAGGGCGGTCGGCGAAGTCATGAGTATTGGCAAAAATTTCAAGGAGGCATTTCAAAAGGCGATACGTTCCCTCGAAAAGGGCAGGTATGGCCTCGGGCATGTGAATGGCTATGACCGAATGAGAAAGGAGGAGCTTCTGCAGCTCCTGATTTCCGCCAGCTCGGAACGATATTTTATAATATATGAAGCGCTGAGGAAAGGTGTCGGGGAAGATGAACTTTTTGAAATCACAAAGGTAAAACATTATTTCCTTCATCAAATGAAGGAATTGGTGGAGGAAGAGGAGGCGCTTATGTCCTTCCAGGGGAGGCTCCCGTCAGATGAGGCTTTGATAAGCGCAAAGAGAAACGGCTTCTCCGACCACTATCTTGCTGAAATACTCATGGTCAGTGAGGACGACATCCGGCACAGGCGGGAGGCGCTGGGCATCGTGGAACGCTGGGAGGGGGTTCATGTCAGCGGCACTTCGGACAGCGAGTATTATTACTCCACCTATGCGGAGAAGGGCATGGACGAATCACGTGGATACGATGGCGCTTCTGCTCATGGGGCTTTGGAAATGCCTGTTTCCACTCCAAAAGGCTTGTCCCATGAAAACAGTGATAGCGGATTGCCCAGGAAAATCATGATTTTGGGAGGGGGACCCAACCGTATCGGTCAGGGCATAGAGTTCGATTATTGCTGTGTACATGCTGCCAATGCGCTAAAGGATCTGGGATTCCAGACTATTATTGTAAACTGCAACCCGGAAACGGTTTCCACAGACTACGATACATCAGATAAGCTTTACTTTGAACCTCTGACGCTGGAGGACGTTCTTTCCATTTACAGGGCGGAGAAGCCCTTGGGAGTGATTGCCCAGTTCGGCGGGCAGACGCCCCTTAATCTAGCCGCGAAATTGAAGGCGGAGGGCGTTGTTATTTTGGGAACCAGTCCGGAGGTCATAGATCTTGCGGAAGACCGGGATCAGTTCAGGGGGATGATGGAAAAGCTTGGCATTCCCATGCCGGAATCCGGAATGGCCGTCACAATCCCGGAAGCATTGGAAACTGCGGAAAGGATTGGATATCCGGTCATGGTCAGACCGTCCTATGTTTTGGGCGGGCGTGGAATGGAGGTTGTTTATGATGATGAGCAGATGACCGAATATATGAAAGAGGCCATCGGATTTTCACATACCTCTCTTCCCGAAGAGATGGATGATTCGGGGAAGGGCAGGGAGATTTCTGATGCTTCCCTCGTTTCAAGGGAACGCCCGATCCTTATTGACCGATTCCTTCACAATGCGCTGGAATGTGAGGCAGATGCCATTTCTGATGGCAGGAATGCCTTTGTGCCTGCCGTTATGGAGCATATTGAGCTTGCGGGAATCCATTCCGGGGATTCAGCCTGCATCATCCCTTCTCGTCACATTTCCGAAAAAAACCTTGAAATCATAAGGGAGTACACCAGAAGAATTGCTGTAGAATTGCACGTTGTAGGATTGATGAATATGCAGTATGCCATCGAGGACGATGTCGTATATGTCCTTGAGGCCAACCCAAGAGCTTCCCGTACCGTGCCACTTGTGTCAAAGGTTTGCGGCATCCGCATGGCTCCCATTGCCACGGATATCGTCACATCCTCTTTAACCGGGAGGCCATCGCCCCTTGATTCTCTGGAGAATATACCTGTACCATATTATGGTGTGAAGGAAGCGGTATTTCCATTCAATATGTTTCCGGAGGTAGATCCCCTTTTGGGGCCGGAAATGCGTTCCACTGGCGAGGTGCTGGGCATCGCGGGCAGTACAGGGGAGGCTTACTTCAAAGCCCAGGAAGCTGCCGGCGCATCACTCCCGTTGGAAGGGACTGTCCTTATTTCCCTGAATCAGTCGGATAAGCCGGACGCGGTAATGCTTGCTTCACTTTTCCATGAGGCGGGTTTCTCCATTCTGGCAACCGGCACAACGTATGAACGGATAAGGGGGGCGGGGATCCCTGCGGAAAAAGTCAGGAAGATTTACGAAGGACGTCCCAATGTGCAGGATTATATTACAAACGGCAAGATACAGCTTGTTGTCAATACCCCCTTTGGAAGGCATGCGCTGCATGATGACAGTTACCTGCGAAAGGGGGCTGTAAGGGCGAAAATCCCTTACATTACAACTGTTGCCGCCGCGAAAGCGGCTGCGGAAGGCATCATGGAAATGAAAAAGAAGAGAGTGATCCAGGATGGCCTGAAAAACCGGGAGGAGGATCGGAATCAGATGCCGTTATCGCTTCAGGAATGGCATGCCAGGATTCGTAATGGGGCCGTATAGTTTGCGATGCCGCAGCCGTTTGTTGTTAATTAAATGGCTCAAAAACCATTTTAATAGGGGAGATAGATGAATAAACCACATAACAAACTCAGACCGCTGCTTTTTTCAGCTTTGATTTTCGCCTTCTTTTTTTTGACAGGGTTTGCAAAGCCGCAGGATACTTATTTGAAATCCGCAACATATTATTCCGATGACTGGGTTGTGAATTTTTGGAATTCCGAGTCAGACCATATGGAAGAAGAACTCAGACAAATCCGGGATGATGGTTTTAACAGCATCATTCTTGTCATTCCCTGGAGGGAATTCCAGCCGGGGCCGATGTTTTTTGCCCCCTATGCATTGGAAAAATTTCATAAGGTCATGGATGCCGCAGCTTCGGCGGATCTTTCCGTCATGCTGCGGGTGGGCTACACCTGGGATTATGCCGAAGGGGATACGGCCGTATCCAGAGTGGACAGAATCAGTTATGACAAAGGCGTGCGCAATACCTGGCATTCATATCTTGCCAGACTATATCAGGAAAGCATAAAGCATGAAAATTTCGTGGGAGGATTCATGACCTGGGAGGATTTCTGGAGTTTCACGCGCACATCCGCCTCGTATGGGAAAAGCCTTAAAGGGATAGAATACGCTGAGAAATCCGGTTACGCGGAATACCTGCTTGACCATTACTCGATAGATGAGCTGCGCCTGTTATATGACGATGAGGATTTGTCTGAAGACAAGCTTTATTTTCCCTCTCAGGATTCCCCGGCGCGTCGCCTTTTTTACGAATGGTATGATGCATTCCTTATGCAGCTTTTGGAGGAATCTCAGGAATCTTTTCCAAACCTTTCCTTTGAAGTCCGGCTGGATCAGGATCCGATCAAGGAACCCGATGGTGACGTGGCCTATTTCTCCCATAGCAGTACCTTTGGGGCAGCCAACGCTCCCTATATCTCCGCCATGTATTCCGTGCAAATGTATAATGAGGGGGGAAACATCACGGCCGCTCAGGCCCTGCACGGAACCGGGCTTGCTCTTACGGCGGGGAAAGTCGGAGGGAAGGATATCTATATAGATCAGCTTCTGTTCACGGACAATACGATCGGTTTTGAGAACGTGGCGCAGCTTTACGATTCGGAAAAGCCCCTTTACCTTTCCGGACTTCCGTCCGTTCTTCGGAAGCAGAGCATTGGTTACGGCATATGGACTTATCGGGATTACGCTAATAACAAGCTTTACAACTCGCAGTTTGCGCTGGAGAAAAAGGGTTGGGACTTTTCCTCCGCCGGAGCCCGGGTGGAGGAAAGGGATGGCTCCCATGTGGCAGTCCTTTATGGCGGGGGTACGATCTCTCAGCGGCTGCAGCCAAGCAATGGCACCCAGGACGCTGAAGGGACTATTGTCAGCTTCCAACTGGAGGGGGACAAATCTTGCGTCGTCAAAGTGGAATGCGGAGATGAGGAGGCTACGTTCAGGGCAGGTGAAAAGCAGACTGTAACGCATAACTTTTCAGGAAAGGGCGGCTTTATACGGTTCTCCCTGAGTCAGGGTACTGTTTACATTGACAATGTGGTGGTTTATAACCATGTAACGGAGGGGAACCTGTACCATATGGACGGCACAGAGGATTTTTGCCTTGAAGATATGCGTCTTTTGAATAAGAGAATGGATTGATTGGGAGGGACGGTATATGACCGAATATACTTTTAAACCAAAAGGTGTTTGCGCAAGGAATATTCAGTTTGAACTGGATAATGGCAGGATACATAACCTTCGTTTCACAGGGGGGTGCAACGGCAACCTGAAAGCAATCGGGAAGCTCCTGGAGGGGCAGGACGCGTCCACTGCCGCAGCCATTTTGGAGGGAAATGATTGCGGTGGACGTGGGACTTCCTGCGCGGATCAGCTTTCTATCGCGCTTAAGGAAGCCATATCTGCTCAGGCAAATTGAGCAAATTAACTACTTTGATTTTAATAGAGAAGCCGTATAACCTGCGATACCGTAGCTGTTAGTCGGTAATTATAAGGGTAAAAAAACTACTTAAATAGAGGAGGGTGAGATGTCAAGAAAAGCCATGCTCCCTGTAGTCCTAACGCTTTGCTATTTTCTTTTGTCAATCACAGTATTTGGTGAGGGAATTGGCATAATGAGCGCACCCGGCATTTCTAATGATGGATCCGAAATCCGTATCAACTGGTCCGCCCCTTCCTGGGATGGAGCCACTGTGGATAAGTATGAAATTCAGATAGCGAAGACAGATGCTTCCGGAAAATCTCAAAGCATTATCAGGACAATCACCCAGGATGCTTCCGATGGGACGACGGCAGAGTATTCTGCCTCCACAAAAGGATATTATAAGGCGCGCGTCCGCGGCAAAGACGTAAACAACAAGTATTCTGACTGGTCCCCTTATTCGGATAAAGTCAGCGTCACTTCGGAAGATGTGGGAGATAGCGGGAGCGGATCCGGGGCGCCTTATGTCGGAAGCAGATATTCAGGCGGAGGGCCGGGGATAAAGACCGAACCTGCCCCGTCTGCTTCTGATTATGTTCCATCCGGTCCCGGGGCACAGGGTGCCGCAGCGGAATCTTACAATATCTCTACTACTGGTTCATCCGGCGCAGGTCATGGCTGGTCATCCCAGACCATGACATCCGGCAGGGTGATGGTCAATACCTATGTAAGTACCGGGTGGCAGTCGGACCGTTTGGGCAGATGGTATCTTTATGAAGACGGATCCTACCCAATCAGTTCATGGAGAAACATTGATGGGAGCTTTTATCACTTCAATGAAAAGGGCTATATGGATTGGAACCGCTGGATCAGGGAGCCGAATGGCGATTGGCATTTCTGCGTTTCCAATGGCACTATGGCGACGGGATGGAATAACATCAATGAAAAATGGTATTACATGAATCCTGCCAATGGGGTGATGTACACCCAGGGCGAGTATATTATTGACGGCAAGTATTATTATATTGATGCCAATGGCATTCGTCTTCAGGATGCCTGGATATCGGGTCATTATTATGGCAGCGATGGCGCCAGGACGGACTAGGTATTTGTATGGATAATAAGCTGAATGATCTCAACGATATTGACGGGATTTTAAGGGGAAGCTCAGTTGGAGAAATTATAGAAAGAAAACGCGCGCGGCGAATGAAGGAAGCAGCCCGCGAACAGGGGCTGAGCTGGCAGTTCCGTATTCTCATCTTTCCGGTAATTACCGTTGTATTAATCATTATCATTCTTATCCTGGATCGGGAACCGGCAGATGAACCGCTTTCAGAAGAAACGCGTTTAGAGGAAGGAAGTTCCGAAGGGCAGGAGAATGCGGAAACTGCGGCTGCTCCTTCTGGCGAGAGCATGGAGACGGAGTCGGAAACGGAAGCTGAGACGGAAGACCCCAGCATTGTACGGGAATATTATGATGATGTCCTGGAGGCATTTTTTCAAAGGTTTTTTGACGCAAAGCTTTCCGGTGACGTAGATACTCTCTGTCAGATGAGTGGTGTGACCCGCCTGACGGAGGAGCAGAAGGAACATCTCAGCAGCCAGTTGAAGGTTCAGGCCGGCTACATAGAATCCTATCGTGATATTCGCCTTTACTCTGTCAGGGGCGTTTCGGAAAATGAACGACTGGTATTTATCACATACAATGTCAAGTTCCGCCGCGCCGAATTGGCAGCTCCCGCCATTATGTATTGTTACGTTACCGTGAATGAAAAGAATGAATTTGAGCTTGTGGAGAATATGCTGCCGGAACAGGTGCGATTCATCAATGAATACATTATGGAGCACCCGGAGGTGGAGGAACTGATTAACGCTACGAACTCAAGGCTTTTAGAGGCGATTTCTTCTGATTCAAGGCTTGCGGTTATTTATGATGCCTTTCAAACAGGTCGTATATACACTGAGGATCAATCCTCCATAGAATCGGAAGTTTCCCTGATCTCAATCGAAACCGAGGCGGCTGAAGAAGAAAGCGTACCAGAAAGCGTGTCAGAGAACGAGGGCGATGGCTCTGTTTCTTCGACCGGGAACGCGGATACAGGCGGCGCGGAAGCCGCAGCGGCAGCATCCGCAAATACCGGTGACAGTACTCAGCCCGATGAAACGGAAGTAGTCAACATAGTTATAGAAGTCGAGGGCGATCCTCAGGGAAATGAAGACAATCAAGGAATCTCCGCTCAAGGGGATGCCGTGGTGGAAGCCGGTCCCCCGGATGGAACAGATGGCCAGACGGCTTCTGATGCTTCCGGTCAGCCTGCGGTGCTTCAGGGGGGGCCTGATGGGGAAAGCGTCTTTCCACAGGACGGTACCGGAGGAGGCGGGCTGCCTCAGGACAACGCTGTGGAAGGGGAAGCCAGAGACGCGTCCGCCCAGCCGGAGGAAGGCGTCATAGTGGATGCCCCCGCATAGTTTTCAAGGCTTTATGACAAGGGTTTATAGCTATTAATGGAAACAAAGGATTTTGTATTTGAACTTCCGGAAGATCTTATTGCCCAGGATCCCCTGGAGAAGCGTTCGGATTCCAGACTGCTTGTCATGGACCGGATCAGCGGTGAGATCTTCCACAGGCATTTTTATGATATTATAGATTTTCTCATGCCCGGGGACTGCCTGGTTCTGAATGATACGAAAGTAATCCCCGCGCGTCTTCTTGGGATAAAGGAGATTACCGGAGCGCATGTGGAACTGCTCCTTTTGCGGCGGGAAACTGAAGACGTCTGGGAATGTCTTGCCCGTCCCGGCAGGAAGCTCAGGGAGGGGGCGGTGGTGTCTTTCGGGAACGGGCTCCTTCGGGGTGAAATTATCGGATGCCTTCCTGACGGCAACCGAAGGGTTCGTTTTTCATGGAAAGGCATATTTGAGGAAGTATTAGACAGATTGGGCGAAATGCCCCTACCTCCCTACATCAAAAAGAAGCTGTCGGACAAAGGGCGATACAACACAGTATATGCAAGAAATGATGGTTCCGCGGCCGCTCCGACGGCAGGTCTGCACTGGACAAAGGAATTGCTTTCAAAGGCTCGGGAAAAGGGAGTTGAAATCGCCTATGTCACGCTTCATGTAGGCCTTGGAACCTTCCGCCCGGTAAAAGCTGCGAATATAGAAGATCATCATATGCACAGCGAATATTATTCCGTCAGTCTTCAGGAGGCTGAGAAGATGAATAGCTGTCGCGCAAACGGTGGCAGGCTGATTGCTGTCGGCACTACGAGCTGCCGAACCCTTGAGTCCTGCGCCTTTCCCGATGGAAGAATACCGGAAAGTTCAGGATTTACGGATATCTTTATTTATCCGGGGTATCGTTTCAAGGCAATTGATGGCCTGATTACAAACTTCCACCTTCCGGGCTCGACACTCCTAATGTTGGTTTCCGCTTTTGCGGGACGCGAGCATATAATGAAAGCTTATAAAGAAGCGGTTCGACTCCGTTATCGCTTTTTCAGCTTTGGGGATGCGATGTTCATTACAGATACAAATTTATCCGCGGAACAAGGAACGCGGTAGATAAACCTGATGAACGGAGTCAGATGATTCTCGGGGGGGTGCCAACTGGAAATCAGAATTAATAAATTACTATCCTCTGCCGGCTTTTGTTCACGTCGTGAAGCTGACCGCCTTATATCCCAGGGACGCGTTTTTGTTAATGGGGCAAATGCCTTTCCTGGCATGAAGGTATCAGAAGAGGACGATATTTCCATTGACGGAAATCGCATCGATCCTGTTTCGAGGCAGCGTCCCGTGCTGCTGGCTTTTTACAAGCCACGCGGCATTGTCTGCACTTCTTCAAAAAAAGACCGGGCAGAAAACATAGTGGATTATCTGAACTACCCTCTTCGAATTTACCCTGTCGGCAGACTGGACAAAGATTCGGAGGGTCTTATTCTGTTGACCAATCAGGGCTTCCTTCCAAACCTGATTAATCGTTCCCGCCATTTTCACGAAAAAGAATATCTGGTTACAGTTGACAGGCCCTTGACGGCGGGAGACCTTTCCAGGTTATCCGGGGGCATCTGGCTCCCGGAGCTTAATGTATGCACCAGACCATGCAAAGTGTGGCAGCTATCAGGAAAAGAAGATTCATACAGCTTTCACATTATCCTTACACAAGGCCTGAATCGACAGATCCGCAGGATGTGCACCGAGATTGGCTGCAGGGTTCAGATGCTGAAAAGAATACGGATAATGAAACTGCGTCTTAATGGCCTGCAGCCGGGAGAGTACAGGGAGATACAGATCTCGGATGTGATGGACATCGATGAAATTGATGAGGTCATGAGCCTGGATACAATCAATAACATGTCACGCATGAATGAAGATGAATAGATTAATATGGATAAAATAAAAAGAATGCGGGAGTTGCATGACATTTTGGATGACGCGGCTAAGGCGTATTATCAGGATGGCTGCGAGAAGATTTCCAATTATGAGTACGATCGTTTATATGATGAGCTTGTTGAATTAGAAAGGGAGACCGGCATTGTCATGTCCTCGTCCCCAACGCAAAAAGTCGGGTATGAGGTCTTGTCATCTCTTCCGAAAGAGCGGCATCAAAGTCCCATGCTGTCCCTGGAAAAAACAAAAAGCGTGGATACCCTTGCGGAATGGCTGGGAGACAAAGAAGGGCTTTTGTCATGGAAATTAGACGGACTTACGGTAGTGCTGAGTTATGAAGAAGGGCTTCTTGTAAAGGGCGTTACCCGCGGCAATGGTGAAATAGGGGAGGTAATCACCCAAAATGTCAGGGCTTTCGACAATGTCCCTTGCAGCATCCCCTTTCATGGAAAGCTCGTTCTGCGGGGAGAGGCCATTATCCGCTATTCGGATTTTCAGGAAATCAATGAGTCTCTTCCCGAAGCGGAAAGCCGCTACAAAAATCCCAGAAACCTGTGTTCAGGCTCTGTCAGGCAGCTTGATCCTGCCATAACAAAAAAACGGCATGTGAGATTGATCGTTTTCAGCCTGGTATCCGCTGTCAGGGAGGATGGCACGGACATGGATTTTGGAAACAGCAGATCTAAAGAATTTCAGTTTCTTGAGAATTTGGGATTTGACGTTGTTGAGCATAGGCTCGTCAGAAATTCAGACATTGGCGATGCCGTCCTTTTTTTCTCACAAAGGGTTCAAAGTAATGATTTTCCTTCTGATGGCCTTGTGCTTACTTATGAGGATATAGCTTATGGATTATCTTTGGGCCGTACCGCCAAAGCCCCCAAGCATTCCATTGCGTTTAAATGGTCGGATGAAATTCGCGAGACGGTTCTTAGGGATGTGGAATGGTCTCCATCCAGGACAGGGCTGATCAACCCTGTGGCTATTTTTGATCCTGTAGAGCTGGAGGGCAGCACGGTGAGCCGGGCCAGCCTGCACAATATTTCATGGTGTGAGGACATGTCCCTCGGAATTGGAGATCATATAAATGTCTACAAGGCAAATATGATCATTCCTCAGATAGCGGAAAACCTGAGCAAGTCGGGGGGATTGCTGCCTCCGTCTTTCTGTCCCGCATGCAATGGGAAAACTGAGCTTCGCAAAGAGAAGGACGTGAAGGTCCTGTTTTGCCCCAATCCCCTGTGTCCCGCAAAGAAAATAAAAAACTTTGCTCTTTTTGTCAGCAGGGACGCCCTTAATATTGACGGCCTGTCGGAGGCGACGTTGGAAAAGCTGGCAGGTCATGGCTTTGTAAAGACCTATGCGGATATTTTCCGGCTTGGGCGTTACCGTGACCAGATTATTTCACTGGACGGATTTGGCGAAAAATCCTTTGAAAACCTTCTTTCTTCCATAGAAGAAGCCAGGGAAACAGATTTATACCGCGTAATCTATGGATTAGGAATAGCAGGAATCGGGCTGGCCAATGCGAAGCTTCTTTGCAATTCCTTTGACAATAATTTGGAGAAACTGTGGGCTGCGAATAAGGATTCTTTTTGCGCAATTGATGGCATAGGGGACGTATTGGCAGAGAACATCGTTCATTATTTTGAAAACGATGAAAAAATGACCGAACTGAAAGAGCTCCTTCAATATCTCCGTTTCAGGGAAACACCGAGGGATGGGAAAGCGGAGAAAAAGCTTTCCGGAAAGAGCGTTGTCATAACCGGTTCCCTGCGTCATTTCTCGAATAGGAGAGAGCTGGAGGAACTGATTTCCGCGGCCGGCGGCAAAGCCACTGGCTCTGTTTCCGCCAAAACAGCTTATCTTGTTAATAATGACATCAATTCTACATCTGGCAAGAACAGGAAAGCCAAGGAATTGGGGATTCCGATTTTGACAGAAGAAGAATTCATTAAGCTGCTTGAGTAGTTGAGTAGTCATGAAATAAGAGCAGCCAAAAACCTATTCTAATAGGGCGCCGTATAGATTGCGATACCGCAGATGTTAGTCAGGAATTAAAGCGGACCAAAAGCCACTTTGATAGAGAAGAAAGCGGAGATTGTATGGATTTCACCAATTATGATTTATATTTCCCAAATTTGGGCCTTGGTATAGAACACCTTCAGAATTCCATTTCCGTGTTTGGAATCCGCGTCGCGTTTTATGGCATTATCATATCCTTTGGCATGCTGCTTGGAACCATAGTGGCACACCAGGATTATGTAAGGCGCGGGGGAAAATCGGATGACATTCTTGATTTTGGCTTATATGCCATTTTTCTTTCCGTGCTGGGGGCACGTCTATATTATGTAGCTTTCAGATGGGATTATTATTCCAGGAATCTGGCTGAAATTCCAAATATCAGGAAAGGCGGGCTGGCAATTTACGGGGGGATCCTGACCGCCTTCATATTTGGATATATATTTACTCGCAAAAGGAAGCTATCCTACCTTAATATAATGGATAGTGGAGTAATTGGACTTGCGCTTGGGCAGGCCATAGGCAGATGGGGGAATTTTTTTAATGCGGAAGCCTTTGGGTGCTATACAGAATCCCTTTTTGCCATGCGCATACGCCTTGCTCTTGTGACTTCCAACATGTTGAATGACAATGTGTTGAATCACCTTGTTTCTGTAGGCGGGAAGGACTATATACAGGTGCACCCTACTTTTTTTTATGAAAGTGCGTGGAACTTTCTTGTATTCCTTGTTCTTTCATATGTTTCCAGAAAAAAGAAATTTTTGGGGCAGACATGTTTCCTATACCTCACTCTATATGGATTTGGAAGGTTTTTTATTGAACAGCTCCGCGTGGATTCCTTGCTTTTGTGGGGAACCAGAATTGCTGTTTCCCAGGCATTATCCGCAATTCTTTTTGTTTTAGGGATAATTGTACTGGCTCATTTGTCCCGTACAGCTTCCTCTCGTCTTTCTTCCAATACATCGGACGAGGAAAAATAAGAATTTCTTTAGGCATAGTTTATACCGTATTTGGCGCATCCCACAGGGATGCGCCTGAATAAAATATGCCTTCAGGCATTTTTTTCAGATTTTTCCGCAGCATTCCTTATGCTGCGGAAAAACCTACAAATTATCTATATTGAAAGAAAATACAGAAGACACCTGATACGGGACAATAATAAAGCCTCAAAATAGCATTGCTTTACGTATACCAAGAATTTTAAAGCGAGAGCGGTTTTACCCTCTGCTCTATTAACATAACTCTTTTCTTCTGCATCTGGAAATCCTGTATATGAAGATTGTCTGTCTATTTTTGGTCAAGATTTGGATCGGTGATTTTTTTTGATTCTTTCTTCCTCAAGATGGGGTCTTCCACATGTCTACGCTTTCGTTCCTCGACCCTTGCTTTGTAATCATAACGTTGAGAGTGTTTTTTTCGATCTTCCTGATACAGATTCGCAAATATGGAGTCGATGCTCTTGATCACTTGCTCTTTGATAAGCTCCGCCATCTCCATGAGATATGGGTAAAAGTTGCTGTGTTCAGGTTGGAAATTTCCAAAGAGCAGGACGTCCGGGGAGACCTGAAGGGCATTCGCTATTGAGACAAGGTTGCTGAGACTGCACTTCCTGGCCCCTGTTTCAATTTGTGAGATGACGTATTCTTTAAGTCCTGCTTTCTCCGCCAAATCCTTCTGGTAGTACCCAAGACGCTTCCTGTAAATTTGAATCTGTTTTCCCAAAAGAACAGCATCGAAATCCTTGCTTTCCTTTTCAGTCTCAGGCAATTGTGTTCCCGGTACAGTTCCCTCCATACCGTAAGGATCGTATGTATGACTGTCAGGAAATATATTTGACTTTACTTCAGTTACGGGACCATTGGCAACGGCCATTTTGCCATCCGGTCGATCCTCCTTCAATCCGTTGTCTTGCCTGCCGATTGACGGATGAGGGAGCAATTTTTTTTCAGTATTTTTTTGCTTCATTTACTTACTACCCTTTCCTTGATCTTGGTATACATTAAGCAAAAGAGCATTATGATGATTCTATTATATCGTTAAATCCTTGTTTTGTCATTGCCATATGGGAAAAAATAAGGAATTATTTTTGTATTTTTTTTTAAATTTTTATATTTGTCATTTATCTGTCCTCATTTTTGTTTCCTTTTTTGTTTCTTTTTTGTTTTTTTACTTTTTTGAAAAATACACTTGCAAGCCTTGCATCTTTTGTGTATAATGTTCTCTGTTGCATAGGGAACCGTAGCTCAGCTGGGAGAGCACGTCCTTGACGTGGACGGGGTCACAGGTTCGAGTCCTGCCGGTTCCATTCACGGACGGTATTTTGCCGTCCGTAATTTTTTTTATCGCAGACCACCATGAGGAAGATCTTGTCTTGTTGTAGCAAACGGCTCTATGGATGTGTTTGACATAGGACAAGATTTTCCGAAGACTGGGCAATGATGAAAAGGAGGCTTGTATATGAAGAAGTATTTCAAGTTGAAAGAGCATGGGACAAATGTCCGCACAGAGATCATCGCGGGTTTGACGACGTTTATGACAATGGCTTATATACTTGCTGTCAATCCTAGTATATTAAGCGCTTCAGGCATGGATACCGGTGCAATATTTACTGCAACGGCAATTGCGTCCGCCGTTGCGTCTTTCTGTATGGCCAAGTTGGCCAACCTTCCTTTCGTTCTGTCTGCGGGTCTTGGATTAAATGCTTATTTTGCTTATACCGTGGTTGGTATCATGGGATATTCCTGGCAGCAGGCACTGACGGCAGTCTTTATGGAAGGCCTGCTTTTCATCGTTCTTTCACTTACAAATGTCCGTGAAGCAATTTTTAACGCGATTCCTGCCACGCTTAAAGTTGCGGTGTCTGTTGGTATAGGCCTGTTTATTTGTTTCATAGGCCTTCAGAATTCGCACATTGTTGTGGATGGCGCGACGCTTGTCAGTCTGTACTCCTTCAAAGCCTCCATCGCAAATGGCATGTTCCAGTCTGAAGGGATAACAGTCATTCTTACGCTGTTTGGAATTCTCCTTATGGCATTCCTGATGTTCCGAAACGTCAAAGGTTCTATTCTGATCGGCATGCTGATCCTATGGGGAATCGGGATGCTGCTGGAGCATTTTGGAATATATGTTCCGAATCCCGAACTTGGTTTTTATAGCATGTTCCCTCAAAGCATCATTTCCCTTCCTTCTTCACTGGCTCCTACGGCTTTCAAGCTTGATTTTTCGTTCATGAAGAGCATCGATTTCTTTGTGGTCATGTTTGCTTTCCTTTTTGTGGATATATTTGATACATTAGGCACCCTTATAGGCTGCGCTTCAAAAGCGAATATGCTGGATGAGAAAGGGGAGCTCAAGGGTATTAAGGGAGCCCTGTTGGCGGACTCTATCGGAACAGTAGTGGGCGCTTTGCTTGGTACTTCAACGATCACAACTTTTGTTGAATCCTCCTCAGGCATTGCTGAGGGCGGCAGGACCGGCCTTACAGCCGTTGTTTCCGGCATTCTTTTCCTGCTTGCCTTGTTCTTTTCCCCGGTATTCCTTACGATTCCTACTTTTGCCACGTCACCGGCACTGATCATCGTGGGATTTCTGATGCTGCAGCAAGTCACCAAGATAGATTGGAACTCCAATCTCATTGATGCTGTTCCCGCGTATGTATGTATTTTCTCAATGCCGTTCATGTATTCCATTTCAGAAGGCATTGCATTCGGAGTAATTTCTTATGTGGCATTGCATGTGGTGGCCGGAAAATTCAAGGACATCACTCCTTTGATGTATCTTTTGGCCATATTGTTTGTTTTGAAATATGTCATCCTTTGATTTAAATTCCACAGGCTTATTATTCGTACAAGAATGAAGGGCTTGCCTTTCATTCTTGTAGCCATGGAGCCCCGCCCCACAAAAATCACGAAAGATCCTTTCATACTTCATTTGTGCTTTGACGCGACAAAAATGGGACTCAATGCCTGTGGCCTCAAGTCAAAGAATGAAATGCGGGCAAATATAAACAAATTGTAACTATTCAGTTAGCACCTCGCGCTTGCCGCGAGGTGCGTATGAAAGCGTCGAAAAGCCTGCCTCGGGCGTACTCGGAATGCGCGTAAGCGCCACGCCCGAGGCGTAACTGTTCAGCTTGACTGAACAGTTACGACAAATTTGCGCTGTACGGACATAAACTTCCTTGAGGGGTCGTTTATGTCCATGTTCTATGTTCAGAGAGGGAATTATAGGGACATTGCAATGACGGGTGCAGATGCATTGGTGAAAAGCCTTGAATTAGAAAAAACGGAATACGTATTCGGTTATCCCGGCGTAGCCATCTGCCCTTTTTACGATGCCATTTTGAATACTCATATCAAAGCAATTTTAGTAAGGGAAGAACAAAATGCGGCTCATGCGGCAAATGGCTATGCAAGAATCAGTGGAAAAGTCGGTGTGGCCGTCGTGACCAGCGGGCCGGGTTCCACCAATATTATTACAGGTATCGCAACAGCTTTTGCGGACAGCATTCCCATGGTTGTCATTACCGGACAGGTGGAAAGCCGCCTTATGGGTTCAGATGTTTTTCAGGAAGCGGATATTTCAGGCGCATGCGAATCCTTCGTCAAGTACAGCTACATTATTCGGAAGGCAGATGATATTCCTAAAGTTGTAAAAGAAGCTTTTTATATCGCAAGTTCAGGCCGGAAAGGCCCTGTCTTGATTGACGTGCCGGTTGATATTCAGCAGCAAGAGATTAAATCCTTTCATTATCCTGAGGAAGTCCGTCTGCGTACCTACCGGCCAACGGTGCAGGGCAATGCTGTACAGATCAAAAAGTTATTCAGCCGTTTGAGCGAGGCAAAGCGTCCAATCCTATGTATTGGAGGAGGGGTACACCTTTCCGGAGCAGTTCAAAAAGTCAAGCAGTTTATAGAAAAGTTCCAAATCCCCGCCGTTTGTACCATGATGGGAATCGGGGCAATGGAAAGCAATCATCCCCTGTTTTTTGGAATGGTTGGCAATAATGGGAAGATTTATGGGAACTGGGCGATGAATGAGTCCGACTTGATCATCATGGCAGGGGCCAGGGTGGCTGACCGATCCATTACCCAGCCGGATCTCATTACGGAACATAAGGTTCTCGTCCATATTGATGTGGATCCCGCTGAAATAGGAAAAAATGCAGGGCCGGAAATTCCTTTGGTAGGAGATATTGCCAGTGTTTTTGAAGATTTCAATCGTCACGAACTAAAGAATAGTTTTGAGGATTGGATTCGTGTTCTGAATAAACGCAAAAAGGAAATAGAAGAGGCAGGCCTGAAAATAATATTGGACAAACTGAAAAAAGCTTCCCTGGTGACTCCGGAGGAGTTTATTTACAGGCTGTCCATCAAAATGGATAAAGACGCGGTTTATGTTGCTGATGTCGGGCAGAACCAGTTATGGTCTTGCGCAAATTATCAAATGCGGGACGGCAGCTTCCTTACATCTGGAGGCATGGGAACCATGGGGTATTCTGTTCCGGCTGCCATTGGGGCTTCCCTGGCCAACCCCTTGCGACAGGTTGTTGCTGTTTGCGGGGATGGCGCGTTCCAGATGTGCATGATGGAACTGGCCACCATGAAACAATTTGACATACCGGTCAAAATTGTTGTAATGAAAAATAATGTACTTGGTCTTGTAAGGCAGTATCAGCACTTTTTCTATCAGGATCGTTATTCCGTTACAGATCTTTACGGAAGTCCGGATCTGGCATGTATTGCCGCGGCATATGATATGGCTTTTATAAAGCTTTCTGATAATGCTTCCATGGATGAAGCCCTGGATCGCTTTCTTTCAAAAAGAGAGGCGGTTCTAATGGAGTGTGACATATCTCCAAACGAACTGGTTTGAAGGTATCAACTATGCTGCGGATAAACCCAGGAATCAACTATGCATCAGGCATAGTTGATTCCATAATTGGCACATCCCTGCGGCATTTCTTATGCCGCTGATAATCCATGGACATGAATGGCCTGGTGAAATACGGGAAAGGTATGATAGATATATGAAACGTATTTATTCTGTTTTGGTAGAGAACCGATCCGGGGTGCTCTGCAAGGTCGCTGGCCTTTTTTGGCGCAGGTGCTTCAACATTGATTCCCTGGCTGTGGGCGAAACAGAAGATAAGTCCGTATCTAATATGGTCATTGTCTCAAGTGGTGATGAAAGGACACTGGAGCAAATAGAAAAGCAGCTAAACAAAAAGCTTGATATTATCAAGGTTCGGACTTTCCAGGAGGGGGAAGGGATTTGCCGGGAGCTTGTGCTTGTAAAGATTCGATATAGCCGTGAGAATCGTAAGGATATTATAGAGAACTGCCAGATAATGGGAGCTCATATTGTGGATTTGGGCAAGATTTACATGACCATCCAAATGTGTGATACGCCTGAAAGGGTGGAAATGTTTTTGAATACATTAAAAAACGTCAATATTACTGAAATTGCCAGAACCGGAACATTGGCGATGTTAAAGATTTCGGAGCAAAAAGAGAATGCGCAGGGGTGAGGCAGTTAGCATTATATCACCTATTTTGGCGGTAACTTAAACTTACTGCAAGAAGCGTATAACTGTGCCGAAACACAGGCAAAAAGGCATTGGTATGCGCATAAAAGCTGCGTCTTTTGCTGTAAATGCCAGGACACCTGAGTAGTTACAGAACCCGGAGGTAAAGGAAAAATGAGGTGCAAGATTTGCGGCACGGAGATGCCTGACTATTCAAAATTCTGTCCGAATTGCGGGCTTTTATGCAAAAGCATCAAGAAGAAGAAAAATACCCTTGCCAATGAAGCTGAAAAGCAGTCCGAAAAGCCTGTAAACCCAGATTCCCTTGACGAGGCCAATGCAAATAATCTTGAAGAGGAGGGGAATTTCCCTAAATTAATTCATGAAACAGCAGATTCCGATTTTTCTGACGATGGCAAAGATGAAAATTCCGAAATCCATGCACCTTCACTTTCAGATTCTCTAAGGGATAATACTGCGCATAACATTGACATCTCTGAAACTTCACAATCAGAACGCAACGCTGATGAATCCATAGCGAAGGAAAACAGGGAATCATCAAGTTCTTCCGTTCAAACCGGCTTCAATTTGCCCGATAATATTTCAGGAGAAGAAGTAATGAGGGCTGGCTCCGCACAGATGGAGCAGGATGCCGGGTCGGTTTCAGGTGAGGAAACGGCGACTCCGCCAATTGCCAATGAAGGGGATGATCGGGGAAAGGGGGGGCAAGAGAAGGCAGACTTCGAGAATCTGTCTGAAAAGATTGATTCCAGTTCCTTTGCTGCCCATGAAAACACAGATTTTACGGATAGCTCAGACATAGAAGCTACTTTTAAAAAGGAGACTCTGGAGAACGGCATCGCAGTCTTTACGGGTCATTATGAGTTCATAAAAATTCTTGAGCAGGAAAGCGAGATGTCGAGACAAAACAGGATTCTGATGAGTACGTCCTGGCCAAGGCTCCGAACAGATCACTTTGATGATACAAAAGTGCCAAATCCCGGACAGACTTTGGATTCAGAGAAAAACGCAACTGATCAGCCTGTTGACGTTGCCGCACCAGACATCGAGCATGATTCCATCAAGCTTTCCGGACAATTATCCGAAGAAAGTAAAATAATGGATTCAGGTCCTTCTCATCAACAGCATGAAGATGATCCCAGCCAGACACGAGAGGATAAATCAGATTATCTCCCTGAGGATTCGAAAGATTTTCAGGATTCATGGGCCAAAAATGAATTTGGCCAGGCCGGGGCTGAACAAGCGACGAATGAGGATGGGGAGCCCCATAATCATGATGAGGTTAATGACAGCCTGGAATCTGACTCGTCAAAGCCTGATGCGACATGGGATTCTGGAAACCGAGCCTTGGAAGCCGATAGAGTTCCGGAATCTCAAGAAGAACCGCATACTGATGACAAGATGACATTATGGGATGGCACGGAATATGAAACAGATAACAATAAAATCGAAGAAATAGAAATCGATAAGGCATCGGATTCCGGATCAGAGCCCGGCACGGAAGCAATGGCCGAACAGGAAAATGGATACAAACCCTTCTCGTTGAACAGTGAAGAAGCCATTAATCCCTCCGGCTATGAAACAGAAATTAAAAACACGATGAAAGAAGTGTCGGAACCAGACGAGAACTTGAAACAAATGTCAGATTCGTCAGATTCCGAGGAAAATCCGGCTGAAAACCGGGATGGCAAAGAAGATGTTTCAAAATCTGAGAATAACATAGCTGATCTTCCTCACGGTATGAGCGAGTCATTCCCGGTGAGGAGACGTAAAAGGAAGAGACGCAAGAAAAACAGAAACGAAAACATTCCCGATAAGCTGGAAAATCCTGCTTTGTCAGAAAACGACATGCGGCTGGAAAATAATGAAGGGAATAAGGATACGGAGGATTATCAATCGGATAGGGATTTCTTCCCTGAAGGAAATGTGGACGAAACGCCATTTGAGGATAATCTCGAAAATCCATCCATACAGAATACAGAAGAAGACAGCACTGATGAAACCATCGTCCCTCTTCGGAAAAGCAGGGCAAAAAGAAGAACGGAAAGGAACCGCGGGACTGGAAGACGCATACTTGCTGCAGGATGTATCGGGGCATTTGTCCTTTGCGTTTTTCTTATGAATCGTTATGCCCCTTCGAAACATACAAAAGAAAGCGCAAAAGCAGAAACGGAACCTACGATTAATACAAGTATAAGGTCAACAGCCGCGCAAAAGCCAACCAGGAAAACGGAAGAAAAGGATACTTTTTCTGATGCATCCATGCTTATGGAAAAAGGGGAGTATGAGGCTGCCATCCCTGTGCTGCGAACGTTGCTGTCCCGACAATCATCGAATGAAGAGGCCTGGCTGTTGCTTGCGGAAGCCTGTCTGAAGAATGGGCAGAGGGATATGGCGATTGAAGAATTGCGAAAGGCCGGTGATGCTTTGCCGGACAGCAGTGGTATCCAGGAATTATTAACAAGCCTTCTTCCTGCCGTTTCATTTAATCCCGCTGGCGGTAAGTACTCAGATCCTACCGTTGTTCATTTAGAAAGCAACGTTGATTCCCCTATTCATTTTGTCCTGGAGGAAGGAGGAGAAACCATATCGGAGGGGATATACCAGGATGGCATTTCGATTCCATACAGCGGACATTTCGTACTTTCTGCTTATGCTGAGGCCTCGGACGGTCATAATGGCGAAATATCCACAGAAGAATACGCTTTGCAGCTTGATCCTGACAAATACCGTCTGAATGATTGGTCCCATACTGATGAAGGTACCTTCTACCTTGACGACAATGGACGGCGTGTAAAAGGCTGGATCACTCTCGATGAAAAGAAGTATTATTTCAACGAAAACGGTCTGCTGGCCACGGGTCTGACCCGGATTGGCGATGATGACTATTATTTTTCTGAAGACGGCCTTCCGCAGGATGGCTATCAAACAATTGATGAAAAGAATTATTTCTTCCTTGAGGATGGCAGGATGTTGAAGAATGCATGGGCAGGTAATCAGTATTATGCCAATGAGGAGGGGGTCTTGCAAATGAATGATGGTACAGGCGGTGCCGGTCTGGCTGCGGATGGAAGCATGTATTTTGACGCAGCCCTGGAATATAGCTATTTCCCGAACACTATTGTACAATGTCATGTGAAAGACCGTTTCACTCAGGATGATTATTATATTTTCCCTGCATCGGTATTTCATGAGAATGAAGGGGGGGAACCCATAAGGGGGGCTGAACCGGATTATAATATTACAATTAAAGTTTATAAGAGAGCTTACCATCATTACCTTGATCGGCAGCTGCCTATTATCCTGGCTTCCGATGCCATTCATTTTCTCCCGGAACTGAATATGCAAAAGATCCAACAGGATGAAAATGGAATTGTAAATGACTACAGCATAGTACTTGGAAGTTATGCTTAATAATAAAGAGAATCCGGGGCATAATCTTACCAGGGTAAAGCAAAGCTTTTTGCGTTTTGGATATACGACGGGAACATGCGCCGCGGCAGCGGCAAAGGCAGCTATAGAGGACCTTTTGCTTGGGGACCGTGCAGGGAAGGGTGTATCCGATCCCTCGCTTGTCCCCATGCCGCCGGGCTCTGCAAAACAAGAAGTTCCTTTCAGCGTTTCTGAGAAAAAAAACAATGGGGATATCCAGGTTCCCGTTCACCTTCCGGATGGCAGACAGGTTATTCTGCGTGCCTGCCGGGTGAATAAAGGAAAAATTCCCCCTTTCCTTTCCTGTTCAGAGTATTTTGTCATAAAAGACGCGGGGGATGACCCGGATGTTACAAATGGATTGGAAATACATGTTACAGCCCTGCTCTTTGATATTGATTCCATAAATGCAGAAAATCAGATTTTACCGGATACCGCTTTTAGGGATATCCGGTTTCCTTATTTCTGGATAGATGGAGGAAAAGGCGTGGGAAGAGCCACCAGGGATCTGCCCTTTCTCCACACTGGGCAGGCTGCAATCAACCCGGTTCCCAGGGAAATGATTTTTTCATCTGCCCAGGAAGCATGGGAAAATGCCGTTAAGTGCCCGGAAAATTATGAAAACAAGGGTATTTTGCTGCTGGTTTCTGTTCCGGGAGGAGAAGAGAGAGCCGAACATACTTTTAATTCCAGCCTTGGTATTGTCGGAGGGATATCCATTTTGGGCAGTACTGGAATTGTGGAACCCATGTCAGAAAAAGCCATACTGGACACAATGGAACTAATGGTGAAGGAAGCAAGATTAAGCGGGGCATCATCCATTATTTTTGTGCCGGGCAATTATGGCGAGAAGTATACCCGCAGATTTCTCGGCATCCCTGCCGGGGGCATTCCCCTTGTACACTGTTCCAATTATATCGGGGAAGCCTTTGATCTTGCGGCAGCCTACGGGTTTTCTGAGCTTTTGCTGGTTGGAAACATTGGCAAGATATCCAAACTTGCGGCTGGCATTATGAATACGCATTCCCGTGTGGCTGATGCCCGTTGGGAAATCTTTGTCGCGCATTCAGCGCTTCTGGGGCTTCCCATTGATGTCCTGAACGCGCTGAAATCATGCGTTTCGACAGAAGAAATGCTTATGGTTCTGGAAAAAAACCTATCTTTGCAGCCTGTTCTTGATTCTATTTTGCATGAGATAGAAAAGCATGTTGGCAGACGTTTGCGTAAAAAGACGGACTTCGGGATATTCGTTTTTTCAGAATCTTTTGGCTTGTTGGGAAGCTGTGGCCATGCCAGGGAAATAGCCGGAAGAATGATGTCCCCGTAATTTCACCCAAAGGAGTTCTTTTGAATGGTTCATTTTGTTGGTGCCGGTCCCGGCAGTGCCGATCTAATAACAGTCCGGGGCATGCGGCTTTTGCAAAAGGCTGATTTGTTGATTTACACCGGGTCTCTGATTAATCCTGAGCTTATCAGTTTCGCGCCTCCCGAAGCGGTAAAGCTTGATTCTTTCCGCATGTCCCTGGCTGAGATTACAGAAGCCATTGCCAAAGAATACGAATGCTGGCATAGTGGCAAACGGAAAAGCGAGCCGGAGATTGTCAGACTTCAAACTGGGGATATTTCTCTCTACAGCGCCTTTTGGGAACAGGCGGATGAATTGGAATCAAGGGGCATCCCCTATGACATTTGCCCCGGTCTGGGGGCTTTCCAGGCATCCGCGGCAGCCTTAAATGCGGAATATACTGAACCGGGTCTCACGCAAACGGTCATAATCAGCCGTGTCGAAGGAAGGACAAAGATGCCTCAAAGTGAATCTCTCCGGAAGCTTGCCGGAATCGGATGCACTTTGGTGCTTTATTTGTCTGCCCGGTACCCACGAAAGCTAAGGGATGAATTGATAGCGGGAGGATTGCGGGCAGATACGGCTGCTGCCATTGTTTATAAGGCAGGATGGGCTGAGGAAAAAGTCTTCCGTACGACATTGGGACAAGTTCCGCAGGTTTTGGAAAAAGAGGGTATCAGCAATACGGCCCTGATAATTATTGGAGATGTTTTGAACCATGAAAAACAAATGTTCCATTCTTATCTCTATAGCGAAGAACGGACAACCTATAGGACATGAATCACAAACTACGTATCTTTGTTTTTTCTGAAAAAGCTTATTGCCTGGCATGCTATATCAAGACCTCTTATGTGAAGAAAAATCCCAGGACGTCAGTAAATATTACCGTAAAATGCAGGGCGTTACCTGAATTATTTGAAGAAAAATCGCTTTCCGAGCTCTGTGGGGATTGTTTTCGTAATTTGGAGGATATGATTTTCATTTCGGCAACAGGCATTGCTGTCCGAGGCATTGCCGCGCATCTTGTACACAAGGCAAAAGATCCGGCCGTCGTGGTGATTGACGAGGGAGGCAGGCATTGTATCTCCCTGCTTTCCGGACACCTTGGAGGAGCCAATGATCTTACTCTCGAGCTTGCCGACATGATTGGGGCGGAGGCAGTCATAACCACTGCTTCTGATATAAGACGATGTTTTTCCATCGACCTGTTTGCAATGTCAAATCGCCTTCGGCTGTCAGATTTTCAAAAAGCCCGCGCGTTAGAGGCCAGAGTGCTTTCCGGGAAAAAGATCCGGCTTTATTCTGAACTTCCACTTTCAGCTTTTTCCCTGCTCCCGAATGCCGCGGAGGGGGAGTGGCTTCCCTCTGAATGCTTCCCCGAAGCAGAAATCATCATTGCTTTCCACAAATCACTGATGAAAAGGGCAATGACCGGCGGTCAGCTCTTTCTCCTTGCGAGGAGGATCTATGTGGGGATTGGTTCAAGGAAGGGCGTGGGGGTTGAAGAGGTAGGAGAAGCTGTCATTAAATGTCTTTGCGAGACAGATATTATGGAGGCTTCTTTGGCAGCCATATGCAGTATTGATATAAAAAGGGAGGAAAAGGGAATATGCGAAACTGCCAAAGAGATGGGACTTCCATATTTGACTTTTTCTTCTGAAGAGTTAAGGTCCGTTGAAGGATATTTTCACGATTCTGATTTTGTGAGGAATACCGTTGGCGTCTCGAATGTTTGCGAACGTGCTGCATGCCGTGGCGCCGGGCAGGGAAGCAGTCTGATCATGCCAAAACGTATATGTAAAAATGTCACTGTCGCCCTGGCCCTTGATCTTCGTCCTGTAGCCGCATCGATATGACATGAAATCAGATTGGTCAAAACTCACCCTGATAGGGAAGCCATATAGCTTGCGATACCGCATATGTCTCGGGTATTAAATGGCCAAAATAACACTTTTATAAGAGGAAAGAAATTGTTGTTATGACAGGAAAGGTTTTTGCTGTAGGGCTGGGGCCTGGCCGTGCCGAACTGATAACACCGGAGGCCATGAACGCATTAAATTCTTCAAATGTCATCATTGGCTACCAGACTTATATTGAAATGCTCCATGATATACTGCCGGAAAAAAAATATATTTCCTTTGGCATGCGGCAGGAAATAATGAGGTGTGAGGAAGCCCTTGCCCTGTCCCGCAGCGGCCTTACAGTTTCGGTGGTCTGCAGTGGGGACAGCGGTATATACGGAATGGCTGAATTGCTCCTTTCCCACAGGGTGGATGGGAGGGATGGGGAGGTCGTTGTCATTCCCGGTATTACGGCTGCCATTTCCGCTGCATCAAGGATTGGATGCCCTTTGTCAAATGACTTTGTCGTAATCAGTTTGTCAGACCTGATGACACCCTGGGAAACAATTGAAAAAAGGCTCCGGGCTGCCATTGAAGGCGACTTCGTTATTTCTTTGTACAATCCATCCAGTTCCGGGCGAAGACCCATATTTTTAAAAGCGTGCGACATTCTGGAAGCATCACTTCCTTCGGGGCGAATATGCGGAATGGGAAAAAATATTGGAAGGCCGGGAGAAGTGACGGAATTGTTCCCTCTCTCCAGACTGAGGGAGATGCCGGCCGATATGAGGACAATCTTTTTCATAGGCAGTTCGGAAAGCATTGCCGTCAATGGGAAAATGCTGACCAGAAGGGGTTATGAAAGACGCAGACCTTGATCGGCTTCCGGAAAATGTGAGTCATAATCCTTCCTTTGGTCCTTTGAAAAGGATCTTTATAAATTTTTTAATGCACTAAAAACCGTGCGGTAATGACGATTAAATGACAGGAGGCAGAGGGAAAAGGAATGGAACAGATGTCGCTTTTTGGCAACGTGGTTTCAGAACCCCTTGCGGCGCGGCTACGGCCAGAATCGCTTGAAGATTATGTTGGACAGGAACATCTTCTTGGGAAAGGCCGCGTGCTTCGCCGGATGATTGAATCGGATATGATATCCTCAATGATTTTCTGGGGGCCTCCGGGCGTTGGAAAAACCACCCTCGCGCAAATCATTGCCGTAAGTACAAGGGCAAGGTTTATAAATTTCTCGGCTGTAACCAGTGGTATACGGGATATTAAAGAAGTCATGCAGCAAGCCGAAAAAAACAGGCAGTTTGGGGAAAAAACCATCGTTTTTGTTGATGAAATCCATAGATTCAACAAGGCTCAGCAGGATGCCTTCCTCCCTTTCGTTGAAAAGGGCAGCATTATCCTGATTGGCGCCACCACGGAGAACCCTTCCTTTGAGGTGAATGGGGCTTTGCTGTCAAGATGCAAAGTGTTTGTGCTGCATGCCCTGGATATCAATGCTTTGATGAAACTTCTCAAACATGCCCTGAGTTCATCCAAAGGCTTTGGCGGACAACAGATCCATATTTCGGATGATATCCTTTATGGAATTGCTCATTTTGCAAATGGGGATGCCCGCAGCGCGCTTTCCACATTGGAAATGACCATTCTGAACGGGGATCTTGACAAGGATGGCACAGTCACGGTTTCGAAGGAAATACTGGAGCAGTGCATTTCAAAAAAAACCTTATTATATGACAAAAACGGGGAAGAGCATTATAACCTGATATCCGCCCTGCATAAGTCCATGAGAAATTCCGATCCGGACGCGGCAGTATATTGGCTTGCCCGCATGCTTGAAGCCGGGGAGGATCCAATGTATATATCCCGCAGGGTCACACGTTTCGCCAGTGAGGATATAGGCCTTGCCGATTCCCATGCATTGGAAATCGCAGTGGCTGCCGGGCAGGCATGCCACCTTATCGGCATGCCTGAATGTTCGGTCCATCTTACCGAAGCAGTCATTTATATGTCCATCGCGCCTAAGTCCAATGCTATGGAAGTGGCCTACAACGAGGCAAAAGAGGATGCTTTACGGGAGATTTCAGAACCAGTACCATTGCACCTGAGAAATGCCCCTACCCGCCTTATGAAGGAAATCGGATATGGAAAGGGCTATCAATATGCGCATGACACGGAAGAGAAGCTTACCAGTATGAGCTGTCTCCCGGACAGCCTTCTGGGAAAGGAATATTACCGACCTACCTCCCAGGGCAATGAGGGCAGGTATGGGGAACGGCTGAAAAAAATCAAAGAGTGGAAGAGCGCCCATGGAAATGCGAATCGAAACTAACGATGCCATGACTGCAAGAAGGAAGGAAAATGGAATTTATATTTTTGGCGGCACATCAGAGGGAAGGGAGCTTGCGGAATTAATCCTGGACAAGTGGAATCATGCGCTCCCCCTGCTCAAATCGACAGAAAAGCTTATCCAAAAGCCACGCTTATGCATTTACACAGCCAGCCCCTATGGTTCATCCCTCCTTCCTAAGGACTGTCACCTTGATGTTTTCGCAGGGAGACTCTCCAGAGGAGATATTCAGGAACTTTGCAGGGACAGGCCTCCCTTTATCCTTATTGACGCGACCCATCCTTATGCCTGCGATATTTCAAATAATCTGCAGCATGCCGCCTCCATTTTTCAAATCCCGTATCTGCGAATTATCAGGGATGGTTCCGGACGCTCCCTAAATGGGGGGAGTTCCTTCGGAAAGCATCCTTCGGCATCTGTTTCTTCGGAAAAGAAAATCCGTTTTTTCAATAGCCTTTGTGACATTGCCTCTTTCCTCAAGGGTACAAGCGGTAATATCCTGATTACAACGGGGAGCAAGGAACTCCGTCCTTTTATCTCCATACCGGATTATTCCTCCCGCTGTTTCATTCGCGCCCTCCCGACTATTGAAGCCATCGATTATTGCATGCAGCTTGGATTCAAACAAAGCCATTTATTACTGATGCAAGGCCCATTTTCTGAAGAAATGAACGCGGCCATTTTACGAAAAACAGGGGCCCGTTATCTGGTTTCAAAGGATTCCGGGAAAAGGGGAGGCTTCTTTGAAAAAGTGCGCGCGGCGCGCAAGCTTTCGGTAGAAATGCTGATATTGAAGAGGCCGGCTGAGGCTGCCTCATTATCTGAATGCATATGCGAGGGGCCGGATGAAGCACTGGAAAAGCTTTTGCCATACCTATATGATTTTTAATAATGCAGGTATCATCCATGCTTCATGCATTCCTTGCACTGCGGAAAAATCTGAACAAAACATGCCTGAAGGCATTTTTTGTTCAGACGCATCCCTGTGGAATGCGCCAAATACGGTATAAACCATGCCTGATGCATAGTTTATACCTAGGTTTTTCCGCAGCACAAGGAATGCTGCGGAAAAATCTGAACAAAACATGCCTGAAGGCATTTTTTGTTCAGACGCATCCCTGTGGGATGCGCCAAATACGGTATAAACTATGCCTGATGCATAGTTTATACCTACCAATTCTTTAAACAATACAGCAAAGGTGGACATACGAAATAATGGAGCAAACAATCTGCTTTGTAGGGGTCGGTCCAGGAAATGAAAAATATCTGTCGGAAGAGGCCAGGCTTGCCATTCTGGAGGCTGATCTTCTGACCGGGTCAAAAAGAATGCTGGAAACAGCGGGCCAATTGCTGATGGACAGCGGAAAAAAGATTCTTTTTGAAAGCAGCAACAGGGAAGAAATAGCAGATTTTCTGAATTCGCATTCGGAATGTAAAAAGCCAGTGCTGCTTTACAGCGGGGATCTTTCTGTTTTTTCCGGGGCTATGGAAATGAGGAAGCTCCTGATAAAGAAGGGGTTTGATTCCGAAAAGATGCGCTTTATCCCTGGCATTTCGTCAGCCAGCCTGTTCTTGTCAAAAATAGGCATACCGCTTTCGGAGACCGTTCTCTTAAGCCTTCATGGCAGGGAGGCTACCCCGCTTCCTCTTTTGCGTGAAAAAAAATATATATTACTTTTTCTGGGAAATGCGGGACAGGCATCTGAAATAGCCGAAAAACTTATTTTTTATGGTTTGTCGAAGGTGGAAATGACATTGGCCAGCCGGCTTTCCTATCCTGATGAGAGTATTGTGCAGGGAAAACCAGAGGACTTTCTTCATCTTCAACATGACAACCTCTCCCTGCTGTTTTTAAATAATAAAGACGCCGTTCCGCTTGGTTTTTTCGGATTACCGAATGAGCTTTTTTTCAAGGGCAGCGTCCCCATGAGCAAAAGGGAAAGCCGCATAGCTATTCTTTCACGTATGAAAATCAAACCGGACTCTGTCATTTTTGATATTGGGGCGGGAACAGGATCTGTATCTGTCGAGGCGGCTCTCCATGCGCCTTATGGGAAAGTCTATGCTTTTGAAAAAAAGGAAGACGCGGTATGCCTGATCAGGGAGAATCGTCGCCGTTTTGCATGTGACAACCTGCATGTCATTCCCGGAAATGCCCCGGATAGTTTTCGCCTGCTTCCAGAGGGGCTGATTCCCGATACAGTATTTATCGGAGGGAGCGGGGGTCATTTGCCTGAAATATTGCATGCAGTACTATTAAAAAACAATGCGGCAACGGTTGTTATTTCTGCTGTAACACTGGAAACGCTGGGATGCCTTCTGGAGGAGAAAAAGAGGCTTTCGAGTGAATATTGTATTAATTTCAGCAGCCTCTCTACCGTCAATGTGCCGGTACGGGGACCTTATCACATGATGCAGGCTGAAAATCCTGTATGGATTGCGGAAATTATACGACAATAGAGTAACACAAAGCCTGGTTTGACAGGAGAGTTGAAGCTTTTGATCGGGAGGGCGAAATGAGCGGGGGTATCCTTATTGCGGCTATGAACAGCGGGGCAGGAAAAACAACAGCAAGCTGCGCTATTCTTTCAGCCCTGCGAAAGAGGGGGCTTTCCATTCGAAGCTTTAAATGCGGTCCGGATTATATAGACACCATGTTTCACAGGGCAATAAACGATGGCAAGGGCGGGAATCTGGACAGCTATTTCATGGATTGGGAGAGAATCAGCGAGGTTTTTCACAGGCAGACAGAAGGGGTGGATTTTGTACTTGCAGAGGGGGCAATGGGCTTTTATGATGGCATAAATGATTCATTGAAAGGCAGCGCTTTTGAAATAGCTGAAACTCTTGATTTCCCGGTTTTACTGCTTGTGGATGGGAAAGGCGCCGGACTGTCCGTTTGTGCATCCATTCAGGGAATGCTTTCCTTCTCATCCCATCCTCGCCGGAGGATTGCCGGAATTCTGCTCAACCGTGTTTCCCCTCCTTATTATCCCCGCCTGAAAAAAATGATAGAAGAGCATTGCGGAATTCCGGTATACGGTTATATTCCGGAACTGCCGGCATTCCGTCTTCCGGAACGCCATCTGGGATTGTTTCTTCCTGGGGAAATGCCACGATTCCGGGATTGGGAGGAAGGTCTTGGACGACAGGTCGAGGACAGCATTGACCTTGACGGCATCCTTTTGCTTGGAAACAGTGCCGGTTGGGCGCAGCATGAAATGGTGGGGAGAAATTCGATGTCCGAATACGAAAAAAGATATCCTGAATTTCCTGCCTTGCGGATTGCCGTAGCTTCCGATGAAGCCTTCTGCTTTTATTATGAGGAGGACAGGATGCTCCTTCGTGACATGGGGGCTACCCTTGTCCCTTTCAGCCCGCTTTCCGATTCCTGCCTTCCAGAGGACATTGACGGAATTCTTATTCCGGGAGGATACCCGGAACATTTCATCCGGCAGCTCCATGATAATGTTTCCATGCGGCGTTCTATCCGTTCCGCTATAAGGAATGGAACTCCTTGTATAGCGGAAGGAGGGGGATTCCTTTATTTATCCCACAGTCTTTCATATAATGGGGAAAGTAAGAAAATGTGCGGGATTTTTCCCGGAAGAGGGAAAATAAAGAACCGGCTTGTACGCTTTGGCTATGTGGAATTCTTTTCGGAAAGAGGGGGGATGTTCGGACCGGCAGGTACGCGTCTCAAGGGGCATGAATTTCATTATTTTGATACCGATCAGAATGGAAGCGGACTGCTCTTTAAAAAAGCCGGAGGAAAAACGGAATGGCGCGGGGCATTTTATACCGATGTCATGTATGCGGGCTTTCCCCAGTTGTCCTTCCAAAGCAATCCTTCTGCCGCGGCCTCGTTCCTGAAATCCTGCGAATCATTCCGAATTCGAAGGGAAGCCGCAAGGCGCTGGGACAGTCTGGGAAAGCCTTTGGGAAGCCTGGGCCTCCTTGAAGAGAATATCATTAAAATCTGCGGTATTTATAGAAACAGCAAACCCGAGATAAGTTCAAAAAAAGCATTGGCAGTATTTTGCGGTGATCATGGAGTGGTGGCGGAGGGCGTCAGCCAGACGGATTCCAGCGTGAGCCATATTGTCACGGAAAATTTTCCAAAGGGAAAGACCGTGGCCAGCCGCTTTGCCGTAATGACAGGGGTTGATGTATTCACAGTGGATACCGGCCTTTTGGGAGATCATTATCCGGATAAGGATATAAAAGCTTTCCGCGTTATCGACCGAAAAATTCGTTTTGGTACAGGAAATATCGCAAAAGAACCCGCCATGAGCAAGGAGGAATGTTTGTCTGCCATGGCCTGCGGCAGAGAAATCGTCAGTCATCTGAAACAACATGGATACAAGCTTGTCTGTTTGGGCGAAATGGGTATTGGAAATACCACTGCCAGTACCGCGATGCTTGCCGGCCTTCTTTTGCTGTATCGCAATGGCATTCATGATAATATGCCAGTTTTCTCAGATGGGCATGACTATTTTCTTTCTTTTGCTAAAAAGATTGGAATGCCTTTCCAAAATAGAGGTCGTGACGATCAGCCTGACAGGGCTATGAGCGCGCTTGATTTGTCCGCCCGGCAGCTATCCGATTTGCTGACTGGCAGAGGAGCCGGACTGTCAGAGGACGGCCTGCATAGAAAAAGGACGGCCGTGAGAAAAGCTCTTATGAGGACGGCAAAAAAGGGGGCAAATAGTCCCGAAGATCTGCTCAGAGAACTGGGTGGAACGGAGATTGCTGCCATGACTGGCGCTATATTACAGGCCGTCCAGGATGAAATTCCCTTGCTTTTGGACGGAGCGATTACAGCCGTAGCAGCGCTTTACGCGTTTATGATGGACGCAAGGGTTCCCTCATTTCTGATCGCATCCCATAAGCCGGCGGAAAAAACAGGGAGATCATCCTTGCGTCTCCTTGGACTGAAGCCGATCCTTTCAGGGAATTTTTATCAGGGAGAGGGCTCGGGCGCGCTTCTGCTCCTTCCCCTTCTCGACATGGCAATGGATGTTTACAGGGAAATGTCCACTTTTCAGGAAATATCCGTAAAAGCATATCAACGGTATGACAAGCTGTGTGGGAAGCGGGAAAAAGGGAGGAAAAAAGACGGAAAATAATCATGAGAAGGGGAAAGAAAAATGTCCTTACATCTCATTATCGGAGCGAATGCTTCCGGAAAGTCCCACTATGCGGAAAAAAAAGCCAGCGCGTCGTGGCTCCTTTCTTCTGGGAAGGGAGGGCTGATCTACCTGGCCACCATGCTTTCCGGCAAGGATGATGAAACACAAAAGAGGATTAGGCGTCACCGGGAAAGACGGGCAGGAATGGGGTTTCTCAGTTTGGAATGCCCATACCCTTATGTATTGGAAGATATTTTGGAATCGGAAGACTTTTACCTGCCAGACAGCGTTCTTCTTTTGGAGGATTTGACCAATCTTTTTGCCAATGTTTCTTTTCCCCCAGAATCTTTTCAAGGGCAGGACATGGAGTCAACTGCTACAGGGATATTGGATATATTGTTCCGTGTGGACGCAATGTGTTCGGATTTATTTATTGTGATGAATTCCATCTTTTCAGATGGATTTCAATATCCCGAAGAAACAGAGGTCTTCCTGTATTACCTTTCCTGGTTACATAAAAAACTTTCGGCCCGCTCTTTGGATGTGACTGAAATAGTATGTGGCATTCCGGTTTTCCTAAAGAGAGAGCATATGTGAGCATTTCTTTTGTAGTTATAGGTATGCGCCAAATACGGCATAAACTATGCCCGATGCATAGTTTATGCCTGGGAAAGAAAGGGGTTTTTTTGCGCTCGTTCATTTTGGCATTCTCCATGTATTCAGCCATCCCCATGCCGGAAATGACCTGGAAAGAGGAGGATACATGCTTTGTCCTTTGCTTTTTTCCTTTGGTCGGGCTTGTCGTGGGAACTGTATTATATTTTGCGTTCAAACTTATGACCTCCTTATCCGTCCCTCCCTTGCTTCGGGGGGCAGTCCTTTTCACTGTTCCAATCCTTGTGACGGGGGGGATCCATATAGATGGGTTTCTGGACACCCTTGACGCGAAGCATTCCTGGAGGGAAAAAGAGAAGCGCCTGGAAATATTGAAGGATCCGCATATTGGAGCCTTTGCGTTTGTATATGGGTCAACTTATGTTTTGCTGCAAACAGCCGCGCTTTCCGGCCTGGAGGAGGAATCTGTAAAAGCCTATGCCGCGTCCTTGATCCTGTCCAGAATTCTTTCCGCGATTTCCGCATTGTTTTTCCCGAAAGCAAATACTACGGGTTCCTTATATACCCTTGCGAAAGCGCAGGACTTCATTGTAAAATGGGTTTTGATTACAGAATTATGTTTTCTTGTCCTGCTTCTGTTATTCCGGTTTGGCAGGCGAGGGATAGTTTGTCTTTTTGCTTCCGCTCTGGCTTTTCTCTATTACCGGTATATGTCCAAACGACTTTTTGGAGGTATCACCGGGGATCTGGCAGGGTATTTTCTGTGCATTTGCGAGCTCTCTGTTTTGATGTCTTTGGCTTTTTTGTTCAAATAGTTTATTACGTATTTGACGATATGCATTGGAGTTCTTAACATGGTCTTTTTGGTAGGCGGAAAATATCAGGGAAAACTGGATTTTGCCAAATCTCAATTTGCCGACTTCCACATTATCCCGGAATACGAGGAAATTGTGAGAAGACAAATTGCGCAAGGGAAAGATCCCCTTGCTGAAGCGGAGAGTCTGTTGTCAGGGGATTCCTGTCCTGAAAGCCTTTTAATCATATCGGAAGAAACTGGCTGTGGAATTGTGCCGTTATCAAGGGAGGATAGGGACTTCCAGGAACAGAACGGAAGAGTGAATTGTTTTTTTGCGGCCCGGGCGGAAAAGGTTTACCGTATTCTTTGTGGGATTCCTCAAAAAATCAAGTAGGCGAAGAGGAACTATTTTAATGAAAGAACGATTTATCATCCTCCTGGCCGCTTTTCTTTTGGATCTGCTTCTGGGAGATCCGCCTTATCCTTTCCACCCTGTCAGACTGATGGGAAAAGTAATTATAATGTCGGAAAAGGGAGTACGCTTTTTTTTTCAAATTCCTGTCGGGCAGGGAAATGAGAAAGGGACACTGAAAAAAATACGAAGTCTTTCCGCAGGGGGTTTTTTAGTAATCCTTGTGCTTTTGATTTGTGCCGGATTGCCGGCCATCATGTTTTTATACATTAAACAACGATTCCGTTTTTTTTCCTTCATCCTTTCACTGGCATGGGTTTATCAACTTCTTTCAGCCAGAGACATGAAGGATGAAGCGATGAAAGTATATGACTCATTGGAAAAAGAAGATCTTCCCAAAGCCAGGCAGTGTCTTTCCAGGATAGTAGGCCGGGATACGGACAGCCTGGATAGAAAGGGAATTATCATGGCCACCATTGAAACGGTGGCCGAAAATACTTCTGATGGCGTGATCGCCCCTATGCTGTTTTATTATCTTTTTGATATTCCGGGAATCTTTTTCTATAAAGCGTCAAATACAATGGATTCCATGCTGGGTTACAAAAATGAAAAGTATCGTTATTTTGGACGGGCAGCCGCCAGGCTGGATGATCTTTGCAATTTCATCCCTTCCCGCCTTACTGCCTTCCTTTTCATTCTTTCGGCTTTTCTGACAGGCTTTGACTGGAAGGAAGCATGGAGGATTATGTGGAGGGACGCCGGAAAACACAACAGCCCTAATGCAGGCTGGCCGGAGTCCGCCGTTGCCGGCGCCCTTGGCCTTCGTCTTGGGGGACCTGCCAGCTATTTTGGGAAAATAAGCGATAAAGCCTGGCTTGGGGATAGGAAGCGGGAGTATTTGAACGAATCCATACCATGCTGCTGCAGACTGATGTATGTTTCATCCCTCCTTTTCTTTATACTGCCTGTTTTTGGCTTTGTGATCCACTGTTTCCGGCAAGCCTTGCCGGCGTAGGGGCGATTTAAAGCATAAGAGGAAAGGAGTCCTGCTGATGCGATAGCGCATCGGTTTGTCATGAAATTAGTGTAGCGAAAACCCACTCTAATAGGGGAGGAAAGCGAATATGGGCGGTGCCATATCTTTCATCCGGCAAACGGAGCAATCAAGTCCCGCTAGGGAAAAGCCGCTTTGCTCCCCGGCTGGTTTGTCATGCCAGAACTCAGAATGTTCAAAAACCGCCCTAATAAAGGGGCAGCATGGTGGAGATGTCTATCGAAACAAAGTCAGGCTGGACTTTTCTGTAAGCCTGAATCCATTGGGAATGCCGGAATCTGTAAAGGAAGCTGCAAAAAGGGGTGTTGACTTGTCCGGGCAATACCCTGACTGGCGTCAGGATGCCCTTCGGGAAAAGATCTCCAATCATTTTCAGGTTCCGCCCCATTGCATCCTTCCAGGAAATGGAGCAGCGGAATTGATTTATGCCTTCTGTCAGGCGCTTCGTCCCAAACGGGGGCTTTGCTTTGTGCCTTGTTTTCAGGAATATGAGGAGGCGTTACTTTCAGCAGGAGCGGTTTTCTGTCCTGTTTTTCTGCCGGAGGAAGAAGCTTTCCAGTTCCCTCCACAGGATAGATTGGAATTCTGGATGGATGAGCTTGTCAGGAAAAACAATCTGGGCATGGGGGATGTCGTCTTTCTTTGCAATCCTAATAACCCTACAGGAGTAGCACTTTCAGCAGAAAGCATTCATATTATTGCTCGTTGCCTTGAAAAGAAAAAAATATGGCTGTTTTTGGATGAATGCTTCCTTCCTTTTCTTGACAGTGGCTATTCATTCCTCGATCTGCCCTACATGGATAAGCATGAAAGGGCAAGCCTTTCATGCTTCATTTGTGCCGCGGGAGCGTCACAAATGGGACTCAATGCCTGCGGCATCAAGTCAATGCATGAAAGGGCAAACCCTTCACCTTTCATTTGTGCCGCGGGAGCGTCACAAATGGGACTCAATGCCTGCGGCATCAAGTCGAAGAATGATAATGAGGAGGCAGGCAGTAAAAGCTTCGCAGGAAGAGTCTTCCTGCTTCGAGCATTCACGAAGATTTACGCCATGCCCGGTCTTCGACTGGGATTTGGAATTTGTTTTGACATGGATTTATACTCAAAAATGCGTTCTGTTCTGCAGCCTTGGAACATTTCGCTCCCGGCACAGCTTGCGGGAATCGCCGCGCTGGATGAGGAAAAATATGTTCGCGTTACCAGGGGGCTTGTTCGGCAGGAGCATTCTTTCCTTTCAGAAAAGCTTTCACAGGGTCTTGCGGAAAAAACATACCCTGGAAACGCGAATTTCATATTGTTTAAAGCCCGCAGCGATCTTTCAGCAAGGCTTCTGGAAAAAGGGATCCTGATCAGGGATTGCCGTAATTTTCGAGGGCTTTCCGCCGGCTTTTTCCGAATCGCTGTCAGAACCCATGAAGAAAATATTCAGTTAATCCGCGCATTTGAGGAATCTCTGTCGCGGTGAGTTTAAAATGGTGTAATTAGCACTTTAAAAACACTCTAATAAGGGAGCCTTAATGATGCGATACCGCATCGGTTTGTCATGAAATTAGAGTGGCAAAAACCCACTCTAATAGGGGAGGACATTAATACGATGGCGAAGACGATCATGCTTCAGGGAACCATGAGCAATGTCGGAAAAAGCTATCTCTGCGCAGGGCTTTGCAGGATTTTTCGACAGGATGGTTTCCGGGTGGCTCCCTTCAAGGCCCAGAATATGGCCTTGAATTCATGCGTTTCCATAGAAGGATTGGAAATGGGAAGGGCCCAGGCCGTTCAGGCAGAGGCTTGCGGCATTGCGCCATCTGTCCTTATGAATCCTGTTCTTTTGAAACCATCAAGTGACAGGGGATCCCAGGTAATCGTAAACGGGCATATATATGGGGAAATGGGGGCTAGGGAATATTTTTCTTTCAGACAAAAATTGCGATCCCGGATTTTTGAATCTTTCCATAAGCTTTCACAGGATTATGACATTATCGTGATCGAAGGAGCCGGAAGCCCTGCTGAAATAAATCTAATGGAAAACGACATAGTAAATATGGGTATGGCCCGAATGGCAGGTTCGCCTGTCCTTCTTGTGGGAGATATCGATCCTGGCGGAGTTTTCGCCCAGCTCCTTGGAACCCTTGATTTGCTTCCTCCGGCTGACAGGAAAAGGGTACGGGGTATGATTATCAATAAGTTCCGTGGGGACCCGACTATTTTATATCCTGGAATCGATGAACTATCCCGCAGAGCGGAAAAGCCGGTGCTTGGCCTGGTGCCTTTTACGGATGTAAGCCTCCCTGAAGAGGATTCCCTTTCAGGCGAACTTTTTCATAATGAGTTTACAGGTGGCATTGATATTTGTATCATCCGCTTTCCCAGGATATCTAATTTCACCGATTTCCAGCCCCTTCGGAGGGAAAAAGGCATTTCGGTGCGTTATGCTATGCGGGCAGGAGATTTGGGAAGCCCGGATCTTCTGATTTTGCCCGGAAGCAAAAATACGATAAATGATATGAAATGGCTACGGGAAAAGGGCTTTCCTGACGAGATTTACAGGCTTATGGAAGAGGGAGTTCCTATAATGGGGATATGCGGCGGTTACGAAATGCTGGGCGAAGAAATTCTTGATCCTTTTCATGTGGAAACAGGCGATGATGAAGACGGGGAGGGTTTGGAGGAGCCAAATTCCGTGGAGGGCCTATGCATTCTGCCTCTTCGGACAATTTTACAGAAAGAAAAGTTTACTGAAAATGAGATGGGGCATATTAATGCTCTGCCGGTTGATTCCGTTTTTTCCACACTTTCCGGCATTCAGGTATCAGGATATGAAATGCATGTCGGCTTGAGTGAAATAAGGATTGGGGATGGATGCGGCGAAGGATTTGCAAGTCTGTCAAATGGGCGGAAGGACGGATGGGTGCAAGGAAATGTTCTTGGAACATTTCTTCATGGAATCTTTGAATCGGATGATTTTCGCGGTGAATTCTGTGATATACTAAGGCGGAGAAGCAATAAAAGGAATGAGGATTTAGCGGAGAGCGGAGGTTTAAACCGAAATTTGACCGGAGGAAAAGTCCTTTCTTTAACTGGCAGCAGGGATAAACAGTTCGACAGACTTGCCGAAATTCTACGGAAAAGCCTTGCCATTAAAGATATTTACAAAATAATGGAAGAAGGGCCGGAGTAATCGAAAAAATAGCTTTTTCTGTGGAATGCGCAAAACAAGTTATGAACTATATCTGATGTATAGTTAATAACTACTGTAGTAATTGATGAAAAATGGAATAATGGAATAATGGAAGAAATAGAAAGAACAGCTTAACGAACAGGAAGCAAGGTTGAAAGTGCGGGGAGGGCGGAAAAAGACCATGATACATATTTATTATGGTGATGGGAAAGGGAAGACAAGCGCAGCGATTGGCCTATGCATCAGGGCCATTGGTCATGGAATACCGGTACTGTTCATTCAATTTCTGAAGGATTCGCATTCCGGTGAAATTGAGATTCTTCAAAGGCTTCCCGGCATCCATGTTATGCATCCGGAACGTCATTATGGTTTTTCATACCGAATGACACAAGAAGAAAAAAAGGATGCGGAATGGCAATACCTTTTCATGCTTGGGAAGGCACTTGCCTTTCAGGACAGCATAAATGAAGAGAATGCGGCTGCGGATTTTTTTCGTATTTCATGCGTCATTGTCCTGGATGAAATACTACATGCAATCAGCACGCGCATAATCAGCGAGAGACAGTTCATGGATTTTCTGGGACGTATTAAACCGAGCACGGAATTGGTACTTACCGGTATGGCGGCAAACGATTCCCTTCTGCAAAGGGCTGACTATATTACGGAAATGAAGAAAAAGAAGCATCCTTTTGACAAAGGCGTGCTGGCCAGGGCAGGCATTGAGGAATGAGAACTGATAAGCCGAAAACCATCTGAATAAAGGAATTTTTGAAATGGAATTTATCAATTTGCCAGTACAAATTGAAAAAAGAAGCTTTGAGATCATAAAGAAGGAGCTCTTGGATAAAGGGATTTCTCTTGATCCTGAACTGTCCCCTGTCATTTTGAGGGTAATTCACGCAAGCGCTGATTTTGAATATGCAGAATCTCTGTATTTTTCAAAAGACGCTGTTCCGAAAATGAAGGAAGCGTTGTCAAAGGGGGCTTCCATTGTTACTGATACAGAGATGGCCAAGGCCGGAATCAGTCATCAAAAGCTAGAACGCTTTGGAGGAAAAGTCTATTGTTTCATGAAGGACGAGAGAGTTCGCGAAGAGGCTATGAGCAGGGGGGCTACAAGGGCATCTGTCAGTATGGAATACGCGTCTCGCCTGCATGAAGAACTGATTTTCGCGATTGGAAACGCCCCGACTGCCTTGCTTCGTATTTTGCAGCTAATGGAGGAAACTGATTTCCGTCCGTCCGGCATTATCGGGGTTCCGGTTGGCTTTGTCAATGTCATAGAGGCAAAAGAAAGGCTGATTCGTGAAAAACGAATTCCTGTCATATCATCAAGAGGGCGAAAGGGGGGCAGCAGCGTGGCAGCCGCAATTTGTAATGCGCTGCTCTATTCGATAGACTAAAATGTATCATGCGTATTTTATTTGTGAAAGGGAGGATTATTATTTGTGCTGACTGATTATAAAGATGGACATCCAATCTATGAACAGATTATCAATTATTACAAACAACTGATTTTGAAAGGCATCCTGGAACAGGATGAGCAGTTGCCTTCCGTCCGAAGCCTTGCCATGGAATATTCAACGAATCCCAATACCATACAAAAGGCTTTTTCGTTAATGGAACGTCAGGGATACCTTTACTATAGTAAAGGAAAAGGATTTTTTGTCAAAAAAGGAAACCTGGCAAAAAAAGAAAAGGCAGCGGAGCTTCATAACAGAATCTTAAATATAGTTAATGAGGCTAAGGCACTCGGCTTTACCCCGGAAGATTTGCACTGTCCTCCGGAATTGTTCGAATGGCAGATTATGAGCGTAGAAACAAATGCAGGTGGGGAAAGCATACGGGCTGTGGAAGATGAACCGGATATCGGAGCAGCTATTCTGTCGAGGGAAACGGGTATTGAAACAGCTATCCCGGAGGATGAATCATACAATGGGATGCCCATTTCGCAGTATGAGCCAAGCCAGGACTCAGCCATACAAGCTGATGAGCCGTCGGCCCATGACTCAGCCATACAACCGGATGAGCAGATGACTTATGAGTCAGGCATTCAGCCGGAGGAGCCGACAGACCATGAGCCAGGCATCCAGCAGGAGATCCATGGGTCAGGCATTCAGCAGGAGGAGCCGACAGCTTATGAACCAGGCATCCAGCAGGAGGAGCCGACAGCTCATGAACCAGGCATCCAGCCGGAGGAGGAGCCGACAGACCATGAGTCAGGCATTCAGCAGGAGAAGCCGACAGACCATGAGTCAGGCATTCAGCCGGAGGAGCCGACAGACCATAAGTCAGGCATTCAGTCGGAAGGTACTGTCATCCCGTCAGAAGAAGGGGGAAATTCAGAGCAGCTAAAACCCTCTCTGATAAAAGAGATGGACACGGAAGGGGGCGTTTCGGATAAGCCTCCTGCGCAGCTTCCCGGCGAAAGCAGGTATGCCGTTTTCATAGATGAGAAGAAAGAAGAGGACATGCCCTCAGATGAGGGAGACTATGATGAGATCGGACTATGGAATGCGGCGGGAAGCGGCATAGTAATTACTGTGGAAGATATCAAAGAGGATGGCGGAGACACATAAACCATTGGTTTAAGCTCGGCATAAGGAATGGGAGATAGGGAAGCGGGATGAAGAAGGGAATAGCTTATGATTGAAATCAATGCATTGGAAAAAAAATTTGAAGAAAAGCTCAAAGCTCTGGATGGAATATCCCTTTTAATCAGGGAACAGCAGGTTTTTGGGTTGATTGGTACAAATGGAGCGGGCAAAAGCACGCTGCTCCGAATCCTATGCGGCATATTAAAGCAGGATGCAGGGGAGGTGCTGGTGGATGGGCAAACGGTTTATGATAATCCAAAAGTAAAAAGCCTTATTTTTTTCATATCTGATGAACCATGGTTTTTTCGCAATGCTTCACCCGCAACCATGAAAAACTATTACAGTCAGATTTACCCTGCCTTTGACAAGACAAGATGCGAGAATCTCCTTCGGGATTTCTCCCTGGACATGGACAGAAAAATTTCCACCTTTTCCAAAGGAATGAAGAAACAACTGGCGGTTATTCTGGGAATTTCTTCAGGGTCAAAATATCTTATTTGTGACGAAACCTTTGATGGCCTGGATCCGGTTATGAGGCAAGGGGTTAAAAGTATTTTCGCGAACGACATGCTGGAAAGGGGTATGACCCCAATCATTGCTTCTCATAATCTCAGGGAGCTTGAAGACATTTGTGATCATATTGGACTTCTGCATCAAGGCGGGGTATTGCTCAACGAAGACCTGGATAACATGAAGCTTAACATCCAAAAGGTGCAGGCTGTTTTTTCGGACGAAAATGATTTGGAAAATCTCAATTCTCATCTTCATGTATTGAAGCAGCAGCAAACCGGCAGGCTCCGCACATTCACCATACGGGGAAGCCGTGAAGAAGTGGAAGAGTACTTTCGCGGAATCAGTACTGTTTATTTTGAGATTCTTCCCCTGACTCTGGAGGAGATTTTCATAAGTGAAACGGAGGTTGTCGGTTATGACGTCAAAAAATTCATTCTTCACTAGTCTGGGGCTGCAGTTCCGGAACCGTATATGGACAATAGCCCTTTCCGGACTTTTGTTTTTCTTTAATCATGTCCTTGCGATGTATCTGTCCTTATCCGGACTCCAATCTCAGTCAGTAGGATGGAGTGATCCAGATTCATTTCAATTGAATAGACTGCAGACTGTATCACACATTCTTGGAATGGATAATGTCTTTACGGTTTTTCTCACCTGCTGTATAGCCATTATGCTTTCGGTACAGGGGTACGCATGGCTGGATAATAAACGGGAAATTGATTTTTTTGAAAGCCAGCCCATATCCAGAAAAAGCAGATTTTTTTCTGTACTGTTTGGCAGCCTGATCATTTTTGCTTTGAGCTATTTGCTCACGGCCCTGCTTGGCGTTTTCTGCGCCTTTTGCATGAAGGCGATGAGTGAGGCGATCCTTCTGGAAGCCCTTTTTCAGTTTTTCAGATACCTGATCCTTTTTCTGGGCATATTCAGTATTGCCACGCTTGCCATGATGCTATGCGGAAATGTCATAATAGCCTTGCTGGGTACCGGAGTATTCCTTTTTTGGGAAACCATCATGAGGATGCTCATGTCTCTATGTGAGGATATGTTTTATATAACACGATATAATTATTTTAGTGACGCTTCTGATGCAATAATGATTATTTCATCGCCGGTTTTTCATTATTATGACGGATTAAACCGCTATTATGACATTGTAGGGAACATATACAACCATTATACACCGCTGCGGGCTCTTGAAATATCTGATATAATGAATTATATGCGCGTTGCGGCTATTCCCGACATTAGAAGCTTTCTTCTTTTCCTTATTGTCCTGATTCTGGCCTGGATCGCCTATTCCAGGCGAAAAAATGAATTTGCCGAAAAAGCCATTGTATTCAGGCCTGTTCAATGTCTGGTGAAGTTGGGCATTGCCCTCATGTTCGCTTTTCCTTCAGGCATGCTCGTTTTCGAGATAATGGGCCAGCGCAGGGGCATATCTACGGATATTCCTGTTTTTTTAATGATGATTTTTGTGTCCACCCTGGTTTGTTGTATTATGGAGATTATTTATAATTTCCGCTTTGGATCCTTATTCCGGCATGGAAGGGAGATTATACTGGCAGCCATTCTGCCGGTCTTTCTCTTCAGCTTCTATCGCTTTGATTTTTCGGGCTATAATCGTTACGTGCCAAAACCAGGCACCATAGAAAACGTTGCGCTCTTTTTAACGGATCGTTACCATGCTTATGTAGACGATCAAGGTCAATCCCTCCCGATGCAAGACTATTATCTGGACAGCATGAAATTAAAGGATATTGAAGCTGTGGGACGTATCGCTGCGCGCAGCCAGCTTTATACAATTGAACGAAATAACAAAAATGACGATCAGATTGCGGGCTACGAAGCCGTTGCAATTTATACTTTGAAAAATGGGAAAAAAATAGGAAGGCAGTTTACAATTCCTGAAGACATTGATCCCGAGCTCATGGATCTGGTATTTTCTTCAGATGAGTATAAAAAATCCCAGTGGCCATTTTCTTCTTACCCTTTTGAGGAAGGGCATGGGACTTATACACAACTGTCTTATTATACGGAATATGCCAGAACCATAATAGACGGAGAAGATGAACTTCTAAAGGCATTCCGGGCCGCCTATGAAAAGGATCTGCATAATTACAGTTTCACTTACGCTCGTGAAAGATTTGCTGTTGGTTCTGTTCAAATCAGCGGCCGGCCCAGTGCGGAGGATGCATTGGCAAAGATTAAAGAAGCGAGGGCTGCCTATATTGAAGATGATTTTTATCAGGAATATACCCAGAAGGCAATGGAATACTGGGATAACGAATATAGTCTTACCTATGAAGTATATCCTGAATATGAAAATACAATCGCCTTCCTTAAAGAACACAAGCTATGGATGGAAGGTGTGCCGAAGCCGGAATCCATCCGACAGATTAAGATAATTAAAGATGAATATATGGCGCCGGATAAGGAAGTGGTTTATGACGATCCCGGGGAAATTAAGGAGCTGCTTTCCTCGTTAATTCCAAACCTGTCTGACAGCTACTTTCATCCGCGGGAAGCTTATGATCCCTATTATACAGTTTATATTATGATAAATGGAAACAGTATCGGGGAATCTGAATCGACATTATTGTTTGACGAGAATGTCCGTTATTATTTTCCGAAAGAGAAGATTCCGGAGATCGTTCTTAGAGATTTCAGTTAATTCTTAGGGATTTTGAGTAAAAAATCAAAAGGACATTGGCTTACAGAGAATTCTTCATCTGGAATTCTCTGTAAGCCAGAGGACTATTCCTTTTTATAAACCATATCGCAGAACCGGACTGTAGCCATAGCATCTTTCGCGTAATAATCCGCGCCGATTTTTTCCGCATATTCTTTTGTGAGGACGGCTCCCCCGACAACAACTTTCGTATCCGGTTTATTCAGGCGGAGCTGGCGGATCGTTTCCTCCATGCTTGGCACGGTGGTAGTCATTAATGCGGATAATCCTACTACCGGGACGCAATTCTCAATGGCTGTATCTACAATTCTTTCCGGCGCGACATCGCGGCCGAGGTCAATTACAGAATAACCATAATTCTCCAGCATGACTTTCACGATATTTTTCCCAATATCATGAATATCTCCCTTTACAGTGGCCAGTATTACGGTGCCTTTTTGTATGCCGGCTGTATTTGCCATTGAATCCTTTACCACAGAAAAAGCAGCCTGGGCAGCCTCCGCGGCCATCAAAAGCTGGGGAAGAAAAACAATTCCCTTCTCAAAATCCTTGCCGACCGAATCAAGAGCCGGAACCAGGCAGCCATCCACCAGCTCCATAGCTTCTTCATTATTAAGGCATTTTTTCGTTTCCGCCGCGGCAGACTGGGCCATGCCCCTGCGAATTGCTTCATAAAGGGGAAAGAAGGCAGACGACACAGGACTGTTTAAAGGCGCGGCTCCATTTTCATTTCCATTTCCAACCTTTGGCTTATTCTTGCTGTCGGACGATTCCGAAGCGGAAGGAGCCTTCCCATCCCGAATCTTTGGCACAGTGTAATCCTTATAGGCTGAGATATAAGCCTGGAAATTTTGGTCTTTTCCTGTCAGGGCAAGGAAAGAACGATAGGCCTGCATCATGGCTTCATTATTGGGATTAATAATGGCGCAGGATAAGCCGGAATGCATCGCCATAGTAAAAAAAGACGCGTTAAGCAGCTCCCTTGCCGGAAGCCCGAAGCTGATATTGGAAACGCCAAGGATGCTTTTTCCAGACAGCTCGTCCCTTACACGCCTTATAGTCTCCAGCGTGGTAAGGGCGGAGAGGGGATCAGAGGAGACGGTCATACATAATCCATCAATGACAATGTCTTCCCTGGGAATCCCATATTTTGCCGCCTCATTATAAATACGTTGGGCAATCTCCAATCTCTTGTCAGCGTTGTCCGGGATCCCGTTTTCATCCAATGGCAAGGCGACAAGGACGCCCCCGTATTTTGCTGCCAGAGGAAAAATGCTGTCCATGGACTCCTGTTTTCCGTTTATGGAATTGATCATGGCCTTTCCATTGTAAATACGCAGGGCTTTTTCAAGTACGGAAGGGTTCGAAGTATCAATCTGCAAGGGAAGGGCACATATTGATTGAAGCCTTGTTATGACTTCCGTCATCAATTCCTTTTCGTCAATTCCGGGAAGGCCGACATTCACATCAAGGATATGCGCGCCGGCATCCTCCTGGGCCAGCCCCTGCGAAAGTACATATTCCAGATCATGATTCTGAAGAGCTTCTTTCAGTTTTTTCTTGCCTGTAGGATTGATTCTTTCCCCAATAAGCACAGGGGCATCTTCGATACAAAGGCACTGAGAGAAGGAGGACAGGACTGTGTGGTGTTTTTTTCTGACAGGGCTAAAGGGCAGGGGAGAAACCAGAGATATGGTTTTCCTGATATATTCCGGCGTGGTTCCGCAGCAGCCACCCACACCTTGCACTCCCAATAACGCAATTTCACGCATTACAGACGCGAATTCATCTGCCCCGAGATCATAAAGTGTTTTTCCGTTTTCCACGCGCGGGAGGCCGGCGTTGGGATTTACGATCAGGGGAGTGGAGGAACAGGCGGCAAAGCGTTTTACAATTGGCAGCATCTGCCGGGGACCAAGGGAACAGTTTATTCCCAGCGCGTCCACATGCAGTCCTTCCAGCATGGCCGTCATTGACTCCGGCGTGCCTCCTGTCAGCATCTTGCCGTTCTCATCGAAAACCATGGTAATGAATACGGGCAGCTCACAGGCTTCTTTTGCCCCCAGGACGGCTGCCTTCGCCTCATAGGAGTCATTCATTGTTTCTATCAGGATCAGATCCGCACCGGCCTCATATCCAAGATGAGCTAATTCGAAAAAAATCGAAACAGCTTCTTCAAAAGGAAGATCTCCCATGGGTTCCAAAAGCCTGCCTGTGGGGCCGATATCGAGGGCAATATATGCGTCTTGCTCACGTCCCGCAAGCATTCTTGCCTTTTTGGCAAGCCGTACAGCGCTGTTTACAATTTCAGAAAGCTGGCTTCCGTATTTCAGCCGGTTTGCGCCAAAAGTATTCGTATTGATTACAGTGGAGCCCGCATTAAGGTAGCCTTCATGCAACGAAACGACCTCATCCGGATGAGAGAGGTTCCATGTTTCCGGGAGCTCGCCGGCCTGAAGCCCCAGGCTCTGTAAAACGGATCCCGTTCCACCGTCAAAAAAAATCCAATCTTTATTCAATTTTTCAAGGATAGAGTTCTTTTTCATGGCTTTGTTTCAGCTTCATCCTTCCTGTATGCGCAATTCCGCAGTGTGCAAAGGGAACATGCATTTTCCTTGTTGTCAGACTGTTCTCCATTTTCTTTCGGCTTTTCAATTGTCTGGATTCCGATGATGGCCGTCACGGATTTTGTTGGCATCAGGAGAAGGGACGATGTCAAAGACAGACCAATCAGTTTGAAAGCATCGAGAAGCAGGAGAAGAGGCTTTTGAAATTCCAGGCTCAGATCCCCGTAGCCAGGGGAAAAGCGAGGACGCGTAATTTTTCCTTCAGGAAGCAAAAGCTCATTCAGGTCTACAACGAGCTGACGGCAGTATGCTTCAATCATTTCCGTACTGATTGCCTGAAGTATCAGGGCGTCTGTCATTGAAGTAATGGATGCCCGCCGTATCAGCCTGTCGGGGGCAAGGCCGATAGTTGCTGCAAGAAGATAAACCTCGCTGCATCCCTCAAGATTTCTGGCCAGAGAGACACTTGACACGGAATATCCGGCGATAAAGATGATATTATCTGACTTTTTCCATTGAATCGGGAAACGCTTAAGAACATGTCCAGGGTGAATTGCGTCTTGAAGCAGCTTCCCCTGAGTATTGATTTTTTCCAATATTTCCGTTTCCGGTTCTATACCATTTTGATAGCCAAGATAGCGCCATATTTCTTTTTGTCTTAGGTTCATAATGTTTTTGTACCGGTACTATATGGAGGAAGGGCGGATAATGGAAGACAGGGCCTTAATAATGCCGAAAGCAACTTCCGGCTTGTTCATTGAATAAACATGGATATGAGTGCAGTCATTTGCAATAAGGTCAATGATCTGTTCGGCAGCATAAATAATTCCTGCCTGCATCATAGCCCCCGGGTCATTTGAGAACCGGTCCACTATGGCACGGAAACGACTTGGAATAGAGGTTCCTGACAGGGAAATGCTTCTTTCCAATTGAATTTTTCTGGTAATCGGCATAATGCCTGCCAGGACGGGAACGGTGATTCCCTTTTCCCTGAGTCTGTATAGGTAATTGTAGTAAACCGAATTGTCAAAAAACATCTGCGTTGTCAGGAACTGGCAGCCTGCTTTGACCTTTTCAAGGATATGCCCAATGTCTTCATTCTTATTGGCTGATTCCACATGTCCATCGGGATAGCACGCGCCGCCGATACATATGTTCGGATCAATTTCCCTGATATCCTGTATTAATTCAGCGGCGTAATGATATTCCTGACTAATCGGCCCGTCCTTTGGGACATCACCTCGCAGAGCCATGATATTTTCAAAACCCATGTTCCGTATTCGATGAAGCATATCATGGATGTGTGATTTTGAGCTGCTGATACATGTAAGGTGCGGCAAAACTGTGACATTGTGTATTTTTTGTATATCCTCAGCAATATTCAAAGTATATTCGGATGTTCCTCCGCCTGCGCCATATGTTACAGACATGAAATCAGGGTGAAAAGACGCAATTTTTTCGGCGGCCTCCAATACGGATTTGTAATTGGAATTGATTTTCGGAGGAAAAACCTCAAAGGACAAAGTAATTTTTTCGGACGAAAGAATATCTATGATTTTCATGAGTGCTTCCTTTATGAAATCTATAATAAATAAACAAAAGTGGGTATCAATCCGGGAGATGGGGATAGTCCGACAGAGGCACCCAACTTGTCGCTAAATCTCAGTTTAACGACAAGTTGGGCGAAAAACCCTGTATTCTGAACAATAGTTTTGTGATTTAAATTGCAATTAATTATTGCTTATGCTATAATCTAATTATAACATAAGCAATTTATTTTGCACGTATTATATCATATCTTTTTTCCAAAAATTCAAATCATATGATATGTGTCACGTTTTTCAAAAAGGATAATAAGGTGAATGAATGGGAAGAAAAAAAAAGGATCCAGATCCAAATAATATGACTCCAAAGCAGGCCGCTATTTTTAATTACATAAAAACATGCGTTGAGGAACATAATTATCCACCCTCGGTAAGGGACATTTGCAAAGCCGTCGGGCTGAAATCAACATCGAGCGTATTCAGCTACATTAATGATTTGGAAAAAATGGGTCTGATTCGAAAAGATCCGGCTCATCCGCGTGCCCTGGAGATTCTCAGCAAAGACTTCAAGTCACGATCTGTAAAGGATATTGTAGAAGTTCCCCTGGTTGGATATGTGGCGGCCGGAACCCCTATCCTTGCCGAAGAAAACATTTCTGAATATTATCCAATGCCTGCGGGAATGCTTCCTAATAAGACTGTGTTCATGCTTTCCGTCCGGGGTGATTCCATGATTAATTGCGGGATATTTTCAGGTGACATGGTAATCGTCCAACAGCAAAATACCTGTGAAAATGGAGAGATTGTTGTCGCCTTGATTGAGGACAGCGCCACTGTCAAACGCCTTTACAAAGAAAATGGGCATATTCGACTGCAGCCTGAAAATGATTCCATGGATCCTATCATCGTTGAAGATTGTGTGGTTTTGGGAAAAGTCATCGGTTTGCTACGAATGGGGTTATAAAACCTTGCAAACAAGCAAGGAAGAACCCGACCAAAGCAATTGTTTCTTTGGTCGGGTTCTTTTTATCGCAATTTCATAAGGGAAACATTGATTTAATCTTTCCGGCGCCGAAAATTCCTTTGCGTTTTCGTGCGCATCATAAGGAAATACTGGCCTTTTTATTCAAGTATACGCCGATAATAGGGGTAATTAGCCGTCACTTCATTGACGGATACATTATTATGATAGCTGTTTTCATGGATGGCCATCATATTTCCGTTGGGCAGCCAGCTAAGGAACATTACTACATGGCTGTCTGCTCCCACACGTATAATGATATCTCCCGGCTTAAGATCTGCGCGCCGTATCTTTTCACCAACGCCTATCAATGTCGATGTACTGGCAGCTCCGCCCAAGGTTTTGCCAAGAGCCGACCAATAAACCCATTGTATCCATCCAGAGCAATCAAGCCCGCGGAGTATCCTTCCTTTATAATCAGCTTCACCAATCACCCTTCCAAAGCCATTGGACTCATAACCCGGCCCGCTGGCCTTTCCTCCCCAATAATATGGGATTTTTCCTACGGAGCCCAAGGCATAACGAATCAAGGTCTTTCTTTCTTCACTGATGCCCACAGGCAGTCCGTCCAGGTAAGCAGAAACTTCCTCTCCCGTCAATGGTATCTTTGGATCTAATGAGGATATGCTAAGGCCATAGTTTCTGAACCAATCCTGAGAGATCAAACTCTGTACAGCCAACAGGTTCGCCTGATTCCAGCCCTCCCACCTGCTGTATTCATCAATGGCATCTCTTGCCTCTAATTCATTGTCCGCATCCAGATTGATGGAACGAAGGCCGTTTTTATCATCAAATTGATAAACGGTAATGCTGACATACAAATCGACATGTCCAGGACAATAATTTTTGTCATTTGGATCATCATCATGTCTGACTTGACTATTATCCTCACTATCATTCCTGACGTCATTGTTTGGATTTTCATTGCCGTAGCTCTCAGAAGCTGAAGGATTCGCGGCACTTTCGTCAGTGAATGTAAGTTCCGGATGATTATCACCAGATGAATTGCTGTCATTTTGAACACTATCCAGAATATGTACTTCCTCTGATGATTCACCAATGCTAGAATCGCCGGAATCTGTGACTTCCTCATGAAAATCAGAAGGCGGATCTTCTGCTGATTCAACTGTTACTACAGAACTTTCCAACAAGTCTGAGGGTTCATCCTCTTCTGCCGGGGCATTTTCCACGAATTCTTCCGTTGAATCGGCCTGGTTAGCTGAATCCGCGGCATTCTGTTCATTTTGAATCGTCGTTTCCGAAGATGACTCTGCAGTTTCCTCTACAGGTGGAGGCGGTGTTTCTTCATTTGAAGAGTTTGCGTCGAAAACAAGGAGATTTTCACTTATTACCTTAAGAAAGGGCTTATATGCCTTGTTTAATAGAAGCGTGAAACTCGTTTGCCGTTTTTTTCCTGATGACATCTCCGAAAATTCCAGCATATCATCTGAGCTTGCCGTGGCAGCAGGGTTTTCTGACTGCCCTTCCCCCCCTGTCTGAGATGCCTCTGTATTGGAAGATGAAGTAGAAACATCTGTATTATCATTTGAGCTGGAAACGGTCTCACTTGACCCTGATTCATTGTTTGAAGCTTCTGCTTGGCCTGTTTCCGATATTTGTACATCAGGGGATGTAGCATCCAATGGATTCGAGTTCCCTGATTCAATATTGGCAGGAGAATCCGCAGCCTCTGGATTGCCAGCTTCGCCCTCATCAAACCCGTTCTCAGCGGTTCCATCTTCAATATTGTCCGATGGATTAGTGGCCTCTCCATTAACATCGACCGATGGATCAGCGGCTTCTCCTGCAATGCTGTCCGATGGATCAGCAGCTTCTCCTGCAATGCTGTCCGATGGATTAGCGGCATTGTTATCAACATTATCCGATGAATCAATGTCTTCACCTTCAACGCTGTCTGATGGACTGGAATTTTCGGATTGACTGCTTTCTGCCACATCGTTATTTGATGAGATAATGTTATCTGCCGTTTCCTCCAGGGACAGAACGTCTGAAACAGATTCTTCATCGTTCAGAGTATCCGGCATGCCCTCGCTTCCCAATGCGATATTTTCATCGGAAAATGTGATTCCAGACTGTAAGTCAGAATTTTGAAATTCGCTGTTATTTTCATATTCAGAAGATGGGGTTCCTTCTTCGGAACTTGTTGATGGAAGCTCTTCTTCGTTATTAGCTACCTTGTCAAATGAAGCATCAGGACCCTCCTGGAAAGATGTTTCTTCTTGAATGATATTATTAAATTCCCCTCCTTCCACTACGTTTTCTGAAGCAGACTGTATCCCTTCATTTCCTTGATTATTTGGATCATGGAATTCCAATAAGTTGGATTGGGAAGGATTATCCTGTTCTTCCTGTTCAACAAGTTTTGCCTCGTCTTCAACAGTACGGTGTATACAACCATCATCATAATAAACGCTGCCGATGCTGATTCTGTACGAATGGGATTTTTTATATAACTCCAGACATATTTTTTCAAATGTATCATGGTCAAGATAATTATGTTGATAGCAGTAAACGCTTGCCATGGACATTATATCCTTGATATTGGAATATTCTGTTGTCTGATTCCCATCGGCATCATAAAAAGCCACATTGACTCGCCGGAAATTGGGGATAAACCAACTCGATGGGTCAGAATTATTATGAGAGGAATCATCTGGATTGTATTTGCCAAGTACATTGGCGGAGGAAATGCCCATGCGTCTGGCCATCTCCAGTGGCGTGATGCCGCAGGCATCATATATGTCCGCAATATACCTGGCGTCTTCATTCATTAATTTGTTATATACTTCCCCCGCATAAGAATGAAGCACATCGCTGTCATCGGCATCCGGGCTATAATAATATGCCAGATTCAATCTGTCGGATGCAGGCTGGAAAGATGCTTCATCTACTTCGACTATGCCATCGTATTCGGCAATCTCGCTTAAAAGCGCGGAGTGGATATTGGAAAAGCGGGGAATTTCATATTCTGGCACAGTTTTATTCTGGACAGACTCTTCCGTCTCATTATCCATGACAGCAACAGGGCTTGATGCCAAAGTTTCCTGACCTTCCGCCTTTTCCTGAGAAGAGATGGAATCAGCAGTAGCAGGCTGAATATCTCCAGACTTTTTGCTGCTCTGCCAGTAATTAAAGAGTATGACTGATAATATGCAGAATACAAGCAACGCGGAAATGCTTCGCTTTTTCTTACTAATAATCTGTATTATGGATTTCAATTTTTCTCCTGTTCAACTTTCCTTTTTCCATTTTTCTGAGCTTTTCGAGCAAATCCGAAAAATATTCGGGATACTCAGATTCAAATACTGTAAGTTTTTTGCTGCCTGGATGTATAAAACCAAGTACTTTTGCATGCAGACATTGCCCTTCCAATGAAAAAGGGATGTTTCTGACATTTCCGTACACCTCATCTCCGAGGACAGGGTGACCGATGCTTGCCATATGGACACGAATTTGATGGGTTCGTCCCGTTTCCAGTGTACATTCCACCAAAGTATAGTCTGAAAAGCGCTCCAAAACACGATAATGGGTTACCGCATTTCTTCCGTTCTTATGGTCAATCGCCTGTTTCTTCCTATCCTTGTGGCTTCTGCCTATAGGTTCCTGAATTGTCCCCTCTTCTTCTTTCAAGAAACCACATACAATTGCCACATATTTTCTGATGATTGAATGTTCTTTTAGCTGTTCGGCCAGAAATCTGTGGGCTTGGTCATTTTTACATACCACAAGAAGGCCGGTCGTATCTTTGTCTATCCTGTGTACAATGCCGGGACGCTGAATGCCATTAATGGAAGAAAGACTGCTGCCGCAATGCTCCATTACGGCATTGACTAATGTGCCTCCGGGATGTCCCGGTGCGGGATGCACAACCATTCCTTTTTTTTTATTAATCACCAAAAGATCATCGTCTTCATATACGATGTCAAGCGGGATATCTTCAGGAGAGATGACGGTTTCCAAAGGAGGCGGAAGTAAGACGAGTATGTGATCGCCTGCTTTTAATTTTGTACTGGGCTTAGGATTGGAGCCATTTAAAAAGACATGCTTATCCAAAATCAGATTTGATATATAGCTTCTGCTCCATGCTTTTTCTGACGCGGAAGCAAGGAAAACATCTATTCTCTTCCCGGCCTCTTCATTCCCTGTCACAAAAACGCGTTCTTCCGTTTCATTTCTTTTTTCCATGGTAATACATAGTCTTGAGTGACATTCCAACTACTGTAAGGGCGACCGAAATTCATCTTCTTTATAAAAAAATATTAGAAGGAAGGCAAGCAGGAAACAACCACAGGTTATGCAGATATCAGCAAAATTGAATACCGGAAAATCAATAAGTTTGAAATAAATAAAATCAACAACATACGCATTGCTCATCCGGTCTATCAGATTTCCGATAGCGCCACTGAAAATCAAAATACAAACGAAAAATATGGGCAGATACCGCTGTCTGAGTGGAATGGAATTGATGAAAACAAATAATCCGAAAATGACCAAAAATGTAATGCATAAAAAAAACACCTGTTGCCCCTGAAAAATACCAAAAGCTGCTCCCCGGTTTTCCACATAAACAAGATGCAAAATATTTCGGATGAGGACTATCTCTTTCCCGCTTGAAAGGAATCGAACCGCAAGATTCTTGCTGTATCGATCCACCCAGATAAGGAATAGGGATAATAAAAGAAAAAGCGTACTATTCTTCCATTTTATCTTAATTTTCATAAAGCTTTTTCGATAATAAACGGGCAGAGAATAATATACTCTCTGCCCGAAAAATTAATTTGAATAATGGACTAAGCCCTCAAGTTCAATCCGCCCATGGTTTGCTCAGCGTTTTCAGACAGTATGTTTTGAAAATCCCCTGTGAGATCCACATTATCCGGTGTAGCAATAAAGATATATTTTGATATCTTATCAAATCTTCCGTTAATTGAATATGCCGCCCCACATGAGAAATCAATAATTCGTTGTGCTATCTCCATGTGCAAGCCTTCCATATTAAGAACTACGGCTTTGCCGGAAAGAAGATAATCGCATATTTCCCTGGAATCATCCATGGAGGTAGGTTTAATCATCGTCACTTCAAAATCTGCCCTCCTGCTCTGCTGCGTGGATTTGTTTCGACTGAAAAATCTCGGCTTTGAATCGTCAATGGGATCAGAGTAATCATTATCCCGTAAATTCTTTCTCAAAAAAGGGATGGGGCGCTGCTCTGGCGGTTCATCATCATAACCATTCTCGAAATCATAGCCTTCATCGTCAATTGGAAATTCGTCATCTCCCCTGCCAAATGTGAAATTTTTCATAAAATCGCTGATAATACTCATTTTTTACCCCCGCCCCATTAAGAAAGCTATAAATTTGCTTATGGTCTATTGTAACAATTTTTAAATTCTTGTCAACTATGGCAATTCAGATTTTGGCACGTAAATTCCTTTTTACAGGAAAACTATTGATAAATAAGCTGCCCCTCCCTGACCAAGGAAGCATCAAGCACAATATGATCATATACAGATAGCCCGTAGTCCGTATTTTTTTCAATGATTACATATTCATTATTCGCTTCTATAGGAACAATCTGGCGGAAAACACAAAACCCCTTGTTAATGTTATACACGCCTTTGATTGGCTTCATGGGTCCTACAGTATATGTTTCCCCTGTGTCTTTCTTGAAAAGAACATCCCCTGTTTTCAATTGCGAAAGATCATCAGGGTCAGAAACGCTTAGATAACAATATTGATTGTCAATGCGGTAAATCTCCGCTTTGGTGAACTCCTGAGTAATTCCGTCTTCTGTGATTTTCTGATGAATGAATCCTTTAATATCATTTTCACTGATCAAAAAATCCTTGGGGACAATGTAAAAATCTTTGTCCACTATGGAAGTGACGGGAATCTTGAGCCCGCTCTCATTACTGCTCATAATTTCAAAAGAAATAAGGCGTTCACCACAAAACTCTTCCATCAAACTGTTCATGCTTATTTTGCCATAATCATTGCCATCAGTAGCTGTGTAAACAGAAAGAGTACCAGACCCTGTCAGGTTTTTTTCAGTAAAATATATTCGGACGGATTTGAGGATTTGATAACGTTCTTTCTCTTCGTCCGAAATAGGAAAAACTATGCTCCAGTTCGGACTAGTGATGAGTTTGTAAACAAGGTTTCCTTCTTCAATCGTTTCGCCCGGCTTTGTGACATGACGGTTGTAGGCATCTGTGGAAAACATTTCTGCTGTCACATCTGCCTCCCTTACCCCTTCATACCCGTCAGTGGCATAGGATACAATGCCGGATTTTTCCGTGGGAACCCTGGTATAACCATAATCCCCCTCCTCAAACATGGCATCTAAATCTTCTGAATTCGCAAAGCTGCTAAATTCCAATGCTGAAGCATCCAGAGAATATTTAATATCATATAGAGCATAAAAATCTTCATTTTTGAATGATTTCGAAAATTGCGAAAGTCGGTAACGTATATCTGATATTTGTTCCTTGTTTAATTCAATCGCTAATTCCGGATGCTGCTGTATGAACTCGTGAAGTTTGTTTGACTGGTCGATAACATATACGTTTGATTGCGCGGCGACCCGTCTGCCATCTTGAATATAGTAATGGATGGTTCCAGACTGTGGGGCGGCTACAGCCTCTTCCTCACGAATGGCAAAGCCTGTATATTGTTTTTGACGTACAATATTCCCCTCCATCACTTCATAGTGCCGAATTTGGTCTCTTGATAAGTAAGCATAAACACTAAAAATAATGTAGAGAAAGATAATCACAAAAATTATCGTCCCTACATTGAACCTGAACCAGCTTTGCTGTGACTTATTATTGGATTCTGTTTGCCGGTCGGATGCCATGTGGATTATAGTGTGATAATCACGTTTTCTTTAATTTCATCAGGCAGCTCTTCAGCGTCTAATGAAACACTGAGGACAAAAGTGATTTTATACCTTTCGCCCAGTAACTTCAATTTTTTTATACAGCCACTGATATCTGCCCCGTCCAGACCTGAGAGCTTGAGGAAACTGTCCAGAAAAACATATTCAAGATCATGATCTTGGGAAATGATTCCGCTTACAAATCCAATAAAGGAATCCTCGTTCTCGATTGGAAATTCATTTACATTAATGAGGCGGATGCGATTATTCAGCTCATACATGTACTGCACGGACTTGTCCAGAAAAACGACCGATCCATTTGCCTCTTTCACTATTGAATTTGCCCGATCCAGAAGCTGCTTGGTTTTCCCCTTTCCTCTCCTGCCTACGATTAACTGCACCATGGCTTCTTACCTCCTAAAGGATTAGATAGGGCAGGCAAACGAAACGGTTTCCTGCCCATAGTGCAAACCAACTTATTTGCCTTGAGCATTCATATTGTTGAATATTGATCTGCACAAAAATAACTCATATTTATTATATTACATCTTAAATGTGTTTTCAAGTTGAATCTCTGTGCCTGTCACAAGCCTTTATTTGTGCATGAGGTACATAATTTTCCGCAGCATTCCTTGTGCTGCGGAAAAACCCACTATTTCAATGTGACCTTGACAAAAGTTCTGTCAAATCGCCATACAAGGCATCCTTGCTTTCTTCCTTCATTGAAATGGCGATGAACTCCTCGTTGGATGCTTCTCTTTCCGCGGCAAGAGCAAGGCAATAACCGGCTTTTTTTGTAGTTCCGGTTTTCCCGAACAGAACATTCACACCATCGGGTTCTTCCCTTTCCCCGGTCAGAAAAAGATTTGTCCCATTCCAAACCTGGGATTTTGGCATCCCGTTCCGATCTTTGTACTTCACATTGTAAGTAACTGTAGACGCAATTGTCCTGAATTCGTCATATTTCATGACCTCATTCAAAATAATGTAAATATCATAAGGCGTTGTATAATGGTTATCGTCCGGAAGTCCGTGAGGATTCACAAAATGTGTCCCTGTACAACCCAGCGCGAGCGCCCTTTCGTTCATTATCCGGACAAAATCGGATACAGATCCGGCTGTAGCTTCCGCAACGGCAACGGCGGCATCATTACCGGAGGGCAGGAGCATTCCATAAAGGAGATCTTCAATCCTCATACGCTCCCCGGATTGCAGGAAAGCTGTAGAGGAACCTGCCTCTTTAATTACGGAATTACTGGTAATCAGAAACTCTTCATTCAAATCCTCCACATTTTCGAGGCATACCAGCGCCGTCATTAATTTTGTAATACTGGCAGGGTATGTCCTGGCATACGGATTTTTGTACGCCTGAGCCTCATCAGTATTCAGGGATACAAGGAGGCAGGCCGGAGAAAGCAGTCCCTCGGCATTAAAATCAGCATCATCCGGTACGGCGAGATATTTAGAAAAACCTTCTGCCTGGACAGGGATGCCTGGATTGACGGACACGGAATTCATCCTTCCTATGGCCATCTTGATATCAAATGGTTTTTCTATTTCTTTTTCGCAGGAGCAAAGCAAAAGAACAAGGATGAGGGGCAAAACAAAATGTAATTTACGCATGATCGAATATACCATTAATTTGTCAAGAATGCTACTGCAGGTTACGCCATTCGAGGTCTCCTCTTTCAAGAGCATGGATTAAAAGCTCTGCGGATGCCAGGTTTGTAGCCACCGGAACATTGTGGATGTCACAGAGGCGGACAATTGAACTGAATTTGTGCTCATAATCCTTTCTGCTCAAGGGATCCCTGAGAAAAATGACCATATCAATATTGCCCTGTTCTATTTGGGACGCGAATTGCCTGGCCCCACCCGTTTGCCCGGGAAGGAACTTGTGAATGCGCAGATTAGTCACCTCCTCAACCAGTATGCCCGTGGTACCTGTAGCATACAGGTCATGCCTGCTGAGAATACCCCTGTAGGCGATACAAAAATTCTGCATGAGCTTTTTTTTGGAGTCATGCGCAATTAATCCAACATTCATTAATCAGTCCTCCCTGTCCTGTCCTCTTCGCTGTAAAGCAACATTCAAAGTAATTCCAAAACCTGCATAGACAGAAATGAGCGAACTCACGCCGCGTGAAAAAAAAGGCAACGTGATTCCGGTATTTGGAAACAATCCGGTAGCTACGGCTATATTTGTATATGTCTGAAAACCAATCCAGGCCATCATTCCTATGGCAACCAACCTGCCGCTGATATTTTTCGCATTGTAAGCTATTATAAGGCAGTCTATGATAATGAACAAGAAAATTATAATAATAACTACGGATCCTTTGAAGCCAAGCTCTTCACCGATTACGGCAAAAATAAAGTCATTATCCTCCTCCACAAGGAAATCACCATTTTTTACGGAAAAAATAGAATCATTATTCAAACCTTTGCCATTAAGCTTCCCGGAACCAATGGCCATCATGGAATACATTTGCTGATAAAAAGACTGCTGGTTTTCCGATGGATTCAGGAAAGTCAGGATTCGGTCGGCCTGATAGTCTTTCAGGAAAGGAATACGGTCATAATGGCCAAAACGGAACAGATAAAAAAAGATTCCTATGAACAAAAGTCCAATCAGCAAAGCCCCGAATATCCATTTTGAGCTGATGGGGGAGGCAAATACCATCGAAGCGATAATCACAGTCAGAATAATGGCCGTGGAAAGGTTTGGCTGTAACAAAATAAGGGCTATCGGCACAGAGTAATAGATCAGGGCCAAAAAAACAATGTGGGGAAGATTGATTTCATCCTTCACTTTCTGAAAATAATTGGCATAAAAAAGGATCAGGCCCACCTTGACAAATTCAGCAGGCTGGAGCTTCCCGATAATGGGAAGCTGGATCCAGCGAACCGCGCCATGGCCGGAAGCCGTGCCGTATACCATCACCCCAATCAGCAGGGCCACTGACAGCACATACATCAATGTGGATTGACGCATGAAATGCTTATAATCCACAAGTGAAAGGGCGATGCAGATAACTAAACCGGCGAAGGATCCCAGAATCTGACGAAGTACCTGCGGGTCATCAAATCCCGTGGCGCCCGTAGCGGAACGAATAATGAAAATACCAATGACATTAAGTATAATAATAGCTATAAGCAAGGGGAAATCATATCTTTTCAAATTGTAATCCAGTTTCATTTTGCCTGCCTTTCAGGAATCCGAGCAGCGCATGGATATATGATACCTTCCATTCACAATGTCTCGGAAAATGCTTCCGGGAAGTCCGCGTGATTGTGGGTATGACAATCAAGGCCATGCCTGAAATCAGCCAGGCAGAATTTCACCGGGCAGAAATCATCAGTCGGACACATTAACAGCCGAAACATAAGATGCATCCAGCTTTAAAATTTCATCCAGAGTAATTTTCCCAAAGCAATAATTATATACACTATTTGCCAGCGTGGCCGCGTTTCCGGAGGAATAGCCATAAGGAATATTGACAGTGACGCTGATTTCGGGATTTTGATAGGGGGCATATGAGACGAAGACGGAATGATTTCCCCGGTCTTCCCTTTCCTGTGCCGTCCCCGTTTTGCCCGCCACCTCTATATCCTGGCCTGCGAAAATGCTTCTGCCAACCCCTTCTGTAATCATTCTGCGAAGACCGGTGCGAACGGCCATCCATGTCTCCTCGCGAATGGAAAGTGTATCCTCTATTTCGGGCTCAACGATTTCCAGAACGCTTCCATCGGGTTCCGTTATTCTGTCGATGATGGACAAACGGAAAAGCGTCCCGTTATTTGCCACCGCGGTAATATAGCGGGCAAGCTGGGCATTATTATATGCGTGGTTCCCCTGTCCCATAGCCGATCTTTCCGGGTCGTAGTCAGAAATACGAGGTTCTGCTTCATCAATTTCTATTCCACTCTTATGGTCAAGGCCAAAAAGGCCCGCATATTTTCTGATCAGCTCCATTCCTTTTTCCGGATCATATTCCCCATCTCCCCTTGTGGCGAGCCTGTGGCCAACATCGGCAAAAAAGTAGTTACAGGAGTTCATGATACCGTCAATGATGTTTTCCTTGCCATGGGAATAGGGCCAAATCCAGCATCTTATATTCGGTGTTACCTCCTCATACTTTCCCGTGCAGTTGATTTCAGTGTACAGGTCGACAGCCCCCTCCTCAAGAGCTGCCACAGAGGTAATTGGTTTGAATGTAGAGCCGGGCGCAAGCTGTGTTTGAGTGGCGCAGTTTAACAGGGGCAAGGATAAATCTTCATTGCATTGCCTTAGGTATTCGGATTCAGAAATTCGGTTATTGTCGAAACCGGGATAGGTTACGAGAGCCTTCACCTTTCCGGTCGCAATGTCCGTTACAACTACCGATCCATTACACGGATCAAGCGCCAACTGGGCAGGCGTGATTTGCAGCTTCCTGATTTTGTCAATAAAGAACAGGTAGGCAAAATGGGAATCCCCTGTGGAAAGCTGAAGATAGGAATCCTGATCATATTCGAGACAACCCTGTTCAAACAACGCCATCAAAAGCAGGTATCCGGGCAGCCGCCTGTCTGCTATCGCATATTTATACAAGACTTTGTCAAAACCGGGATCGTCACGGAGGAACTCCATGATTTTTTCAACAAAAAGATTGAAAATACGTCCTGTATCGGAATATTCCTCCGAAAGATTGAGCTTGGATGTATCAAGCCAGGATTCCTCTATGCCCATCATGATGAAATCACGAAGTGAAATGGTGTCATTCCTCCAGGCAGCGTAAGCCTGTGATTGCCGATAGGCCGCATTTCCCGTATCAATGATCCCTGAATTCTTCCCTGTCAGATAATCATAAATATATACAATATAGGCCTGCATATCCATCGGCAAATCTATAAGCCTGTCCGTTGAAGGATTCAGGAGCTCCTCTTCCGTCTCTTGAAGCTTTATTTCCTTGTTGGACAGAAAAATTTCCGCTATTTGTTTTTCCGCGGTGCCGGCATTCGGAAGAAATAGCCTCTGCCTGTCAATCACATTATTATTGATTAGCTGGAAATAGGCATCCTTCAGGGGGATAACAATTTGGGATTGTTCCGCTGATTGTTGATCAATCTCATAACTTTCCACTATTTTTGAAACCAGCACGCCCGCCAGTTCCTGTTCCAGGAGATGATAAATCGCTATTTGGTCGTTTGCGGAAATTGTGGTATAAATGTCCTTTCCGGACTGAGGTTCTGTTTCAGAAAGAATTTCCAGGATGCTTCCCACAGAATTAAGATACATTTCCCTGTATCCCTTCTTTCCCTTCAGAATTCTTTCTTCGCTTTTTTCCAAACCCCACACGCCAACAATATCATTCAGTTCGTAATCCTCGTCCGTATTCTTCAGATCCTTCAGTTGTTCTTCCCGAACCTGCCCTGTATAACCGACAATGTGTGACAGATAAGGGGCGTAATTGTACTTACGTACGGAGACGCCCTCAATATCAACACCTTTAAGCTCCCCCCTCGATTCCAGGATTTCAGCCATGCACTCTTTTGAGACATTTGTCACAACCGTGGTTGTCTGATAACGCTGATAGGCTGTCAGCCTCATCGTATATAGTATGTTAATCATATCCAGCACGGTTTTGTCCGGAATGACTATGGCGTTTCCTTTGGAATCTCTGACATCATCGAAACGATAACGGGATTTTGAAAAATTGAATGTTTCTAACGGATTCATCTCAAAGTCCTTTTCGGAAAGGTCAGACATATTCCTGCCCCGGACATTTGCTATGAAGCGCCTCCGCTCATCCTCTGAATTGCACGTGAAATACATTTCCCCTTCTTCGGAAATCCGTATTTTGTACTGGGTCCGTATTGGATACTGATATTTTTCAATAATACCCGCCAGCTTCATCAACATGGTGTTCCTGTCATTGATTCCCTCATTGGTGGTATTGTACGCGTCTATATCCGATATCACGATATTGTATTGAAGTTCATTATAAGCGAGAAGATTTCCGTCACAGTCATAAATATTGCCCCTTGTGCCTGACATGGACACTCGGCGGAGCGTTCTGGATTGATATTCCTCGAGATATTCATCACCATGAATGATTTGAAGCTGAAAAAGCTGCATTATGAGGATGACAAAAAGAACCGTAAATATTGTGCCTAGCGCGAACAACCTGGAGGCGACGACCCTGCCAAGTATTTCAAAAATAATTTCCCGTATTTCCTTAAACATTTGGAATCCCCCTCCTTCTGACATATTTAGCCGCCCGACTTCCTGCTTGTAATGATTCCCTGGAAAGCGACGGGCATACCGATTCAAAGGGATTCCATCTTCCTGCTTGCGGAAAAAAGAAAGCGATAGACCAACAGGGTCAGCATCAGGGAAAAGATTATTGAAGGGAAAATAATATGCAGGAAATAATAAACAATATTGAACTTTCCCCGTATCAGAAATCGAAAAACATAGATATATATGTGATACAGCAGCTCATTGAAAACACACATGAAAACAGGAAGAGTTATATATTCTTCATAATAAAAATGGCTGAAAAGGCCATTCATATAACCGACAAAGACAAAAATGAAGCTATAGAAACCAAAGGAACCCGAATAAAACAAATCCATCAAAAGACCGGCGAAAAGCCCATAGAACATGCCTGGGACGCTCCCATGAATGAAGCCGAAGGAAAATGTCACGATAAGGAGCAGGTTGGGCGTCGCGGAAAAAAAGGGGATCAAGGGGAAAATGGAAACCTGCATCAAAAAAGCCAAAATGATAATGATGAGATGATAAAATATTGAAATTTTGCCGCTTTTTAGCTTTTTAGTTACCTTTAACTTCATTTCCGCCCTGACATCCTCACTTTCATGTTTGTTTTCTGATCTTAGACAATCCTAAGGAAGCTCGTTCAGTGTTCCCGGGTTTTCATCCAAAAATTGATCTGACTTAACATCGATTATGATCAATACCTCCCGCAGGTCATTAAAATCAGCAGCGGGAACAAGATAACCATTCTTCATAAGATGCTTTGAATCTTCTTCTATGTCCATGGCATAACCCACGAGGATACCCGGCATGAAGCGTGAAGAAATATTTGATGTCACAATCCGATCCCCTTCCCGGATGGATGAATCCTTTTCAAGGTTTGTGATCCTTAGCCTGCCCTCCTGGAACAGCGTCAAATCTCCGGCCACGATGCATGTGTCACTGGAACGCATGCCCATGCAGGAAACCCTTGATTCATCATCGATAATGGAACGGACTGTGGCATAATTCAGGCCTACATCTGTAATGATGCCGACCAGGCCCCCGTTTGCCATCACATTCTGATCAACGCGAATCCCGTCTTGAGATCCCTTGTCGATACGGAATACATGGAACCAGTTCTCTGAGTCCTTGGCTATGATTCTGGCCGCAACTTTCCTGTAAGAGGCATATTCCTGATCCAACTCATACAATTCTCTCAAACGGACAAGTTCTTCGGCATTCTGCTGAAGAATGTTATTTTCCTCCGTAAGAAAATCCAGACGGGACTGAAGACGTTCATTCTCCTCTTTGAGTTCATCCAGCCCCCTCCGGTCTTTCAATCTTTCATAAATTATCCTGCCCGCGCGGTTGACTCCGGTCTGGACAGGAACCAGGATATAACCCACAGTATTACGAATCGGGTTCATTAGCCCATCCTTGACGGAGGACAAAATAATCAGCATGACGCATAATACTGACAAGATCAGAAATATATATCTTCCTTTTTTGCTTTCCACTAGATAATTTGATGCTCCTTGAAACTGTAATAGCAGTTATCACCGATAATTACGTGATCGAGGAGGGCAACGCCGATCAGGCCTCCCCCTTTGTATAATTCTTTTGTGAAAGAAATGTCCGCTTCTGATGGTGTAGGGTCCCCGCTGGGATGATTGTGTACAATAATCATGCAGACAGCACGGAGACGTAGCGCCTCTATAAAAACATCCCTTGCGGAAACTGCGGATTGGCAGCATGTACCCTCGGAAAGACGGATATCCCTGATCAACTGGGTGCGATTGTCCAGATATAGAACATGAATTACTTCCCGATCCAGATAACGAAGATCTTCTTTGAAATATTCCATCACCTTTTCGGCGCTATTGAAAGAAATGATTTCTTTTCTTTTGCTGCGGTTCCAAATCCGTCTCGCAATCTCTCCCACTGCGTAAAGCTCCACGGCCTTGCAGTCCCCAATGCCGGGAATCCTTGCGTATTCCGCGTAATCATAGTACATAAGGCCGACCAGTCCGTCAAACTGGGGATTCATATGCAGGATGTCGCTGGATAATGACAATACGGGCCGACCGGGGGTCCCGGTACGGAGGATGATGGCAAGGAGCTCCTCATCCGAAAGGGCTCCTGCTCCGAGCTGCATGCACTTTTCCCTGGGCATGACAAGCTGCTCTTGAGTTATGTTTGTTTTTTTCATTTGAACTCCTGTTTGTAAATTGCAACCATTCAGGAGCCCACAACCATAATGTATTTTAGCACAATACGGCAGAGTAAACAATAAATAAAAAATATTTCAAAAAATCTTATTTTTGATCCTCTTCGGCCTTATTCAAAGCTTCTTTTTATGGAAGCCGTACCAGTCCCTTTTCAAAAAGCTTTTGAATGGACATCATAATGCCGTATTTCCCATGGAAAAATGTCAGGCCGCCTTGAAAGTAAGCCGTGTAAGGCTCCAAAAGGGGACCATCCGCTGATAATTCGATGCTGGATCCCTGAACGAAAGCCCCGGCCGCCATGATAACCGGCGCCGTATACCCCGGCATGTCATCCGCAATTGGACGCACGAAGGAGTCCACGGGAGCTGCGGCCTGAATGCCCTCGCAAAAGGCAGAAAGCCTTTCCGGGGTTCCCAGGGACACTGCCTGTATGATGTCATGACGCTCCTCGGACGCTTTGGGATGGCAATGGAATCCAAGCTCTTCATATGCCGAAGCCGCGAAAATCGCGGATTTCTCAGCTCCGGACGCGATGGTTGGCGCCAAAAACAAGCCCTGGAAAAAGCTCTTGTTGAAATCCAGAGATGGCCCTACTTCCTTTCCCAGTCCGGGAGCGCTCAGCCGGGCGGCACAACGTTCCACGCAATCCCTTGTTCCGGCTATATAACCACCGACGGGCGCAAGACCTCCTCCCGGATTTTTGATCAGGGAGCCTACAACCATGTCCGCGCCGCATTCACCCGGCTCTTTTCTGTCCACAAATTCACCATAGCAGTTATCTACCATGCATATTATCCCGGGCTTCCGGCTTTTTATAAAGGATATCAGCGCGCCAATTTCTTCTGTTGAAAAGCTCTTGCGCTCAGCATATCCCTTTGAACGTTGTATCTCTACCAGTCGGATGTTCCGGTGCTCTTCCAACGTCTTTTGAATCCCATCAAAGTCAAAACCGCCATCGGCCGTCAAAGGCACCTCATAATAAGCTATTCCGTACTCCCTGAGAGACCCTGCCGCCGGGACAATCCCGATCACCTTGTCCAGAGTGTCATAGGGCTTCCCGACAGGAGACATCATCGCCTCGCCTGGCAGCAGATTTGACTGCAGGGCGAGGGTCAATGCGTGGGTGCCGCAAATAATCTGGCCCCTTACCAGGGCATCCTCCGTTCCGAATACGGAAGCGTAGACCTTCTCCAGAGTGTCACGCCCAATGTCGTTATAACCATAGCCAGTGGTTCCATGAAGATGTGCCTCGGAAACATGTGCTTCCCTCATGGCACGGAGGACTTTTAACTGGTTGAATTCGGCAATGGCATCTATTCTTTCGAATCGTCCGGAAAGCCTGTCCAACACTGTTTGGCAGAATCCAAGGACATCCCTTCCGATTCCCAATGATTCATACATTTCTGCTGTATCCATTCAGCAATGCGCTCCTTATCATATTGATAGTCTGATATATTAACCCAAATGGCAGAAGGTTCACGTCTGAACCATGTAAGCTGTCGCTTGGCATAGTTCCTCGATTTCTGTTTGATCAGGGCAATTGATTCTTCCAAAGTCTTTTTGCCGTTGAAATAATCCATCAATTCCTTATAGCCAATGCCCTGCATGGACGGGAAGCGTTCCGGCAGACCCAATTTCCAGAGCTTTTCGGCCTCATCCAGGAGACCTTCGGCAATCATCCTGTCCACCCTTTTGTCAATCCTCTCATAAAGAAGCTCCCGTTTGTCAAAGAGTACGAAAAACTGTTGATCAAACCTTGGCTTTTTCCTTCTTTCCGCTTCATTATGAGCAGAAATGGGAAATTGGTGCAGATGATAAAAAGCAAGGGCCCTGATGAGCCGCCGCAGGTTATGAGGATGTATGGCGAGCGCCGAGTCCGGGTCAAGACGCGAAAGCTCCTCGTATAACGCCATCGGACCTCCGGGTTCCCTGGCTTTCTCTTCCAGGCTTTGCCTTATCCTTTCTTCTTTTTCCGTATCCTCCTCCCGAAAATCAATCGCGTAAAGCATTGCCTGAATATAGAAGCCGGTACCGCCCGTCAGGATTGGAAGGTGTTTCTTTTGATATATTTTTTCTGCAGCGCGCTCGGCCATTTCCCGGAACAAGACGACGTCATACGGCTCGGAAGGCTCCATCACATCGATAAGGTGATGGGCGACCCCTTCCATCTCATCTACTGTGGCCTTTGCAGATCCAATATCGAGCCCCCTGTACACCTGGATGGAATCAGCGGAAATACATTCCCCTCCCAGGCGTTTGGCCAACGCGACGGATACGGCTGTTTTGCCAACGGCAGTCGGACCCGCAATAATGAGAAGAGGCTTTTTCATCCCCACCTCCTTTATCAAAGTGCTTTTCTGGCCATTTTAATCAAAAACCGACAGCCGCGGAATCAAAACCTAAAAGGCTTTTCAAACTATCCGTTTAAAGCGTTTCTCCAGTTCGTTTTTTGACATAGAGATAATCGTAGGTCGCCCATGGGGGCAGGCATAAGGATTGTCCAATGAAAGCAGCTCCCCTATTAACGCATCGGCCTCCCTTGCGTCCATGCGGTGCTTTCCCTTTACCGCCGCCTTGCAGGACATGCTGGCCAGCTTGTCGTATACTGTTTCGCTGGAAAATGTTGATTTTTCGGAAGCAAGCTGATCCAGGAGTTCATGGAGAAGCTCCTTTTTCCCAATCTCCGGAAGGTCGGCCGGAATGGCGGAAATGGCATAATCCTTTCCTCCAAAATTCCTGATTTCATAGCCAAGGGCCTCAAACGCGTCCATGTTTTCATTCAGCGCCAATGACTCTCGTTCAGAAAGCGTAAGTATAATGGGCGGAGAGATGAACTGGGAAACGGGAGCCTTTGCCCTGAGCCGCCGGTTCAGCCTTTCAAAATTCACTTTTTCATGAGCGGCATGCTGATCAATAATGTATAAATGCTCATTGTATTCCACAAGCCAATAAGTGTCAAAAAGCTGTCCTATTATACGATGCTCTTCTCTGGCGGTTTCGGTAAGGAAACGTTTTGAAAACAGGCTTTCCTGCTGCCCGGATACATAATGGCTGCTGTTTTCATATAAGGAATTTCTGTCGGCTTCATTTTCCTTTTTTTCCGCTTCTCTGTCATCCCTGTTCTGAGACCCGCCATAAAAAACTTCACTTTCACGAAGGGTTTTTGAAGCAGGACTGATATCATCAGATATAGCGGGTGATATAGCGGGGACCGGAGGAACAGCTATTTGACTTGAATTATTCACTATGGCTGCCTGCCTTTTTTTTTCAAAAGGTTCAATATGCTGTTCGGGCGGGCGGCCGGGATCTTTTTCACCCCCTCCGTTCCCTCGGGATTCATGAAGCGCGGAAGCAATCATTTCTGTCTCAAGCAAGGTTTGCTTCACACTGTCCATGACTGCGTTGTAGATGCTTTCATTATCAGAAAAACGGACTTCCATTTTCTGAGGATGGACGTTCACATCTACTATTTCAGGGTTTATGTCAAGAAATAATACCGCAAACGGGAATCTATGCTGCATCAAAAATGCCCTGTACCCATCTTCCAGAGCCTTTGCAAGTATGCTATTTCGAATGAACCGGGAATTCACGAAAAACAATTCGAAATTACGATTCGTCCTACAGGCTGCGGGTTTGCCAAGAAAGCCCCTGACTGACAATGAAGGCAGCCCGGTGACAGGTGATTTAAGGTATTTCCGATTGACAGGAAGCAATTCTTCCGTAATATCCTTTCCGTAAATGGTATAGATTACATCCCGAAGGGAACCATTACCCAGGGTTTGGAATTTCAGCTTGCCATCCTGCTGGAATCGGACGGAAACCTCAGGATGGGCAATGGCCTCCTTTTCCAGAATATCCTGGATCTGAGCCGCTTCTGCCTGTGCCGATTTAAGGAATTTTTTTCTTGCGGGCAGGTTCTGGAACAAATTGCGAACCACAAATGTAGTCCCCTCCGGAGCCCCTATTTCAGAGAACTCCTTTTCCTTGCCATATTCCAAAATATAATGCGTCGCAAACAACGCGCCGGCCGTTTTGGTGATCATTTCAACCTCGGAAACCGCGGCAATGGAGGACAAGGCTTCGCCGCGGAAACCAAAGGTACGGATGCCGGTCAAATCCTTCGCGCTGGAAATCTTGCTTGTGGCATGACGGAGAAAGGCGTTTCTCACATCTTCCTGCGGAATTCCAAGGCCATTGTCCGTGACCCGGATCATGCCAATGCCGCCTTCCTTTATATCTATTGAGATAGAGCTGGAGCCGGCATCGATGGAATTCTCGATTAATTCCTTCACTATATTCAGGGGACGCTCCACCACTTCTCCCGCTGCAATCTGATTGATAGTCTCCTCGCCCAGAAGTCTTATCTTCATCCTATCCCTCCAGCATGTCTTTCATTTCAAAAAGGCTGTTTATCGCGTTCCTCGGGCTTATATGGTCAAGATCAAGGGAAAGGAGGTATTCTATGGCTTTTTCTGCCTTCTTTCCGTATCCTTGCCCATTATCGAAACCGCCCGGCTCTTCTTCTGGCAGCAAAAGCGCCTTATTTTCCGAAATCCCCCTCGCCTTGCCCGCGATGTCAGCCTGCTGGAGTTCCTCCGCTATTTCTCTCGCCCGTTCAAGAACCGGGCGCGGAACGCCAGCCAGGCCCGCAACATCTATGCCGTAGCTCCTGTCCGCGCCTCCCGGCATGATTTTTCGAAGAAAAACGATATCCCGGCCCTGGCTCCTGACGGCGATGCAATAATTGTTGACTGATGGCAATTTCCCTTCGAGTTCAGTCAATTCGTGGTAATGCGTTGCGAAAAGCGTTTTTGCCCGGACCGTGCTGCTGATGTACTCTACGACAGCCCAGGCGATGGAAAGGCCATCAAAGGTGGAAGTGCCGCGTCCTATTTCATCCAAAATCAAAAGGGACCTTGTTGTCGCGTTCCTTAATATGCTGGCGACTTCGTTCATTTCCACCATAAAAGTCGATTGTCCGCTGGAAAGGTCATCCGAGGCCCCCACCCTGGTAAAAATCCTATCGCAAATACAGATGTCGGCTTTGCCGGCCGGCACGAAGGAACCTATGGAAGCCATGAGGACGATCAGGGCGGTTTGCCGCATATAAGTTGATTTACCGGCCATGTTCGGACCTGTGATGATGGAAATCATGTTTTCCTTCTCGTCCAGAAAAGTGTCATTACTTACAAAGTTGCCTTCCGGCAGCAGCCGTTCAATCACCGGATGCCTACCGTCCTGGATATGGATCCGCCCCTCCTGGTTCAATATAGGACGTTTATAATGATACTTTGTCGCCGCCCTTGAAAGGGAAATCATGCAGTCCAGAAGCGCGATGGCGTGGGAGGTATTCTGCACCCTGCCTATTTCATTCGATATTTTGTCCCGTATATCTGAAAAAAGCTCATATTCCAGGGAATTCAGGCGCTCTTCCGCGCCAAGTATTATATTCTCAAGCTCTGAGAGACGGTCAGAGGTGTACCGTTCCCCATTGGAAAGGGTTTGCTTACGAATAAAATAATCCGGCACCTTGTCCATGAAGCTCTTGCTCACTTCAAAGCAATACCCAAAAATACGATTGTATTTGATTTTCAGATTGCGGATGCCTGTCTTCTCCCTCTCCTCCGCTTCCAGATCCGACAGCCATCCCTTCCCGTTCAGGCGGGACTCCCTGTACTTGTCTACCTCGTCATGGTAGCCCGCCTTGATAATTCCTCCTTCCTTTACAGAGATTGGGGCGTCGTCCATAATGGAGGAAACGAGTAATTGGAAAAGGTCCTGAAGTTCATCCATTTTGTCATGGACAGACCGGAGGAGCGGTGAGCGGAATAAGGAGAGAACATGCCGTATATTTGGAAGAAGCCTTATGGACTCCCTGAAAGCGATCAAATCCCGGGGATTCGCGGACTGGCTGCTGATTTTCCCAAGCAGACGTTCAATATCATAGACCGAGGACAAATACTCTCCCAGTTCTTCCCGGTCTATATAATGAGAACACAGCTCGTCCACGGCTTCCAGCCTATTTTCTATCTCTTCTTTCAGAATAAGAGGCTGTTCAAGAAAACGCCTCAAAAGCCGTGCGCCCATGGCCGTTTCCGTATGGTCCAAGACCCATAGCAAAGATCCTCTTTTTTTCTTTTCACGCATCGTTTCTGTTATTTCCAGATTCCTCCTGGCTGCCTGATCCAGAATCATGAACTGGCTGCTCTGGTAGTAGCGTATATTGGAGATATGTTCCAGAGATCTCTTCTGTGTATCATAAACATATCGCAAGGCCGCCGCTGCCGAAATGCGTGGTAAAAGCAGCTCCGAAAGACCGAGTCCGGAAATGCCGGTATGAAAATGTCTTGAGAGGAGGCTGTCAGCTTCATCTTTCTCAAAAACCTTGTCGTCTAATTGTGTCAAAAGGATTTCCAGACGATTCTTCAAAAAATCAATATCTGCCCCGGAAAGCAGGAAACGGGCGTTATGTACGATTTCCGATGGGGAAAAATGGCTGATCTCGTCCAAAAGCTCCTTCTGGGAATGACAGCAGGTGGTCAGGAACTCACCTGTCGAAATATCGACCGAAGAAACGCCGAAGGCCTTGCCGTCATAATAAATGCTCATCAGGAAATTATTTCTGCTTTCTTCCAGGGCAGCATCCATGATGACTGTGCCTGGTGTAACAATGCGTACGACCTCCCTGCGTACGATTCCCTTTGCCTGCTTTGGATCTTCCATTTGTTCCGCAACGGCAACTTTAAACCCCTTGGAAAGAAGGCGCGCCAGATAGCTGTCTACGGCATGATAGGGCACCCCGCACATCGGTGCCTTCTCACCTGTCCCGCAGTCTTTTCCCGTAAGGACTAAATCCAATGCGTCGGATACTTTTTTCGCGTCTTCATAAAACATTTCATAAAAGTCCCCTATGCGGTAAAACAAAACAGTATCAGGATAAGATTTTTTCGTCTCGAGATACTGAGCCATCATAGGAGACAATTTTTTTTCTGCCATGCACCCTCCCTGGGTCTTTGGATGCTATGCCTGATCCGAGGCCGCCACCCCTAAATAATAGAAATCCCTGGATTCCACAAGACGTACATTTGCCATTTGCCCGATCAGCGAGGATGGCCCTTCAAAATGTACAAGAATATTATTGGAAAGCCTTCCTGTCAGAAAGCCTTTTCTTTCCTTGTCGGCTTCTTCCACCAGGACTTCCATGGTCTTTCCAATATCAAGTCCCTCATTTTCCCGGGAGCACTGCTTTACAGTGGCCATGAGCCTGGCAAAACGATCCTTCACTATATCATCGGGCACCTGCTCCCAGCTTGCCGCCGGGGTGCCAGTACGTCTTGAGTAAATAAAGGTAAAAGCCGAATCAAAATGGATTGTCCGCAGTACATCCAGGGTATCCTGAAAATCCATCTCGGTCTCCCCGGGAAATCCCACAATGACATCCGTCGTCAGGCTGATTCCTGGAATCCGTTCTCGGATTTTGTGTGCCAATTTAAGAAAGCTCTCCTTTGTATAACGCCTGTTCATTCTACGGAGCACATTGTCGGAGCCGGACTGCAGGGGAAGATGGATATGCCTTTCGATGTTTGGGTGCTTCTCAATGACCGTAATCAGCTCCTCAGAGAAATCCATTGGGTTTGATGTCATGAAACGCAGCCTCTTAAGGCCCTGAAGCTCTGCCACATTGCTCAGCAATGTCGGAAAATCCATGTCCTCAGCCAGATCCTTTCCATAAGAATTGACATTTTGGCCCAGAAGGCATATTTCAATAACTCCTTCTCCCAGCAGCTTTTCGCACTCACGGAGAATGTCTGAAGAGTTTCGTGATTTTTCACGGCCCCGGACATAAGGCACGATGCAGTATGTGCAAAAGTTATTGCATCCGTAGCTTATATTAACAGACGCTTTGAAAGGATATTTCCGCACGGAAGGCAGATCCTCCACAATGAGACTGGAATCCGGCAGCACCTCCATGATCCGGGCATCCTTCCATAAGGCTTCAAAAAGCAGCTCGGCCAGCTTATAAACGTTATGGGTGCCAAAGATCAGGCGTACATAAGGGTATTTTTTCCGTATAAGCTCCGCCTCATCCTTCTCCTGCATCATGCACCCGGCAATTCCGAGTATCATGCCATCACGCGCGGCACATTGGTGCTTCAGCCGTCCTATTCGGCCATATAGCCGTTCGTTCGCGTTTTCCCTGACCGTGCAGGTGGTAAATAGGACAATGTCAGAATGATCCACGCTGTCTGCCGGGGTATAACCGCAATTTGTGAGTATGCCGGAAAGCTTTTCACCATCTCTTGCGGACATTTGGCAGCCGATTACCTCAACTTTGAACAAAGCCTCGTAACCGCTCTTTTTTTTGATTTCCACGAGCCTTCTGACCTGTTCCATGAAATAATATTGCCTGGCAGGCTCTTCGGGCGGAGCTTCCGCGATAAGTTTTTTAAATCTTGTATCCTCCAAACATTCTTCCTTTCTTAAGGGTTATGACGATAAATTTTCAGTACTTGTTCCGCGACGCGGATTCCATCCATGGCCGCGCTCATAATCCCCCCGGCATATCCTGCCCCTTCCCCGCAAGGGAAAACATTTTCTATATTGGCACAAAGGTTCTGACTCCGGGGAATCCGTACGGGAGAAGATGTCCTGGACTCAACCCCTGCCAGGATGGCTTCGGGATGATTGAATCCAGGGATGCTTTTCCCAAAGCCAGCCATTCCCTCCAGAAAGGCATCATTGAACCCGTTCAGGGAGGAAAAAGGCGATGTTTCCGAAAAATGAAATAATTCCTGAAGCTGTGCTTCTTTCCACTGGCCTTTGAAGGCGGGAATAATGGGGCTGTTCATTGCCTCCCCGCTCCCCACCAAGATCGTGTCATCTCTCTGACAGCGTCTTCGGAAATCCCCAAGACGCTGCATGGGGATGCGCCCCCCTCCTAATTCGAAAGCTCTTTTTTCCAGCTCTCTTTGCAGATAAATGCCCCCAAGCGGCGTTTCAAGAGACTGAAAATCCTCTTTTCGAATACTGACTATGATTGCCGCATTCGCGTTAATCCCATCCCTTGCGTGATAACTCATTCCATTCACTGAGAGGTGTCCCTCTTCCGAAGAAGCATTCACGACATAGCCACCGGGACACATGCAAAAACTGTAAACGCTTCTTCCGTTTTTCGCGGTATGCGAAAGCCTGTACGTGGCAGGCCCGAGGATTTTTTTTGTCTCATCATCCACCTTGCCATACATGGCGAAATCGATAAGGCTTTGCGGGTGCTGGATTCGCAATCCCATGGCGAAATCCTTCGCTTCCATTTGAAGGCCTGATTCATAAAGCTCTTCAAAACTGTCCCTTGCGGAATGCCCTATGGCCAGAACAATGGGGCGATTATTCTCCTTACGCATGTCAAATGACGTGAATTTCCTGTGGAAAAGAATTTCTCCTCCCAGGGAAACAATCTCTTCCCGAAAAGCCCTAACAATGGAATGAAGGCAATCTGAGCCGATATGGGGTTTGGCATTGATCAGGATGTCGCAGTCGGCGCCATGTTTTACAAATTCCTCCAGGACAAAGCGGTTCCTGCCTTCCCTGTCTTTGATAAGCGTATTAAGTTTCCCGTCAGAAAAGGCGCCCGCACCCCCTTCTCCAAATTGTGGATTGGAATCAGGACACAGCAGGCCATTTTCCCAAAAAAGCGAAACATCCCTAACCCGTTCGTCAATTGGTGCCCCTCGTTCATACACGATCGGGCAAAGCCCGGATCTTGCCAGAATAAGGGACGCAAAAATACCCGCTGGGCCAAATCCTACCACGAGAGGCCTGGACGATGCGCTGATGGGCCGGTTGTTGACTGTTCCAATATGCTGAGTGAGCGAGAAAGAGGGGTTCGAATCTTCCAAAAAACGTATGTCCTTGTTTCCGAAACGTTTGATGATGCTTTTTTCTGCCTGGACGCCTCCCTTCAGGCTCAGGCGCACGGTATATGAAAAAAAAATATCCGGTTTTTTCCTTGCGTCAATGGATTTCCTGATAATTAGAAAGCGATCAATTTTATTATTCGGTATATGCAGGATTCCCGCGCATTTCTGACGAAGCTTTTCGAGGGATTCCTTAACCCTCAGCCTGAGCTGGGTCATTTCTATCAAGCGGCATTCTCCTTTCAATGGTATTTTGCTGGTTACTACTCAGGTAGCCGCCTGCACTCGCTGCAAGATGCGTACACATAAGCTGAAAAGCAGGCAAAAGGCGCATGGGAATGCGCGTAAGCGCCGCGTATTTTGCCGTAAGTGTTCAGGGAACCTGAGCAGTTACTTTTGCTGAAAAAGACGGACAGGCAGCAGCTTTTCCGGCAATCATTCCGCTTGCCCATGCGAAATGAAGGTTGTATCCGCCGCAGATTCCATCCACATCCACTATCTCGCCTGCAAAGAACAGGTTTTTCTTCAACTTGCTTTCCATCCGGCCAGGAATGATTTCCCTCGTGCTGACTCCGCCGGCGGTGCATTGTGATTTTGAAAAAGGATTGACGGAGATAACATTATCCGTAAGATCTGTAAGCAATCCGGCCAGTTTCGAGAGTTCCGCGTCATTAAGTTTCCCACTTGCCTTGTCCATCCGGATTCCCGCAAGCTGCATTAATGCAAATGCTATATGGCTGTTCACGAAGCCCATAAGGAAGTTCTTTGCCGGCCTGTCTTTCAGAAGGGATTTTCTTTTTTTTAATTCATCCCTAAGGCGCCCCCTGCAATTTTCCCAGTCCGGAAGAAAAGAAATATGAACCTTTACATCTTTTCCTATCTGCAAGCCCCTTGAGGCAAATCTGCTGACCTGGAACGCAGGGATTCCGGAAATGCCGTAATCGGTGAACTGGAGCTCTCCCCGATCCGAAGCTGCCATGGAGCCATCCACTTCCAGGCAGATGGAAGCCTCAGCCCTGGCGCCGGCCATTTCCTTGTAATATCTCCCGCCGCATTGAAGAGATGTCAAAGCCGGGACTGGCTGCACGATTGTATGCTTGAAGCAAGCAGCCAGACGGTATCCTCCTCCATCAGAGCCTGTTTCCGGATGAGCCATGCCACCTGTGGAAAGAATGACGGCATCGCCACAAAAATCCCCTTTGTTTGTATGAATCAAGAAGCCCTGCCGACTTCCATTATTATCGCTTCGAGGAGATGCAGAAAGAACATTTGCCTTTGAAATAATCCTCACTCCAAGCCGCCTTAATTCTTCTTCCAAAGCTTCCGTCAGGCAACTGGCCTGTTCAGAAGCGGGATATACATAAGTTCCTCTGAATTTGGGGATAACGCCAAGCTCACGAAAAAAACTTATGGCCTTTTCAGGAGGAAAGAATCTGACAATATCAGAGGGGAAGGCAGGATCATTGCACCGGTATTCTTTTCCGAGGAGAAGGATATTTGTATAATTGCCTCTGCCATTCCCGGTTTGAGAAAGCTTCTTTCCAAGCCTCTCATTTTTTTCAAGCAAAGTCACCTCAGCTCCCGATCTGGAAGCCGAGATTGCTGCCATTAGGCCCGCGGCTCCGCCACCAATAACAATCACAGTCCTGCCCATGCGTCCAGTCATCTCCCGTTAACATCCTGCATTGTATAGTAAACGAACAAAACGCTTGCGTTTTGATTTGTTTCCTGCTTAAGCGCGTCAACGTACAAAACGCCTCAGGTGCCTTCCAAAAGGCATATGTTCAAGATCTTCTTCAGAAAACGCCCTCATCAGGATCATGGCAGCAAAGTACACAAAAACCGCAATACAAATTGAAGGAATCGTGAGAATTGTCGCGCCGATTCTTCCGTCATGAAGATGAGAAGGAAGAATGAGCTTGACAAGGCTGTATATGAGGTACGCGGAAGCCCCCATGAACCCCCCGGCAATTGATGGGTAAAGATAGCAATGAGCCAGATCCAAAGCAACGTGGGTGTATTTCCGAATCGACATCTGGTTCAACACGCAGATTATCAAGGCGAAAACCATATTTGCCAATACTACACCGTAGATTCCAAGCCCAAGGTAAAGGAATTCCAATAGAGCGCCAATATGGATGATCAGGGCAAGAAAAGCATTGCAGAGGGGGATATGAAGCCTGCCAAGTCCTTGGAGCACGGCATTGGAAATCGTGGATTGTGAATAGAAAATCACAGCCATTGCGCCAATGCGGGTTAGGTTCACCAGCAATTCAACACTGTTCCCAGGAAAAAGCATCGTGCAAATCGGTTCGGCCAATACTGCAAGCCCTATACTTGCCGGGATGGCAATCATCATAGTAAACCGGACACTGTAGCGGATGAAAACGGCTGTCTCCCGGCGATTCCTTTCTTCTACCGCCCGAGTCAGGCTTGGGATCAAGGAAGAGGACAGGGCGTTGGAAAGGGCTACCGGTATATTGAAAAGAATATGGTACTCCCCAAAAACCCCCCACTCCGTCACTATGCGGCTGGCGTTGCCGAGTTTTGCCATTACATTTCCGAATATATAGTCATCTATCACTGATGAGACGTTATAAACTGTGCTGGAAATCAGTATCGGAAGCATTGTGGCGCCAAGAAGCATCATGATTTTGCGGTAGGATTCCTTTGGATTTTTATCCCGTCGAGCCCGGAAATGTAGCAGCGGGCGATGCATGGAATACAAAATGGCAAAAAACAGCAGCGCTATAAAAGCGCCTGCCAAAGTACCCAGGCACCCTCCCGCGGCTCCAAAAGCAGGGGGATACCCTGTCTCACCATATAGTATATTGGCTCTTTCTCCCTGCCGTATCAGTATCCCTGCCGCAATAACAGATACAAAAGCATTCAGGATTTGTTCAAGTATCTGAGAGACCGCAGTAGGGACCATATTGCCGGTTCCTTGAAAATAACCACGCATAATGCCAAGATAAGCCATGATCCATACTGTGGGGGCCAAAGCCTGAAGGGAAAATGAGCAGTAAGGCTTCTTAAGCATTTCCGCAATTATTTCGGCGCCGAAGTAAAGAACGGAAAACATAAACAGTCCGATAATAGTTGCGTATAAAAAGGCGGCCCTCAAAATTCGTTCTGTATTTCTGTATCTTCCTCCGGCAAGACTGCGGGAAACCAGACGCGAAATAACCGTTGGCATGGAATAACTTGAAAGAATCAAAAGGAGGGAGTAAATACTAAACGCGCTTGTATAATAGCCATTTCCCTCTACGCCAATGAGGGCTGTCAGTGGCACCCTGTATACCATGCCGATTACACGCACAATTATACCTGCCGCGGCAAGAAGTGATCCTTGTACAATGAAATTGCCTCCTACTCTTCCCGTTCTATCATTCGAATGATTGGAAGAGGCGCCACCCCGCCTCCTTGAACGAAGCCTTGTCCTGCTTTTTCCACGGGATATGTCACCCTGCATTTCGTTCATCTATCGTACATAACCCCTTTCAGAAAGAATCTCCTCCTGACGCTTTTCCATCAGTAATCTGTCCTTTTCTTCCATATGGTCATAACCAAGCAAATGAAGCATGGAATGCGTGACCAAAAAGGCCAGCTCCCTCTCCCAACTATGTCCGTAATCTATTGCCTGGCTTTTTACCCTATTCATATTCAAAACAATATCACCCAGCAAGAGCAATCCACTCTCCGGATCGAACTGCCCGGGATCATTCTCATCAACAGATGAGAAGTCCGACGGGGAAATAAAAAAAACCATAGGGAAAGAGAGGACATCTGTAGGGCTGTCAATTTTCCTCTGCTCCCTGTTGATTTCCCTTATGCCCTCATCATCTGTTACAAGAACTTCTATTTCGCAGTCATATGGGCAATGTTCTGAATACAGAACCGCATCGGACATTTCACGAATAATGGGTTCCCAGGATTCCCTGAGATCACTTTTCTCGGCCTCTGCTTCAAACTGGATTTCCACGTTCATGTTTTTTCCCAAAAGCCTTTCTCAACTTGTGCTTCTCCTTACGTTCCTCGTCATCCTTCTCGTAAGCATTTACAATTCTCTGAACTAATGGGTGACGAACCACATCCAGGCTGCTCAATTCCGAAAACGCAATTCCATCGACACCTCGAAGTATCCTCATCGCATCCTCAAGCCCGGACTGTCTTCCCTCTTCCAAATCTTTTTGCGTCAAATCACCGGTAACAATCACATGCGAACCAAAACCTATCCGTGTCAGGAACATTTTCATTTGCGCTGGTGTCGTGTTTTGGGCTTCATCTAATATGATATACGCATTGTCCAATGTCCTTCCGCGCATATAAGCAAGAGGCGCCACTTCAATCAGGCCTTTTTCAGCATTGGCAAGGTACTGTTCGGCGCCCATGATTTGATAAAGCGCGTCATATAAGGGCCGAAGATACGGATCAACTTTGGACTGTAAATCACCGGGCAAAAAGCCAAGCTTCTCTCCTGCTTCTATAGCCGGGCGTGTAAGTATGATTCTTTGAACTTCCTGCATGCGGAAAGCGGTAATGGCCATGGCCATGGCAAGATATGTTTTCCCGGTACCTGCCGGTCCAATGCCAAAGGTGACCATATGGCTGCGTATTGCGTCAACATAAGCCTTTTGCCCCATGGTTTTGGGCTTGACAGGCTTTCCAAGGATAGTTCGGGCGAGAATCTCATCATCCAGATTCAGGATATTGCTGCCGGAGCCATCTGAAAGCGTGAGGGAAATAGCATAATCCACATTTTGTTCAGTAATCACATTGCCGCGTTCGGATAGTTTGAGCAGGCTTTCAAAAACATCCTTTGCCCTCCCCGCCTGCATGGGCTCCCCTATTATCTTGATAGAACTGTCTCTGTCCACTACCGTCACATGAAAAGCCCGTTCAATCTTTCTGATATAGGCATCGAACTGCCCGGCGACGTTCCGTTCATGTTCCATAGGAATATCTATAATCTGTTCCGTTGCCATCATATATTTCCGCAATCCCCCCGTTCTAAATTGAGCCTGGCAAGGGCAAAGCCATACCTGAATCTCTTGCGGGACTACGACGGCGGATGCCGAGAATCATTTGCAGTCCCTGCGATAATGAAGAAAGCCCTAATTCATCGCTGAATCAGGGCTACTCAAGCTTATGGCAAAATTAATTGAACTTACGTTTTCTGGCTGCTTCAGACTTCTTCTTACGTCTCACAGACGGTTTCTCGTAATGTTCTCTTTTGCGAATCTCCTGTTGGATACCAGCTTTTGCGCAATTTCTTTTGAAACGGCGCAAAGCACTGTCCAGAGACTCATTCTCTTTTAAGATTACGGTAGACATGCAGAGACCAAAACCTCCCTTCGGATGCAGACTTCACTTTATTATAGCACTGAATTTATATTCGTCAAGAGGTATTTTCAAAGAGCCTGTCCGTCAGCAAAGTTCAATATTTCGAATTGTCAAAAGTCGTTGGCATGGAAGGAGTATTGTAGTTCATATCATCATAATTATTGTAGTCATCCGAGGACGCGGCGAAGCTGCCGCTTTGCCTGCTTGCAGATGAAGTCTGGCTGGAGGAGGCAGAACCGCTCGGGTCACCCTTAAGGCGGAACTTGCTGACCAGGTCATTCATGATATTTGCCTGCCCTGAAAGCTCTTCGGAAGCGGCCGCGCTCTCTTCTGCGGTTGCGGAATTCGTCTGTACCACTGACGAAATCTGATCGAGACCGATGGTAATCTGAGACACAGACTCTGATTGTTCATCGGAGGCCTTTGAAATATCAGCAATAAGCTCGTTCACCTTGTTCGTGCTTTCCGATACGGAAAGAAGGGCTTCTTCCGTCTCCGCCGTAATCTTTGCACCCTTGTTCACGGCCTCGATGGTTTCCTCAATCAGCGCCGCAGTATTCTGCGCCGCTTCGGCGGATTTCTGGGCAAGGTTTCCTACTTCATCTGCCACAACGGCAAAGCCCTTGCCTGCCGAACCTGCTCTTGCGGCTTCAATTGCCGCGTTAAGGGAAAGAATGTTGGTCTGGAACGCAATATCATCAATCGTCTTGATGATCTTGTTGATTTCATTGGATTTCTCGGTGATCTCCCTCATGGCCTGGGACATCTCTTCCATCTTGGCGTTGCTGAGATCAACGGCCTTGCCGGCGCTGCTGGAAAGATCAGAGGCTTCCTGCGCCCTTTCTGCCGTATGTTTGATCTTGTGGGAAATATCGTTCATTGTCGCGGAAAGTTCCTGAACCGAGGATGCCTGCTCCGTGGCGCCCTGAGAAAGTGCCTGGGAAGCGGAGGATACCTGATCGGCGCCACTGTTGACCTGCGTGGAGGACTGCTTGATGTCTGATACGGTACGGTTCAGCTCGTTGGTTATATCTTCCATCGATGTCAGCAAAGGACGGAAACTTCCTACATAATCATCCTGATGCCTTGTAAGATCCACGCTCAGATTGCAATTCGAAATCTCTTTCAGCTTGAACTGCAGATCCTCTATGATCTTCCGAATCCTTGAAATAACATTTCCGATGCTCGTGGCCATCTCACCAATTTCATCATGACGGCTATACTCAATGTTTACGTCAAAATTACCATTCGCGACAGATTCCACTGCCTCACTGATCATTGACAAAGGCTTCAGGCTGCTAGACACCATCCGATAGACAACAAGGAAGAAAATGAAAACAAAGGCAATCGTCAAAATAACCGCGAGGATAATTACGCGGTTCCGCGTAGCATTGTAGTCGCTGTTGCTGACCGTGGTCTGAACCCACCAGGTATCGCTTCCGGCTTCCAGCGGGGCGAGATAACGCTTTACCTTCTGTCCGGAATCACTCACGCTGTCAACGCTGAAAGCAGCGCCCTTTGCCTGCTCCTGCGCCATAGCCTCATAAGCCTTCGCAGGCACAACGTCCTTATACTGCTTTCCGATGTTCTGCGTTTTTGAACTATAGAGGACGAAGTTTTCCGTGCCAAGGAGATTGGAAAACAGAGAAGGATATCCATCAACCTTGAGGTCGATTCCGGAGAAGAGGTCGACACTCACATTGAATACGACGGCACCCCTGAACTCACCATCTATCATGATCGGATAACCCGCCGAAACAATTGTGTCTCCGTTATCCACATAGGAATTGGTAATAACGGCCTGCTGCCGGTTTTTCACCGTCGGATATGCCATGCCATTGGAAAATGTGCTGTAAGGGATATTCTGAACGGTGCCTGCCGCCGCATCCGCCTTGTTCATATAGGCGCCGTAATCCTCTGTTGTTCCGGGAAGGCCGCCCTTTTCAAAATACGCTGCGGCGCTGATGATATAGTCACTGCTCTTTACAGCCGCCTGGAGGGAACGGATGAGCACGGTCTCGCTTTCATAAACCTTCTGATAAATCTCTTCCCCGTTCACGCGGCTGGTCCTCGTGCTGTCCGTTCCGTCCGTGCGATGGTTCATCGCCTCCTGGGAAACCATGATGACATTGGCCATGTTCTCGGTGGACTCATTTACCGACTGGATTGTAGACGCGTTTTTCTCACTGATACTCAACATTTGCGCGTCAACCGCATCACTCAGAGCACGTGCGCTCAGCACAGTAATGCAGGTAGACAGAACTGCCATTACCGCCAGCACCAGGAGGCCGATGATCAGAGCCATGCGCGTACTAAGCCGCATATCCTTTCCGCCGGATCCCTTCTTCTCTTTCGTTTTCTTACTCATTTTCTGCTACTCCTTTTTGTCTCTTGCCAAGACTTTTGTTCCTATAGTAAAACGCTTTGGATGATTCCACTTGTCCCGCATGAAAAAACTGCCGGAGGCAAGGACAACTTAACGCCAACGAACCGAACGCCCTTTGACATTTAACGGTTGATTTTCCCACGTCCAAGTGTTAAAATCCAAATGTCTATTCGAGATACCGTTATCCCATATGCCTTCCCGAATAGCAATCTGTATTTAGGAACAAACTGATTTTAGCATCATTTGTCCCGATAGTCTATAGATTTAAAAAAAAATTTGCGTTTGGAACGCGTACATCTTTCAGGCTGGCGGGAGGAAAGGAACAAAATGGCAGCAGGAGTTGAAATGTACGGGAACGGAGTTTCCCTGACGGAAAGGACTCTCGACTTGTTGTGGGGGCGGCAGAATCTCACCGTCAACAACATCGCGAATGTTGATACCCCGGGCTTCAAATCCCAATTCCTTACATTTGAAAACGAGCTTGCGCGCAGGATTTCGGCCGAACAGTTCGGAAGCCATGTACGAAGAGATACGGGGAGGGTCATTGCCACTCTACGCGGCAGATTTCACATAACCCTCGATGAATCCTCACGTCTCGACGGCAATAATGTCGATATGGATCAGGAACAGGTGGAGCTGGTCAAAACTGCTTATGAGTATCAATACCTGGTAAACTCCATATCCAATGATTTGAAGAGACTGGATGCCGCTGTCAAAAGCTCCTGAATTCCCTGACGGGATTTAGCCGCTTCCATAAAAGGAAAGCTGTTTGGTTTATAATGTCACAGCTCTTTGCCGGTAGTCAAAATGTCCAGAATGTCATTTTGAAAGGAAAGCTGTTTGACTTGCTATACCGCACTGCTTGTCGGTAATTATAATGGTCAAAAAACCGTTTTGACAGGAAGCCCGTATAGATTGTGATACCACATCTGTTTATGGGCAATCAAGGCGGACAAACAAGCTCATTGATGGAGGCCGGCTGCGATAAAGGTGCCGAGCTATTGAGCCGGGCGGGAAAACACAAAAAGTTGCGGATTACATACAAAACGGTTGCGGATTGACTTTTTGACCATGCGAAATCAATTTCTCGCTCTGAACGGATCTTTCGTTTTTGTGACTCTGTAAAATCTGCGTTTCAGTAGCTGACAACTTGCGGGGCGGACGGAATTCTGACATTCCTCTTGCCCCGCTCTTATCAAATATCAAATATCATTCCAATTATAGTTCATACAGTATATTGTAGTATTCAACAGCCCCATAGGCATTGATTTAAAAGGCGGTACGAAACATGGATAATGGTATGGAAGGCATGCTCGACACATATCTGCTTGAAACAGAAGGTCTTCTGGACAGGCTGGATGAAATGTTGATTGCCGATGAGAAGGTAGGCGACTTCTCAACCGACGATGTAAATGAAATATTCCGAATCATGCACACGATCAAGGGTTCCTCGGCCATGATGGAATTCAATTCTCTTTCCGTGATTGCCCATCACATCGAGGATTTGTTCTTCTATATCAGGGACAAGGGCATAGATACTTTGAGCACGGAGCAGAAGAAAGAACTTTTCAACCTCATGTTCCGTTCAGAGGATTATTTGAGGAGCGGGGTAGACAAGGTAAAGAATGGCGAGCCTTTGGAAGAAAATCATGATGAGTTCAATGCATCAATTAATGATTTCCTGAAGAAAATAAGCAACAGCGGCGATGATTCCCTAGAAGAAACGTCTGAAGGGGCTGACGGCCAGTCTCCTGTGGCAGCAGCCGATTCACTTACGATAACGAATCTTCCTGATGATCCGAAGGCAGAGGTGTTTTGCCACGTTTATCTTGAAGAGGGTGTCGGGATGGAGAACCTGCGCGCTTTCATGATCGTAAATGCTGTACGCGAGAGCGAGATTGAGTTCAGGTATTACCCTTCGGATATGGACTCCAACCCCTCCACTGCGCAGGCAATCATAGATGAAGGTTTTTATTTTGCGTTTGACTCATCGGAAGCTGCCAACAAGGCAGAGCTCGTCTTGCGGGAACAGCCCCATATACTCTCCTATGAATTCATCAACGCGTCAAAAGCGAAAGAGACGCCGATGCCTGAACAGCAGCCCGAGGAAATCGTTGAGAAGCAGCCGGCACCCCAAGCTGCGCAAAAGCAGGAAGCTCCGGCTCAGAAACAAGCTGAAAATAAATCCCAGCCTCAGCAAAAGCAAAGCGCCCCGGTCAAACAAAGCCTGATCAGCGTCAATCTCCAGAAACTGGACAGCCTGAACGACCTGGTTGGAGAAATAGTTATAACTGAATCCATGGTCACATCCTCTCCCGTGCTGAAGCTGCTTCCCCAGGAAAGCATGGATACATTCATGAAATCCGCTCGTCAGCTTCGGAAGCTTACCGATGATCTCCAGGACATTTCCATGTCGCTCCGCATGGTATCCATTTCGGGTGTTTTTCAGAAAATGAACCGCATTGTTCGGGATATGAAACAAAAACTGAACAAGGATGTCAAACTGACCATCATTGGAGAAGACACAGAAGTAGACAAGACGATTGTGGACAGCCTTCAAGACCCGTTGATGCATATTGTACGGAACAGTATGGATCATGGCATAGAAGAAACATCCGAAGAAAGGATTGCTGCAGGCAAGAACCCACAGGGCGAGCTTATTCTTTCAGCGTCCCATAACAGCAGCGAGGTTATCATCTCCGTTACGGATGATGGTTATGGAATGGATCCTGAGAAGCTGCTTGATAAGGCCGAGGAAAAAGGCATACTCACGAAGCCCAGGCATGAATATAGCAAAAAGGAAGCATTGGGCCTTATTATGCTACCTGGTTTTTCCACCAACCAACAGGTGACTGAATATTCCGGTCGTGGCGTTGGCATGGATGTCGTGAAGAAAAATCTCGAATCCGTTGGAGGAACAATCAGCATTACAAGCGAATTGGGCGAAGGAAGCACCTTTACCATGAAAATACCGCTGACCATGGCCATTATGGATGGCATGAAGGTCATGGTTGGAGATACAATTTTCACCATTCCTATTGCTAATATTCGTTCTTCATTCAAGATTGATAACGCTGAAGTTATTCTGGATGAAAATGGCAATGAAATGGTTGAAAGGCTTGATACATTCTATCCAATCGTCAGGTTGAAAGATTTTTATCATATTAATGGCTTGTATGATGATTTGAAGGACGGGGTATTAATCTGGGTTGAGGCGGGTGACCGTTCGTGCTGCCTCTTCGTTGATGACCTGATTGGAGAACAGCAAGTTGTTGTTAAACCCCTCCCCCAATACTTCAATCCGTACAATCTGAAGGATTATGGCATTAATGGCTGCTCCATACTTGGCGATGGCAATATCTGTATCATTATTGACGTCCTTGGTATTTATAACCAGGCAGTGGAGAATACTTGAGAGGAGGATATTACAATGGCAGAAGAACTTAATATTCAGTCTGATGCTGAAACAATAGATGACAAAGAGGATTCTCTCAATATTGAACGCTGCCTTACGTTTGAATCTGGCGGTTTGCTGATGTATATGAGCACAAAATATGTCAATGAAATTATAAACGAACAGATTATCACTGCCCTTCCAATGGTTCCTCCACATATCAAAGGAATTATCAACCTAAGGGGTTCCATTCTCCCGGTTTTGGACATTTGTATGCTTATGGGCAAAGAATCCGCCGAATATACAAATAAGACCTGCATTATTGTATTAAACATTGGCAGTGATTCCGTTGGCATAATCGTTGATAAGGTGCGCCAGGTAATTGATATTGATTTATCCGTTGCCCAGTCTATTCCTCTCCGAAACCAGCAAAAACTCACGAATGGCATGCTGACGTTGGATACGAATGAGGTGGCCATGTCTTTGGATGTGAATTCGTTAATTCCAACGCAGATGATGTGATTTTTGCTTTTCCCATAGATTATCAGGTACTTTATCATGATGGAATTATCGCAAAAGGATTTCGAACGTTTATATCAACATATTCAAAGAAATTACGGCATTGACCTTTCAAAGAAACGACAGTTAATCATGAGCCGTCTTTCCAACACGCTGCAGGCGAAAGGCTATTCTGCCTTTGAACCGTTTGTTGATGACATAATTGCCGGAAAAGATAAGGATATGATCACGGTCATGCTGAATAAGCTGACTACAAATTATACTTATTTCATGCGAGAAGAGTCACATTACGAGTTTCTGCAAGATACGGTCATGCCGGAAATTGCCAAGCGCCATGAACGAGATCACGTAATATCTATATGGAGTGCAGCGTGTTCCTCCGGGGAGGAACCTTATAACATTTCCATGTACCTTTTGGAATATTTTTCAAAGCTTCCCGGAGTTTGGGATACAAGAATACTTGCTTCAGATATTTCTCAAAATATACTTGCAACTGCTATGAATCCGGAATATCCTCCCGAAAGTCTGGAGAAGCTTCCCACAGGATGGCAGAAAAAATACTTTATAAAAAAGCCCAATGGTAATTTTACCGTAACCGAAGCTTTGAAAAAGAATGTCATCTTTCGGCCATTCAATTTAATGGATCCAATAAAATGGAAGATTCCTTTTGACTTGATTTTTTGTAGAAATGTGATGATTTATTTTGACCAACCCACAAAGGACGCTTTAGTCAACAGATTTTATAATGTGACTGTTCCGGGTGGGTATCTTTTTATCGGCCATTCAGAGGGAATTACGAAATCAACGTGCCCTTATCAGTTTATTAAACCGGCCATTTACCAAAGAAAGGCTTGATGGACTAGCCACTTGATACTGAACTGAATGGGCGAACGGCATGAACAGGAAATAGAAACAAGGAACAAGCAAATGGCAATAACAGGAAAAAAAATCCGGGTCATGATCGTTGATGATTCGATATTATTTCGCAGCTTTCTCATAAGCGCATTAGAAAAAGACGATCGATTTGAAGTGGCAGGCTATGCTATTGATGCTTTTGATGCCATGAAAAAGATTCCTCTGCTGCACCCCGATGTGCTGACTCTGGATATCGAGATGCCAAAAATGTCTGGTCTGGAATTCCTTAAGGAATTAATGCCAAAGTACAGATTGCCTGTTATCCTCGTCTCATCTCTCAACATCAGGGTTTTTGATGCCCTTGCTGCCGGTGCGGTTGATTATGTACACAAGCCCGATATGTCAGATGAGAACAATAAATCGAGCTTTTCACAAAATCTTCTGTCTAAAATCATGACTGCGTCTGTTGCAAAAGTTCGTACCAGCCAGTCGCAACCCTCTACAAGCGCATCTCATGAATTGGCATGGAAACAAGCCGCAAGAAAAAGCGAGGGCCATTTTCCCGGGGAAAATATGGTGATTGCAATTGGAGCATCTACAGGTGGCACTGAAGCTATTTTGAGTGTCGTCCGTAATTTCCCCAAAAATATGCCCGGTGTTGTTATTACACAGCATATGCCGCCAGGTTTTACAGCAATGTATGCTGAACGTCTGAACCGTATTTGCAATATGGAAGTACGGGAGGCCAAGCATGGCGACCATATCAGGCAGGGTTTAATGCTGATTGCGCCGGGAGGCTTTCAAATGCGCGTGGTCCGCATGGGAAGCGGTTTCACGGTATCCTGCACAGAGGAAGAAAAAGTAAGTGGGCATTGCCCGTCTGTTGACGTTCTTTTTACATCAGTGGCAAGTTCCGTACGTGAAAAGGCTATCGGTATCATCCTTACAGGCATGGGGTCCGATGGCGCCGCAGGACTTCTGAGAATGAAAAAAAATGGGGCGTTTACCATAGGGCAAGACAAGGAATCTTGTGTTGTTTATGGGATGCCAATGGAAGCGTTTAAAATTGGGGCGGTATGTCAGCAGGCTTCCCTTTTGAATATTCCTTCATTAGTTTATAAAAAACTCGGTATACATTGATTGCAATTATGATGAATTATAATTCCACTTTAGCAGTAAAGAGGCATACTCAGCAAGCGGATCCTTCAAAGCACTCAGCTCTCAATAAGGTAGCGCGTTCTTACTCTTTGCAAGACAATAGTAACAATTTGATTTATCGCACTTTGGTGGCAGGGGTTATTCTTTCTTTGGCTACTCTTTCCGCTACCTTTAGCGCGATAGCATTTAGCAGTTACAAACATTCCGCTCTTGCCTCAAAAGTATCAACAGAAGAAGCATCGGACAGCCATCTCGCCTCGGGGAAAGAGATGGCTGCTAATGTTGGGAATGATAATGGGTTTACTCGCCTGGAAGACGAAGCTGTTCCATTATCCGGACAAGTGCCATCAGAAGTTCAAGGCGCTCATGATCTCCATATGCGGAGCACGGCAAAAAAAATTCAGGATAACACATCTCGGGATAAAGCCTCAAGCAAAATAGAAGCCGTTAGTTCGAATGGTTCCTCAATGGCGCCTGCCCTCCCCTCATCTGAGGCGATTTTAACCCATGCCGGAGTGAAATACATTCCTTTTGAAGAAACGGAACAAGCTCCAAAGACCGAGACTGTTTCAAATAATTATTTTCGATATTTTTCCGAAACACCTAAAGAGGATCCCTTTGCCAATTACTACTCTCCTACTGTATATAATGATTATAATGTTCTTCTGGATACATCAATGGGGCCAATGCTCTATTATAATCAGCATGACAGTCATTGGGGAAGTTTTTTGTATGGAGGCAGTGATCCCATAACATCCTATGGTTGCGGACCCACAGCAGCCGCAATGGTTGTTAACGCCTTTGGCAATATTCATGGACCGATTACCCCCAAGGAAATGGCTGAATGGTCCTCGAATTATGGTTATTATGCCCCTCAGTCCGGATCCTATCATGATTATATTCCCGCAGTGCTTTCTGCCTTTGATCTCATGGTAGATTCCGTATCGGAGCGGACGGTAGAAAATGTATCTCGATTGCTCATGAATGGTCATATCATGGTAGCGCTGATGGGAAAAGGGGCTTTGACAAATGGTGGGCATTTTGTTGTTATCACCAAATTGAATCCTAACGGTACTGTGAGTATCGCCGATCCAAATAGCTACGAAAAAAGCTGCAGAGAATGGGATCTCGCTCAAATCTTACGGGAATTAAAGCAAAGCTATGATAGCGGCGGCCCGCTTTGGAGCGTTAGACGTTTATGGTAAGTTCACCACAAAAAGAGAAGGGATTATGTAGCCGATAAATGCCACATAATCCCTTCTCTTTTTGTATTATTTGATTTACTTAACTATCCATAGAAAGGGTTGAAACCACATCTGTAATTTTCTTTACTATGCCGGAAATCTTCTCATTAACAGCGGAACTATTTTCAGAAAGACGACCGACTTCATCAGCAACTACTCCAAATCCTTTGCCATTCTCTCCTGCCCTAGCTGCTTCTATATTCGCGTTCAGCGCCAGGATTTTCTGCCGCCTTTGAATATCCTGTAACTCATTCGTGCCCTTTTGGATTTCCTTAACAAGCATATTCGTTTCAGCAATGCTGCTGGAAAGCCTTGACATGGTCTTTGCGTTTTTATCCCTTATGTAAGAAGAATAAAGGAATTCATTCAGAGCGATACCCAGCAAATCTCCAGCAGCTTGTACAGAATCTGCTGCAGAACTATTATCGACATCGTCATCATCATAATGGTCTGTGGAAACGGCTTTTCCTCCCACTACAGCTCCGAGATGAATGCCATCTACTTCAATCTCTCTGGAAAAACGATACGGATCATCGTTGCTGACAACAACGCCCTCCTGCAATCCGGCAACCATTCCCTTATTATAAAATTCGGATACATATTTTCCCTCTGCATCCATAACAACGGCCGCAAGTCCGGTCACCTTCGCCCAATTCCTCATGATACTTTCAAACTTCTCCATGTCAGCAAAATCCTGAATCTTTAATCCCTTGATTGCCATTTTTGCCCCTTCCCGTTTCCAACACTTCAATCATTCCTAAATACCCCGGATAAAAATATGCAGGTATTAACTAGATAAACTATGCATATTTCTATTATAACATGAGCATTTAAGAACTAAACCAACATCAATTATTGCCAACTTTATTGTTTGGCATTGATAGAGATTTCTTACTATTATTTTATACTATTTCGAGGAAAAAACCAAGAGAAATAAAAGAAAAATACGTTTTCGTATATGTGTCAAGCCAGAATCATTTCAATACGCTAATGAAAATCTCTGATGGTTTTCATCATGGCTTTACAGCTTTAATTCCTCTCTGTGCAATTTCATTCCTTCAATTACAATACCGGCAACATCCTTTATATCCATTTGGAGCATTTCGCAACCTTGTAAAATAAGAGGACGGTTGCATTTTGCCGCAAAGCGTTTATCCTTCCATTTTTTCATAAAACTTTTCAGTTCCATATCCACAATGCCATTCGGCCGCATTCTTGCCGCGGCTTGTATGATGCCGGTCAATTCATCAACCGTGAAAAGACTTTTTTCCATGTTGCTCAAAGGTTCGACATCAGTACAAATCGTGTACCCATGACTGAGAATTGCTCGGATATCTTCCTCCGGGACACCGGCAGCTCTTAAGGGCTCTTCTGTATGCTTCAAATGATCATCAGGATATTTCTCATAATCGTAGTCATGCAGGAAGCCTACTGCAGCCCAGTGTTCTTTATCCTCCCCAAAATAGCCTGCCATTGCCTCCATGGCTGCGGAAACGTTTGCGGAATGTAAAATAAGATGTTCCTCAGTAATCATAGTTGAAATCAAACGTCTTGCTTCATCTAAAGTAAGTTTCTCCATTCTTTCTTCACTTTCTATTATGCACACGGGCATAATGGACATAAATAAAAGCAACTATTCAACATTCTATTCACAGTAGCCTTTGTCGCCTTCATGAAAGCGTTCAGTGACTCTCCCATCCATATCTGTCCCCCGAAATCCAGAGGGTGTTGAATCGTTGGCAAATTATAATTGTTTCATATCATCTAATGTAGTATAATGATAGCATGAAAGGCAAGCCTTTCATATTGCATTTGCGGCGCTGGCGCGTCACAAATTGGACATCAATGCCCGCGGCATAAAGTTAAAGTATGTCAATGTAGTTAATATTTTCTTTTGTGGAAAGGAGGATTGTCAATGAAAATCGTAAAATGCAAAGGATGTGGGAAAATAGCTATTATTGTCCAGGATTCCGCTTGCCCCACAAAATGCTGCGGTGAACCCATGGAGGAGCTTGTTGCCAATACAAGTGACGGCGCAACGGAAAAACATGTTCCTGTGGTAAATATCGAAGGAAACAGGGTCAATGTCAAGGTAGGTTCCGTGGATCATCCCATGTTGGATGAGCATTTCATTCAATGGATCATACTTGAAAGCTCCAGGGGAATCCAGAAAAAGGATCTGAATCCAAAGACAAGTCCCGCCGCGACATTCCTTCTTGATGATGATGAGAAGGTCTTGTCAGTATATGAATATTGCAATCTCCATGGTTTGTGGAAGACAGACCTTTGAGTTCTCCCTATTCCTTAATTTTAATTACATTTTAATTCTGTTAAAGCTGGCAGAATCACACATTTAATTAAAATGTATCTATTCAGTGCCCTCTGGAATCCAAAGAATTCCAGAGGGCAAATTTTCAAGAATAACTGCGAACAGAGTGCCAGACGCTTATATCAAAATATCGACTGTGCTTCCGCATTCCATCCTTGCAATAATCTCTGCAAATACCAGGTTCCTGCAGGGCTTAAATCCTTCATCTCAAATCCATAGGTTTTTTGGCATGCCGGAGAGATTATTGCCGATGCCTCATTTTTATTGGATAGGTTCCATAAAACATAACTGATTCCATACATATCCAGCATATCCAGCCAGGCATTGGATTCGGCCTCGTTAATATACCCATTTCCACTTGCTTCGCATACTCCGAATTCTGAAACAAAAACAGGAAGACCCGCCTGATGCGCATCCCTAAGCGCCTGTCTCAGATCTTCTCCATGCGTGGCAGCATAGAAATGCATAGCATACATAATGTTATCATAATCCGTTATAGGGTTTGCGGCGGCTTCCCTTACATATTGAGACCAATTTGGCGTTCCAACCAGAATGAGTGCGTCAGGATCATTTGATCTGATACAGGGAATAACCTCTTCAGCGTATCTTTTTATTTCCTCCCATGAGACATTTCCATTAGGTTCATTGCATATTTCATAAATCACATGATTGGCGTCCTTGTAATATGCTGAAATTTCTGAAAAGAAATCTTTCGACTCCTGCAAATGATAGTTCGGATTGCCGTCTGAAAGGATGTGCCAGTCAATAATGGCATACATATCCATCTCTAAGGCATATTGAATTCCTTCGTGGACTAATTGCAGAGTTTGTTCTCTCTGCTGACCATTCTGATTTACATAGCCGCCCTCCTCGGTATACATAGCAAGGCGAATTACATTCATGTGCCAATCCCTTCTAAATTCACGAAACGCATTCTGGTTAATATATTGCGGATACCAATGAATACCATGCGTGCTGATTCCCTTTAGCTGAACTGGTTCCCCATTTTGCCCCACCAGGCAATTGCCTGAAACCCGGAGGGCACCGGAATTTGATGGGGATGCGGCAGTAGGAAATTCCTCTCCCCACGCCATGCACGGAAATGACAGAAGCAGAGATAGCGACAACAATAAAACCAGTATTTTCTTCATAAAAGTCCTCCATTCCGCCACCTTTGGTGGACACCACAAATAGTGATAAAAGAATCAACTTTCTTTTCAACCAATATAAATTTTGTAAGAATCGAATGCCTGGTTTGTCTTCAAAAACAAAAAAAGGCTTTATGCGCTTAACTCAAACTTTCGCATAAAACCCTCCATTGACTTAGACAGGGGATGAGGGATTCGAACCCCCATTAACGGTTTTGGAGACCGTTGCTCTGCCATTGAACTAATCCCCTCTAAATGATTAAAATTTAAATATTCCTTATGATTGAAATTTAAATATTTCTTCAAAAGAAAATATAACTTTCAAACCATTGCGAATTATACCCTATTTACTCATAATTGTCAATGCTTCTCTGATGTTTTTTACAGGAAACATATCGATGCCTTTATTTTTGAATTCGGAATATTTTTCGGCATGCCATGCAGGGAACAATATTTTATGAAAACCGAGACGTACAGCTTCTTCTATCCTTTTATCCGTGTTAGAAACCGCCCTCACCTCGCCTGTAAGACCTACCTCTCCAAAAATAATACAATCTGCCGGAATCGGCATGTCCCGCAAACTTGAAATCAGGGACATAACAATTGCTAGGTCTGTGGCAGGTTCTGTAACGCGAATACCGCCGGCAATGTTTATATAGGCATCGTATTTGGACATTGGAAGCCCAATACGTCTTTCAATGATGGCCAATAAGAGATTAACACGATTATAATCAGCGCCATTTGATGTCCGCCTGGGTAAACCAAAGCTGGTAGGCACTGCCAGACCCTGAATTTCAATCAAAACAGGCCGTGTTCCTTCCATTCCACAAGTAACAACGGATCCGGAAACTCCCAAAGGACGACCTGATAAAAGCATTTCAGAAGGATTGGAAACTTCTTTTAGCCCTTTATCGGTCATTTCAAATACCGCAATTTCATTTGTTGAACCAAATCTGTTCTTCTGACCATATAATATGCGAAGGCTGCCACCGTTCTCTCCCTGGAAGTATAGCACGGCGTCAACCATATGTTCCAGTATCTTGGGACCTGCCACGTTACCGTCCTTTGTGACATGGCCTATGACAAAAACGGAGGTTCCCGTTTCTTTAGAAAAACGCAATAAAGCCGCAGCCGATTCCCTGATTTGACCTACGGAACCCGGCGTTGACGATATGGATTCTGTAAACATGGTCTGAATGGAATCTATAACCACAAAATCGGGCTTATATTCCTGAGCAATTTCAATGATGCGTTCTATATTTGTTTCACTGAGAAAACGCAAATCCCCATGTATTTCCGTAATCCGCTGGGCCCGTATACGAATTTGTTTAAGGCTTTCCTCGCCGGATACATATAATGCGGATTTATCCCCTCCTTCTGTCAGGTTTCTGGCAACTTCAAGGAGTATGGTGGATTTCCCAATACCCGGATCACCACCAAGCAAAACCAGGGAGCCGGCTACAATGCCGCCTCCCAACACTCTGTCTAATTCCTGAAAACCTGTAAGCATCCTGTCTTCTTCCGTAAGATCAATTTCTTCAATGCGTACAGGTTTGGTAATTCCGTTACTCTGCCCTTTAAATGGGGCGGTTTTTGATACAGTCTTGTTTTTCAGTGGTTCTTCCACAAAGGAGTTCCAAATATGACAACCTGGACATTGCCCAAGCCATTTTGAAGATTCATAACCACATTCCTTGCAAAAGAAACGAGACTGCATTTTTGCCATCAGATTTTTCTCCCTGTCAGAGTGGATTCAGGCTGATCTGACTTCATGACATATCAAAGTGCATGAGAGGCATAGTAGCGCCTCCATACATGAATGATTATTTGCAACTTCTTTTTTATAAAAAGCTTTGCGTCATCGCCTCAGACAGCTTCATATTTTTGAGATTTAAAACCAAGAGAGACTCCGTCTTCATCGAGCACAACCTGCACATTGCTATGTTCTGTCACCCGGTTTTCAAGAATTTCTTCCGATAAAGCATCCTCTACATAACTTTGAATCATTCTCCGCAAAGGCCTTGCCCCGTATTTGGGATCATAACCCTTCTCGATAAGAAAATCTTTTGCTTTGTCATCAATCTGTAAATGTAAATCCATCTCAGACTGTGCTCTGGAAATGATATCTCGCATCATAATATCGAGAATCTCTTTCATATTTTCTTTGCTTATCTGATGAAATACCAAAGTCTCATCAATACGATTCAAAAATTCGGGACGGAACAAACGCTTTACTTCATCCATGACCCTGTTTTTCATGAAATCATAATCCCGTTCCGCAGTGCTTTCTCCACTGTCAAAGCCGAGTCGTTTTGGATTCACTATGTTTTCCGCGCCTGCATTACTGGTCATGATGATAATTGTATTTTTGAAGGAAACTTTACGTCCCTGCGCATCGGTGATATGTCCGTCATCTAAAACCTGGAGCAATATGTTCAGTACATCAGGATGTGCCTTTTCAACTTCATCGAAAAGAATAACTGAATAAGGTTTTCTGCGAACTTTCTCGGAAAGCTGCCCTCCTTCGTCATATCCCACATATCCGGGAGGGGAACCAATCATTTTGGATACGCTGTATTTTTCCATGTATTCAGACATGTCAACGCGAATAAGGTTGTTTTCCGAACCAAAAACTGCTTCCGCCAGAGCTTTGGACAACTCTGTTTTGCCAACCCCGGTAGGTCCCAGAAAAAGGAATGAGCCTATTGGACGTTTTGGATCCTTTAATCCAAGCCTTCCCCGTTTAATTGCTTTGGAAACAGCCTTTACCGCTTCTTCCTGCCCTACCACACGCTGATGAAGAACCATTTCCAACTGCTTTAAACGTTCCGCTTCCTTCTCCTTCAGCCTTTCAACCGGTATTTTTGTCCAGGCAGAGACAACATCAGCAATATCCGTTTCTGTCACATGCAATAGTTTATTTTCTTTTTCAATGTTCCACTTCTCTGTTTCCTTATCCAACTGCTTTCTGTTCTCTTCTTGTTTCTTCTTTACTTCGGAAGCTTTGACAAAATCTTCTGAACGTATACAATTCTCCTTCTCCTGTTCCAATTCATCCATCTGTATCTTCAGATTCTTTATAATGTCCGGCTCTCTGGAAGAGTTTATACGGATTCTTGAAGCAGCCTCATCTATCAGATCAATTGCCTTGTCAGGAAGATAGCGATCATTGATGTATCGTTCTGATAATCGTACTGCGGCTTTCAAGGCTGAATCGTCTATTAGTACATGATGATGCTCTTCATATTTATTTTTAATGCCCTGTAAAATGACATAACTTTCATCCTCGGAAGGTTCTTCCACCATAACAGGCTGAAACCTTCGTTCAAGAGCGGCATCTTTCTCAATATGTTTCCGATATTCATCCAGCGTTGTGGCGCCTATGATCTGTAATTCACCTCGGGCTAGTGCTGGTTTTAAGATATTTGCGGCATCTAATGCCCCTTCCGCTCCTCCGGCTCCAATAATCGTATGAATCTCATCAATAAAAAGCAAAACATCCCCATCATTGCTTGCTTCGGAAATCACCCTCTTTATTCTTTCCTCAAACTCGCCGCGATATTTTGTCCCTGCTACCATGGCGGATATATCAAGGGTTAACAGACGTTTGTTCAAAATAGTATCCGGAACATCTGATGAAACTATTCTTTCTGCTATACCCTCTGCCACGGCTGTTTTGCCAACACCTGGTTCTCCAATCAGACAAGGGTTGTTTTTGGTCCGTCTGGAAAGAATTTGCACCACGCGCATAATTTCAGATTCCCGTCCAATAACAGGATCCAATTTGTTTTCCCTGGCCAGCATTGTCAAATCTCTTGAGAACTGATCCAAAGTGGGTGTACCACTTTTCCTTGCCCCTTTTTCTCCCCCCTTGCTACGGCCTTCCGTAAATACATCATCTCCTATGGCAGTGATAATCTGCTGATATATTTTTTGTATATTAGCGCCAAGCGTTGTTATGATTCTGCATGCGGCACATGATGTATCTTTTAAAAGAGCAATAAGAATATGTTCAGTTCCAACAAGCCGTGCCCTAAGACGTTGAGCTTCCTGCATGCTGTTCGACATTGCCTTTCTGGCTGAAGGCGTATATCCTGAATGATCAGCCACCACAGCATTACTGTCAGGAGAAATATACCTGGAAATCATGTCCTTAATCTTGTCTGGTTCAATTCCATTCGCTTTAAGCACTCTGGCCGCTACCGAAGTATCCTCCCTGCGAAGGCCAAGTAATATATGTTCAGTACCTATGTTTGCGTGATGTAATTCTTCTGCGCTCTCAATTGCGAGCTGCAATGCCCTCTGTGCCTGTAAAGTAAATTGACTCATATTCTCCCCTATTAGAGTGGGCTATGACCGCTCTGATTGTATAACAAGACGTTGCGGTATTTTATCAAAAGGCTTTCTATAATTCGTAACTGCTCAGGTTCCCTGAGCAGTTACGGCAAAAGACGCGGCGCTTACGCGCATTCCCATGCGTCTTTTGCCTGCTTTTCGGCTTATTTGTACGCCGCTTGCAGCGAGCGCAAGCGGCTACCTGAGTAGTAACTATAATTCTTCCACTCCGAGTTCTTCCAAATCTCTTGCCAGCCTGCTTGCTTCCTGTCGGTCAGCCTCCTGCCTTTTGATCTCTTCCATCATTCGTTTATCCGTATTCAAATCATCAGCATTATTCATATCACGCTCAGATCGCCTCATGCTTCGAGATGAAATTGCTTCAGAAGAATTACCTGGTTCATTCATCATGCCCCTGTCAAAAGATTTCGTTTGATTAAACTCCTCCGCCCAGGTTTTTGGTTCATAATTTCTTTCGGAATGATCTGAACGTATTCTTTCAGCGGATGTAGTTCTCTCCTGAAATGAATTATTTGAAAGTGAAACCTGACCGGTTTCATTTTTCCCCTTTTTCTTCGTTATAAAATGGATAATCAAAAACAGTGCAAGAAGGAGAGAGGTTGTGCCCAAAATGCAGCTTAATATAAACTGGAAATTATAACGAGAGACGAGAGAATCATACTTATCAATCAAATCCGAATAGTCATTAGCCTTTTGCTGAATGTCCTCGCCTACCGGATCTTTGAAATATCTTTGCAATGTTTTTTCACCAAGATCATATCTATAAAATTCCAAATCTCCGGCATCATTCATCCCATAAAAGATACAGTACTGATGGTCAGTATCTGTTTTCCATATCCATCCTTTCACCTGATGGCCATCAATATCAATATTGCTGCCTACAAAGCCTTCCGGAATTTCCACATCCATTCCCGGATTCATAATTGTAATGTTCTTTGCTTTGCCGGAAAGCTTTACTCCTTCGTTTGTCGTTTCATTATTGCCCGAGTTGGCTGCTGAAGGTCCTCCCTCTTGTTTTATTACACGCAGATCATATTGGTTTTTCGTGCTCCCATCAGGCGCGGTAACCGTGATGATGACATGGTTCTCTCCCATCGCCAGATTGCCGTTTCCGTCAACGGATATCACAGCAGAAGAATTTGAAGGGACAGGATTCATCTGTAACTCACCGACATCTGTGCCTACGGTGATGCTATAATTCATAATATTTTGAGAAAACCCAGGTGAAAGCGTGCCGGGTGAAACATCCAGAGATTGAAGAGAAGCGTCATTGGAAGCCATGGCCTCTGTCACGATTTTGACTGCGGAGCTTCCTTCATGGGTAATATTTACCTGAGCTTCATTTGTATCAAAAACCTGCTGCGATGAAATCCTCACGGGCGTGGATCCAGCGGCCAAAGCTCGGAAACGCAGATTATAAGATAATGTGCCCGTTCCCGCGCCGTTTGATGCCCCCTGGATGTGAATGGATCCGGATCCTCCTTCGGCATCTGTTCCACTAATAAACTCCAAAGCATTTACATCATAACTTATACCAATATCTGCTCTTGAAAGCGCGCCATCTTCACTCTTTATCTTCATACTTACATTAACTTCATTCCCCAATGTGACTGAAGGATCAGAGAATGTAATACTGCCTGATGCCGCATAGGAACTGAATGCAGCTAAAAAGATGAAAAAGACGGTAAAAAGAGTTAGCTTGTTTTTATTCATAATATTCTCCCTAATCAGCCAACGTATAGCAAGAAGTAATTATCTTCAGTAATTATATCATAAAGTTCAGGCAGGTCCAACTCCCACTTCTACAATGAATTGGCTATCTGAATCATTGGTTCCTGACAGTCCATATGAGACATTGGTGCTGGGCTCAGCACCTGGGAATGCAATGCCTGAACCAGGACCCTCCTCAAATGGAGCAGGAGCACTATTATTATTGTTTATAGATGATTCCTCTGACGCAGAACTTGAGCTTGGCGTATTATTGGCAGTTGGAATGGGAGAAGGTGAATCAGGCATGCCTTGATAAACAGGAATGAGAAAAATATGCCCGGCATCCTTCACGCCTTTCCTGTAAGCGGAACTCAAAATAGCGCCTTCCTCAGCAGCACCTTGTACATTTGTCATATACTGGTGTTTAAAGGGGTTATTACCTTGCACGTTCCATTTTTTTAAATATAATGTATTTTGACCCGTTTTAAGATAGTTCTCTGAAAAAAAAGCTGCACCTCCTACAATCGCTTTTTCAATCGTGTTCCATGGCCTGCCATATGAGCCGTTTTGCGAGGCGTACCATAGCCCCCTTTCGACAGGTGACATGCCATCGGCAGCATAAGCGCCTATATTGAAAAAATTATAATATCCGCTTCTTCCGGATATGGATTCTGATTTTCCCTCCTGCCCCTGTTCCTGCAAAATCATTGCGGCAAGCACATATGGATTCTGATTTGTTTCAGAGGAAGCCTTCATGATAATTTCAGCGTAATCATTTGAAGCCTGGTCGCTGCCGTTTGAATCTATTTTCACAGGAGTGTCCGTCTGTAATTGTCTGGACGAATCCGCAATTGCAGCGCCAGGCCCTTCATAAGCCAAAAAAATTTCTCCTGAGGGATTTTGACTGACCGGATTAAAAAACGAAGAGGTGTCAATATTTTCATGGGCGTCATTTTCAGCGGAAAAACTGCTATCCATAAAAGTTCCTTTTAACATTGCTCTGAGTCCGTCAATGTTTTGAATGTTCGGATCATAATCATGGATTAGAAATTGAAAAACCCCTGTCTCATCGAAAAAATTGCGGGGATCCATATAATATGAAACTATCTCTCTTGACGCGGCTACCCACCTGCTTCCGTCAAAAGTTTTCCATTTCCCGGTGTTCCAATCATATTTTCCGGCATCCAAAGATTTCCACGAACTAATGGAATCCTTGTCAACCAGGCTGTTTGCCCCTTCTAATTCAGCCTTTACAGCGTCTTCCCATCGTAATCCTGTGTCCTGAGTTTTGAAGATCCAGGATGGGTATTCCGCATGAAGCTGTCGAAGGCCGGGCTTATAGCTTTCGGGAAAATCTTCCTGAGCCATCAAATTCTCAAAGGAATCTCCGCCGCTATAGTAGGATGGGAATTTGATATAATCCGATCTCACATATCCGGAAAGGCCATTTATAAAGACCGAATACCACAAATGTCCATCATTTCCCATTTTCTCACCTGTAATAGTAAGAGCCGTATTGGTGGAAAATGACGCCAGTTTCCGGCTGCTCGTGCTTGCATCTTCCCTGACATTTACATTGTATCCCCGGATAAGAGCGTCCCTGTTTTCAGCATACGCAATTATAGAAAAATGAAATACCGACATCATAGGTTCGGTAACCATAATAATGATAATCAGTACAACATTGAATATTTGTCTTTTATATGAGAGGCCGCCCATATTTTTTCCCCGAAAAACATTGCTTTACAAACGTGCGCAAGCCGTGAAAAGACATCAAGGCTTTTCAAGACCGTATTTGGCAAACCCGGAAAAGGGATTGTCCGGCTGCGGGCAGCCTTATCCACAGCATTCTTCTTCCGCGAATAAGTCCACCAAAATCAGCGTTTACTTAGTTTAGTTTTTCAGGGAATGAACGTCAATGCAATTTGGAATTATTCATATAAATGCAAAGATATCGTAAAAAAGCGGATGGAGCTTTCCCCCATCCACTTTTTTCACAGAGCCGCCAAAAGGAAGACAATTCCTTGCGGCTGCCCCCATGATTCACATGTGAAACAGGGGTGGAAATAATCCTTGGCTGAAAAGTTGAAATAATAAATAATAAGCTCAAACAGGGTAAGCCTTGTTTGTTTTATCTGCCTGTTTGACAGCTATTCCGCTTTTTTGCGCTTCCCGATACTCAAAGAAATCCTTTGCGACCTGAGGAAATAAAGCGTAAGAAAGGACATCCTCTGGCTGTTCTACCCATTTCTCACACTCTTTTTTGAAACGGTCAAGCTGTGGCTCGAGCAAGTCGGCAGGACGTCCCGTAATGGGTTTTTCGCCTTTTAAAATGATATCTACGACTTCCGGATTCATGGGCTTCACAGTCTGTCCAAACTCCCCTGCCACGAGCTTGTGGGATTCCTTAGGAACCATTTTATAACGTTGACCTGTAAGCACATTCATGACAGCCTGTGTTCCGACAATCTGAGAGGAAGGGGTCACCAATGGAGGCTCTCCAAAATCGGCACGAACTTTAGGAACTTCCTCAAGGACGGCCTGAAGCTGATCGTCTTTTCCGGCCTGATGCAGCTGTGAGATCAGATTTGATAACATGCCTCCGGGAACCTGATATTTCAGCGTATTGATATTAACTCCAAGAACCTTCGTAGACATCAGACCACTCTTGATGCATTCCTCGCGATAAGGCTGGAAGTAATTGGAAATCTCAATCAGGAGATTCAAGTCCAATCCCGTATCATACTCAGTCCCCTCCAGAGCCTTGACCATGACCTCGGTTGAGGGTTGTGAGGTGCCAAGAGCAAAAGGAGTCGATGCGGTGTCAATGATATCGGCGCCTGCCTCAATAGCTTTCATATAGGCCATCGATGCCATGCCGGAAGTATAATGCGTATGCATCTCGATAGGGAGCTTAGTCCCCCTCTTCAAAGCCTTCACCAGCTCATATGTTGGATAAGGAAGAAGCAATCCGGCCATGTCTTTGATGCAAAGAGAGTCTGCCCCCATCTCTTCCACATCATGGGCGAGCTTTTCCCAATACTCCAAAGTGTATGCATCCCCGAGTGTGTAGCTCACTGCGATCTGTGCGTGACCGCCTTCTTTTTTAGTGGCGCGAACGGCTGTTTCCAAATTTCTAATGTCATTCAGGCAATCAAAGATTCGAATGACATCAATCCCATTTGCAATGGATTTTTGAACAAAATATTCAACGACATCATCAGAGTAATGATTGTAACCAAGGATATTCTGACCCCTGAAAAGCATCTGAAGCTTTGTATTTTTGAAATGTCGCCGGAACATGCGAAGCCTTTCCCAAGGATCTTCCTTCAGGAAACGAAGGCATGCGTCAAAAGTAGCGCCTCCCCAACATTCTACCGCGTTGTACCCTACCTTATCCATGGTGTCAAGAATCGGTTCCATAACCTCACTTGGCATCCGTGTGGCTATTAACGACTGATGTGCATCCCGCAGCACAGTCTCAGTAATCTTTATCTTTGCCATGCTTATCTCCTTTTTTATGGCCAGGCAGCAATTTTTCGCAACGGCTATTTTACCCCATAAACCGCCATGAAGGTGCCGGCCGCAACTGCTGTACCAATAACACCGGCAACATTCGGTCCCATGGCATGCATGAGAAGGAAATTGGTCGGATCAGATTCGGCGCCAACCTTTTGGGATACACGGGCAGCCATTGGAACGGCTGATACACCGGCTGAACCAATCAGAGGATTTATTTTTTTGCCGGACGCATAATACATAACCTTCCCCAGCACCACGCCGGCGGCTGTTCCGAATGCAAAAGCAATTAAACCAAGAGCCACAATTTTCAAAGTGTCGAGATTCAAGAAGGCCTCTGCCGAGGTGGATGCTCCAACCGAGGTTCCAAGCATTATAACCACTATATACATCAGTGCGTTCGATGCTGTCTCTGTAAGCTGTTTGACAACGCCGGATTCCTTGAACAGATTTCCAAGCATCAACATGCCAACAAGCGGGGCGGTTGTAGGAAGAAGAAGGCAAACCACAACTGTAACAATTATAGGGAACAGAATCCTTTCCAATTTGGAAACCGGACGAAGCTGCCCCATCTTGCACTTCCGTTCCTCCTCAGTAGTCAAAGCCCTCATGATCGGAGGCTGGATAATCGGAACAAGTGACATATAACTGTAAGCAGCCACAGCGATGGGACCCAGAAGGGATGTCTGACCAAGTTTATTGCACAAAAAGATCGAAGTGGGTCCATCAGCTCCTCCGATGATGGATATAGCTGCGGCAGCCGCCCCATTGAACCCCATGAATATCGCCATGAAATAAGCGGCATAAATTCCAAACTGAGCTGCCGCGCCTAATAGGAAACTAATCGGGTTGGCAATCAAAGGCGAAAAATCAGTTTGGGCTCCGACGCCCATGAATATCAGGGACGGCAGGATCGTCCATTCATCAAGGTGAAAGAAATACCATAAAAGTCCGCCTGTATCATTCATTGAATCTTTCGGATCCAACATTATATCAGGATAAATATTTACAAGCAGCATTCCGAAAGCAATCGGAACCATAAGAAGCGGTTCAAAACCTTTGGCAATCCCAAGATAAAGAAAGACGAATGAAACAAGCATCATGAGATAATTGCCCCAAGTCAGATTGAAGAATGCTGTCTGCTGCAGTAGATTAGAAAGTGTCTCTACTATACTCATTATTTTTAACCTCCAGATCAGCAAGCCAGAAAGAAAAGGATGCTTAATTCATCGTCGCAAGGACTGCGCCTGACTCTACTGCATCTCCTACCGCAACATTCACACTGGCAACTGTTCCATCCTGCGGGGCAACAATGTCATTCTCCATTTTCATGGCTTCAAGAACAAGGATTGCATCTCCTGCCTTCACTGCATCACCCGGATGCTTTTTGATTGCCAGTATCTTTCCAGGCATGGGCGAAGTGACGGGAACTGAGCCGCTGGCCGTTGGAACTGCCGAGGGCGCTGCAGGCGCGGGAGCCTTTGCAGGAGCAGGCGCAGGTGCTGATTTCTGAACCGGCGCGGCAGCATTCCCCCCTTCTTCCACTGTCACATCATATGCAACGCCATTAACAGTAATGGTATATCTTTTCATTTTATTTTTCTCCTTTGAAACAGAAATCCTATGGACTCCCGGTTGATGATTTTCAGGAAATATATGATTTAATGCGCAAGAGAAATATTCATCCAGACAGACAGCCAGACAAACGGAAATCTGGCTAACATTTTTGACGCAAACCATATATTCTAAATAAATGCAAATGCGAAAAATTGCATCAAAATTACATTTGTCGAACAAATAATGAACAATCCGGAAAAAATAAATAATGGTTTCAATCCAAATCCAGAACGATTCCAGGGAAAGACTTATAAGGGTTTTTTATCTTCTCCTGATAGAACGGACTACCAGGCCATTTTGAAGCGTTGCGCCTCCATGAAAACCACTGTCACCACTTCCTTCTTTTTCAAGGTCATCATTATACGCTGCAATTGCTGCCGCAATAACAGCCTGAAGCTCAGCCCCGGAAATATCGCCTTGCGCCTGCGCGTTGAAGTCATCCTTTTCGTATGCCGCAGTAACAATCGCAGCAGCTTTTGAGGATGTTTTCTGCATGGAAGATTCCACGGTGAGATCTTCCTTTTTGTTTCTGTTTTTGATTTTTTGTTCGAATATATTAATGTATTTGAACAAACTAATAATCCACGCAATAAACAACAAAACAGCAAAAACAGTACCCATCCCAATAATCAGGTTTCCGCCCGCGTCCGCCAGTTCTTCCCCAAGGCTGTATTCAGGCTCAAAGGTCATCTCATAAAAAGATGCCATATCCTCGGAAAGCCCCAGCGTGAGTTTCATCTTGCGTTTCTCAAAACGACTGTAAATCTCAATGGAATATCCTTCTTCGGATTTCGACGCCTCCTTGCTTTCCACTCCCTCATATTTCCCGAGCCTTGGCAAGCTGTTTTTGTAGTTTGTAAGTCCGTTATAGAGCGCGGCATTCTTGTCATGCTCCGCCTGCCCGATCATCTCCTGGAGACCTTCTTCCGTTATGGTTCCCAGAAAATCCATATATTGCTCGCAGCTATCTTCCAAAAGCTGTTTCTGCATCGGCTCCAACGCGGCCTCCTCATTATTTGTGGATGCACACGATACAAGGAAAAAGAAGCTTCCCAGAAGAGACAGCAGCATAAACAGCCTTCTCATTCTTTGTTTCATCCTGACTCCTCTCATATAGTTCCGTGCTTCTTGTCAGGCCGGTACACGCTCTTGGTATAAAGCATTTCAAGTGCCGCAATCACCCTCTGCCTCGTTTCCTGGGGAGCAATGATGTCATCAACATAGCCCCTTTTCGCGGCTGATATAGCTGAATTCTGTTTCTCGGCATATTCCTTTGCTTTCTCCGCCTGAACATTATCTGTTTCATCGGCAAAAAGAATCTCGCAGGCTTTGCGCGCATCCATAACACCAAGCTGGGCATTGGGATAAGCATAAACAATATCCGCGCCCAACGCTTTTGAAGCAAAAGTCATGCCTGCCGTGCCGACTGCGTTTCGAATAACAGTCACCATAGGAACAGAAGCATTTGAATAGGCATAGGCAAGCTTTGCGGAAGCAGCAGCCATATGCTTTTCATTGCATTCGCAGTTGCAATAGGCTTTCACATCAACCAGGCTAAGAATTGGTATGTCAAAAGCATCGCAAAAATTGATGTGACGGGCTGCCTGTTCGGCACCCTTCCATTTGAAGATTTGCTCCCGGTTCGCAACCACGCCGACTGTCTGACCATCCAACTTGATAAAACCTGTCAGCACATCCGTGGAATAACCGCGCTTCGTTTCCACCAGGATGCCATTATCAGCAATCTGACGGACCGCCTCCACAGCCTCCATTCCTTCAATACCTATGACGGACCGATTAAGGTCATCAGTGCATTCATCCATGGAGGCAGAATCCCCATAACTGGATGGCAGCATGGAAACAAGTTTTTTCATTTCAGCAATGATTTCATCTTCCGTACCGCTGAAATCCACGATGCCATTTTTTTCCTGACTTTCGGCCATGGCTATTTTATCATCCTTATTGCCCAGTACGGCATCCGGCGCGGAAATGAAAAGACGGCCTTTTTCTTTTTCCATGAAAACAAAGTCAGAAAGGGCGGATAATACGGCCATTCCGCCACCCGCGGTGCCGAACACTGCAGTGATTTGAGGAACAACCCCATTGGCCCGGGTTTGCTTCCGGTATAAGAGACCCATTCCAAAGAGAGCATCACCAGCTTCTTCCAGACGAAGTCCGGAACAGTCACAAAGTGCCAAAACGGGTGCTTCCATTTTCATTGCCATATCATACAGAGAGGCAATCTTTCTGGCATGCATTTCCCCCAGAGAACCGCCGAGGACAGCGGCGTTTTGAGCATATACAAATACCAGGTTTCCGTTAATAGTTCCATACCCCGTGATAACGCCATCAGACGGGGCTTTTTTTTCAGCCATATTAAAGTCCGTTGCCCTGGCTTCAACCAATGCCCCAACTTCAACAAAGCTGGATTCATCTACAAGTGCCCGTATTCTGGTCATTGCAGATGATGCCTCATGATTATCCATTTTTTTCCTCCATTATTTTCGAAACAAGCTGGTCAGTTTCCCGGATCAGGCAGGACATCTGTTTACAAAGAGCCTTGCTCCAATCATCCAGCCATGCTCCGATTCATACCCATATTATTATATAATAAAATACCATGATATTCAAGAAGAAAGTCATTTCTATCAGAACATTCATGTATTAATAAAATTGTTATTTCACAAGACTTATTGCAAGCTTTTTCGTAGGTTTTTCCTCAGCACAAGGAATGCTGCGGAAAAATCTGAACAAAACATGCCTGAAGGCATTTTTTGTTCAGACGCATCCCTGTGGGATGCGCCAAATACGGTATAAACTATGCTTGATGCATAGTTTATACCTAGGTTTTTCCGCAGCACGAGGAATGCTGCGGAAAAATCCGAGCAAAACATGCCTGAAGGCATATTTTGTTCAAACGCATCCCTATGGGATGCGCCAAACACTGTATCAACTATGCTTGATGCATAATTGATACCTACGCCCTTCAGAGTGGAACATAGCCCCTACAGAAATCTGAGCCCTTTTGGATAATGGTTTTTGACACGACATCCCGATAATTTCCCAAATCCCAGTGCCGCCCCGTCACAGCAAATCAGAATAAAGCCTTTTTCCATTTTCTCCGCCTCCGTTTGCGTAAGGTTTATTTCCATTCCGTGAAGATATTGCCCCACACGCGGATCCTCAACAAGAAGGTTCATAATCGGAAAAGGATATAATCCATCAAAAGAAATGCAGGCATGGCTCATGGCATGCTCAGGTTCCCATCTTCCGCCCGGAAACAGAGTTTTAACAGGGATTCCCGCGCGAAGCAGCTTCAGGCCGCGCGTATCCGGAAAATAATCCGGTACGAGGCTAACCCTGTTCTTTTCACATACTTCCTTGAAGGAAGATTCCTTTGAAGAGGGGAGAGACTCTTCTCCGGCTTTCTTGAAAATGGCAATATAATGCCCTTCGCCTATTTCCCTGTGAGGCCAGATTTTTTTTTCATACACAAGGGAAAGGCTGCGGTCATTTTCCAAAAGCCAAGCGACATTTCCTTCATCTTCCTCTTCCTCGAAAGTGCAAGTTGAATATCCAAGCATCCCTCCAGGTGAAAGCATGACCGATGCTTCATATAATATCTTCCGCTGTCTTTTGACACAACTTTCAACTGCCTTGATGCTCCATTCCTTTATCGCGTCCGGATTTTTACGGAACATCCCTTCCCCAGAACATGGGGCATCCACAATAATACGCGTAAAAAAGGCCGGGAAACGTTTTGCCAGACGTTCCGGGTCTTCATTAAGCACAATGGCATTTGGAATTCCCATTCTTTCAATATTTGAAGACAATGTTCTGGCCCTGCTACCTGAAAATTCATTTGCGATAAGAAAGCCTCCCTCTGTGTGTGAAAGATAATCCGCAGCCTGGGTGGCCTTACCCCCGGGACTTGCGCAGAGGTCCAAAACGCGATCATAAGGCCGAATATTCAGCCTCGGTACAAGTCTCATGGCCGATGGTTCCTGAAGGTAATAGAGGCCCGCGGCATGATAAGGATGTTTTCCGGGTTGGATATTCCTATCCATGGCAGTTTTATCCACTACGTAACATTGGGAAATAGCCTCTCCGGAATCAAATGTCATGACAGCATTCTCATCGATTAGAGTGGTTTTTTGCCACTCTGAATTCTGACATGGCGAACCGCTTGCGGGGCAAATCGGCTCATCGATCAGAGTTGGTTTTCGCCGCTCTGAGTTCTGACATAGCGAACCACCGACGGGGCAATTCGGCTCATCGATTGGTGTGATGGAGAAAAGAGTTTTCATCTTATCGTAACAATATTTGTAAGATTTATCATGCAACGATAAAAGCTTATGGATATTTAAACGTAATCCGGTCTCGGGTTTTCTTTGCATAGAATCAAGGAAGCTTTCATATTCATCATCCGTTTTCAAAAATTTTTTTATTCTACGAAGATATTCTTCCGGATACTCAATTTCCATCGTCATCCTCAGTTTCAATCAAAATCAAATTCAAGCTTGTGATTATGAGAAGACAATACGGCTTCGAAATGAAGATTGGTTTTGCTCGTGAATATATATAATATAAGCCGCATCTACATCAACAAAATAAAGCAGCGGTTCCCTTTTTCAAGAAAGGGAACCGCTGAATATCAATTCACAAGCTTTACATGGAATGCATCCAACAGCCATGACACCTTGAATTGTCAGCAAAATGTTCAGCACTTAAGAGTAATCTTTGTTCAAAGGCTGATTTTGTATTCAGGGCTCCCCTCTCCGTCTATAACATAGTAAGCAGCACATTGATCAGCAACAACGTAGATATCGACCTTATTAACATTTGGCTTTACAGCCTTCGCCTGTTCTATAGCAGTGTGACGAATATCTTCAGTGTTAATTTGCTTTTTTACTCCCTGAAAAAGGAATTCAAATACAATTGAAGAATCCGTAATAGTTTGACATTCTTTCTCTTGATTCTCTTGTTTATGTTCATCTGTATCCTGAATCAATGAAGGCTCATCAAATTTTGAAATGTTTTCTTGTGCCGCTGCGTTTTGAGGGGGTTCAGGCAATTTATTGTCCTCTGAACCAACGTTCATGAAACCGGGGGTTACAGTTCCATCGATGCCTGTATTACCACTCTTGGCTGCTTCCCTGATTGCCGCAAAAGACTCCTTCAATGCGGCATCCTTTGATACCATACGCTCTTTTATAGCAAGATTCTCATTTTTTACCATTATTTTTCTCCTCTATTTTAGAGTAGGTTTTTGCCACTCTAATCTCTTGACATACCGATGCGGTATCGCATCATTAAGGCTCCTTTATAAACATAATCATACATAATCCGACATTGTATGAACTTCCTTGAAAATACAGAGTAAACAGACAAAGATTATAAATATGCAAAGCGGATTTGTCAATATTTCCTATGGATTAAAGAATGTTGTGCAAGTTATAAAAGTGCCCGGCCTGAATGCCCGGCTCAGCGGACAAAATGTTGATAGAGCAAATAGAAAAGCAAACTCCAAAACAGATAGAACCAGGTTGCAGGATTGGAAAACCATGTAGTGAAAAAGGAAAATAAAAAGTAAAAACAGAATTGCGAGTAAATCAGCTTTCCAAAAGGGTTCCTGGCTTGTTTTACAATTCTTTGCAGGTAATTAGAAACAAAGCCAAGTATTACAGCAAGGAGTACAATTCCTTTCAGGCCAAAGTCGTACCAGGCGTCATACAAAAGTGTAATAGTTGTTAATTCTTCCTTTGTTGTGTAAAGTGGAAAATCCACAGGAATCGGGAAGAAAAACTTTAGGCCACTGAGTGTCACAAAAGGATAAAGCATCTTGTATCCACAGGAGTGATAAATGAGCTTCTGCGTCATGACATTGAAATTGTCATAATTGTTGGCAATATACATGTAAGGCTGAGTTATAAAAATCGGAGTGTTCGGATCTTTCATGGCAAAGATCTCATTCAGATAGGATACGGAATGCGCGCGTTCTATTGTGATGAAAATATATACAGACAATAAAACAAAAACCATAAGCAAAATTTGCCAAAAGCGATACCTGATACCACATATTATAGATGTAAAAAAAAGAAGAAAAAGAGAAAAAACAAATTGAAAACGCGAAACCATAAGTACGGTGAGCACAAATGGAAAAAACAAACCGATAAAGGAAATCATATCCAGGCTCTTTTTCTGGTGCATATAAATCCAGGCCACGGAAGGGGTCAAAACAGCAAGCGTGGTAAAATAATGCAAGCCGGGAAGATGAAAATAGGAATACGCATGGGGCATATTCTCCGTAAACAATGGGATATATCCCAGACAAACTGCCTCTATCAAAAAGGACAGAGCGGAAAGCGCAAGAAGCCCCATTGTACAGATAGCAGAAAAATCTCCCGAAGAAACAGAAATACATTTTTTGGTTGTTTGCTTTTTTTCGATAGCAAACTGAGAACTATCAGTACAAGTTTTATTTATGCAATCCTGTTTTGATTTACCGGAAACGCGCAAGGCCGACAGCAAGCCAGAAGGGGAAATGGAATCAAAAAGAAGATACACCATAACAAATATGGCATAAAAGCAGTAAAAAGAAATCCAGGTTTGGCTGGTCCATCTGGTTCCAAGGGTACTCAACTTAAAACAGGAAATTCCCTCCCCCATGATTAACCCCAGCCCCATGAGACCGGGAAGGTTCAGCACCATTTTTTCTCTTTTATAGAAATAATAGTACATCATTAAAGATGAAATAATCAAGGCAAGCCCGGAAGGAATATGCATTTCAATCCGACTCAAATATACGGCAAGAAGGTACAAAAATGAGCAAGCAATGAAATAACAATTTTTTTTCATATAGAATAAATATTCCTGTAACTGCCCAGGTAATCTGAGCAGTCACAAAATTTGGTTGATTTCTAAAGGCATTTTTCATTTGGCCGCATCCCTGTGGGATGCGCCAAATACGGTATAAACTATGCTAAATGCATAGTTTATACCTACATCATTGAAAAAAATGCGGTGCCGACGCAACACTCCCTGTTTCCTCGGGGGATTGTTGTTCCTCATTCCCAGGCGCTTCATTCCAATCCTCCGAGTTATTCTGGACTATTTCAGGATCTTCAGCGCTTTCAATGATTTCCTGAAACTCAGTCAGATCGCTGGATTGTGACTCGCTTATTTCTTCATGAGGTGCCTGGGCTTCTGTTTCCTTTGCCTGGTCTTCGTCTTCATTTCCCTCTGTTTGTCCTTCATGTGGGGCTTCATCTTGTCCTGCATCCGAATGCCCCTGCGCCTCCGTATTTGGATTATATGCCGAAGATTCCATTGTTTCTCCAATGCTCTCTCCTGCGTTGCTTTCATTTGATACCGCAGTGTCACCATCGTCTGCCGTCAAAGCGGATTCTTCTGGAAGCCCGGGCATTGACTCGGAACTGCCCCCGTATTCATCTGACTCATCCTCGGATTCAGAAGTTTCTGAAAGCTGTTCATTCTGGCCTTCGACCGTTGATTCAGATTCTTCGGCTGATTCATTTGGCTCCACCGATTCCGATTCATTGATTTCATTGGCAGGCTCCTGCGTGGATTCTGTTTCTGCAGCACTTGCAGTCGATTCATTTTGCGTGGATTGGGATGAGTGAGCAACGGGATATTCCGGGTTTCCGGGATTCTCAGGCAAATGAGGCATTTTAACTTCTGGAATCTTTTCTATACGGACTGAAACATTGACTTCCTGATCTTGTCCAGTCAGGAAAACATTTTTCGGCAAGTATTTTTCCAAATCAAAAGAACGTGTTAAATTCCCGGTGGCATTTTCTATATCAATGGAAGGAAGCGTGAAATCCTTAAGCTTGTCTATTATGTCAGCCCTTGCGCACATTTCAACAGACTGAGGAGAGACCGTTGAACTCTCGTATTGGTAACCTTCTGCCGGATTGCCTTCAACAGATGAGAGGATGTTTATTTGCTTTCTCTTATAAACAGCAACACTATAACTAATTTCATCTGACGAAGGAGAGACATTCTGCAGATTCTCAAGAATATTGCCATCCTCATCATAAAAAACCGGCTCTGCGGTTGAAGACATATCCTCTTTAAGCCGCTCAATATCCACTTCAATTCCGATTTCGGCAACACGTTCTATTTCGGATTCCGGTCCTATTATGGAAATACTCTTAGGATAAACGCTGATCTCCCAAAGAATGAAGCCCTGCTCTACCATTCCATTGGTCCGGGCAGAAATATTAAACTCTTTTTCCTTAATATCTTCAAGCGTTACATGAACAACTTGAGGGCTCAAATATACATTTTGGATTAACTGCTTTTTTTCCTGATTCAGCATATCCCAACGTATTGGGATAAATCCGGATGAGTCATAATCGGCCAGATTGACATAAGCGGTAAAGTCTGACTTTTTGATATTCGCATTCTGATCGCTTCGCACTGTATAATGTATAGTGACAGTATTTTTATCAATAGAGCCTTTTTTCCCTTCCCTTTCGATGATTTCCTCTCCCTCTACGCCTATCTGAACTGTCTGGGAAACCTGTATTTCCGGTTTGGAAATATTCACTACCAAAAGCCAAAGGAGCAGAGCCACAATAATGCTAATAACCCTTAAAATGAGATTTTCTGAAATCTTTTTCATCCTACATCCCACCCTTGTTTTTCAAAATCCGGCGAGGAATATTTTTTTCTTTTACAGGTTCTGTTTTTTCAATCATCTTGGTCGGAAGAACATCCCTCAGCGCGTCCTGATCCGGCACACGAATCAGATGTCCCTTCTCGGCAAGGGAAACCCTTCCTGTTTCCTCTGAAACAACAATTGTAATGGCGTCTGTCACTTCTGAAATTCCAAGTGCCGCGCGATGCCTCGTGCCATAATCTTTCGAAATCTCAGCATTTGACAAGGGAAGATAACAGGTCGCGGAAATCATTCTGTCTCCTTCAATGATTACCGCCCCATCATGCAACGGAGTGTTCTTTTCAAAAGTATTAATCAGAAGCGCCGATGAAACAATTCCGTCCACCCTGATGCCGGTATCTTCGATTTCCTTAAGGGATTGCTTTTGCTGGAGGACGATAAGGGCGCCCGTTTTCACCCTGGCCATTGCAAAGACAGCCTTGGCAATCTCATTTATTGTATTCTGGCTGGAACTCCCATCCTCCTGTTCAGGAAACAAGCGGACAAAGTAGTTTTTTGATCCAAGCTGTTCCAGGGCGCGCCTCAATTCCGGTTGAAATATTACAATAGCCGCAATAATTGTGGCGGTGGAGAGTCGTTCAATCAACCACATTATTGTTGTCATTTGAAAAATGGCCGCAAAAGCTGTAAAGGCCGCAACGACAAGCAAGCCCTTGAGGAGCTGCCAGGCTCTGGTGTTTTTAATCCACAGCAGACATTCGTAAACAAAGACGGAAAGAATAATTATTTCCAGAATATTTGTCACTCCAAGGGGAGGCAACAGGCTCACCCAGTCTTTCATTTTTTGAATGATATTTGTCAATGTTTACTCCTCTTCCTCGGCAGTCTTGAATTTAGGGACGGCCTTTACAAAATAATAATAATCATCGTCTTCAAACCGAACTCTTTCTGTCACCTGGTAATTCGCCCCATAAAGAAAGAGCACATAAAGGAAAGATAGCAGAAAAGAAAAAAACAACGATAAGAAATGGGATGGAAGGTCAATTTCGGCGCTGCCGGTAGTACTGCTAAGAACCAGGAGTAATGCGCCGGATAACATTCCTGTGATGATCCCAAGGTGCCATGAATATTCAAAAGGGAGATTCCTGATTACGTAGACGACAATCATGATCATGACCATAATGAAAATCATGGAAAACATCGTACGGTTTTCAAAAAACTTGGTGAATATACTCGCGTAATGATTGGCCATTTCAGCGATATTTGCGGAATCCGCTGCTATCTCGATGTTTTCTGATACGAATACCAGAAAATAGTAAGCAGTTGTCCCAAGGGCAAGGGGTACAAAAGTCGTAAGGCCGCATGAAAGGCCAACAATAGCCGGAAGGACGTACTGCAGTTTTAGAAAGAAGAAAAAAGGCACAAGGGCAAGCAAGATGCCGTGACGCGCTCGAAACGCTGTCTGTAATAACGCGATCAGCAGAAATATCATTGCTGAAACCAATGTGAATTCAAAAGATGCCTCGTGCAGGTTCAACAGGAACAGGACTGCGGATAAAAGAGAGATGGCAGTCCATGGAAGCATGGAACAGAGAATAGAAAGGAATAATACAATCAACGGATTCTGAGCCAGGCTGCTGTAAGCAAAATGGGTATTCACCATAATAAAAATAATCAAAGCAACTAATGCCCGAAATAAAGGCCTGATCCAAAATTCATGCTTCCTATAAATTTTTTCAGTATATCTTTTGAAATAATAAAACTGACTCATAAAGTAGGACTCCTGTGCACTTATTCAATGGCGATGCCGATTGGTATTCCGCCTATTGGTTCCAGGAAATGGAACAAGCTCTTTTTGTACGGATTTGTCAGTATATTCCATTTCATCAGGGTATGCTTCATCTAACCATTCATTGCCCGGAGTCGATGGTTCATCAAGCCATCTATCCTCAAAATAGGACGTTCTTGAAATGGACTTTTCTGAAAAGGTTTTATTCCATGATGTGCCAGGAATATCATCTGCTTCATTCCTTCTATTTCTAGTCTTCATATACTGGGCGGCTTCGTTGACGGCAAATTGGATGGCATCATCTTCTTCCCCGTTGTCCATATCATCCCATTCCTCATCATCGGAAAAAAGCTCTTTTGATGGATTTCGAATCCTGTCAATTTCTTCTTGAAAATTGTCACTGTAGTATTCCCTGGACATTCTTTGTCCTGTTTGCATCATCAGGAGTTTTTCCAATTTTTCAGAATAAAATTCGCCAAGCATCTGGGAAATGTCATAGTTAACAGAGGCACTGATGCCGGCAACAAGGCCAGAAAAAACAGAGCCGCCAAGATAAAGGGCCGCGCCCGCATGAACCCACATACGAATAAGCTGCAGATTCAAATTGAGAAGAATGCTCTCAATCCTCATGAAAAGAAGCAAGGCCGCAATCAAAATAAAACATACCGTGAAATGAAAAAGGGTTTTCAGAACCTGGTTTGAAATATAATCCGCCTTATAATAACTGCGTGCTTCTATTATATTCTTGCCTTCTTTTTTTTCAAAAATTGCGAGCTTAGTCATCAATCGGATTTTTTCAAGGTCAAGCATCCCGTACTCCTTTTTCAAAGCAGTCTTTGTCATTTTAATTGTCGATAAACAAATGATGTATTGGAATTCATGCTTTAAATTAATATATGTCTCGTCAATATCCCCTTGCTTCGCGGGCCCTCTGGGCATAAGGCGACTCTGGATGCTCCCCCACCACGCGGTCAAAAAGTTCATTGGCCATGGCCATATCATTCCTTGCCTGATACAATCTAGCCAATAAGTACATGTTTTCAGGCTCCTCCCGAATGAGCAGGCTTAACTTGTACAGATTTTCCGCGTCACCGATATTTCCCGCATTCCAGGCCGCGGTTCCCTGGTCTGCAAGCATTTGATAGACAGACCCCTCCATGTAGGATTTAATCTGATTATAAAATTCCCGCATGTTCTCATCAGTGATTGTCGACTCATCGATTTCTTTGTAAAGCATTGTCGCGCTTGCGAGATCTCCGCTTTCATAAGCGACATTTATACGATTTAATGTTTGATACTGCTTGATAAAAGAAGCATTTTCATTTTCGTACTGGGAAAGTTTTTCCAGAGCAGCGTCATATCTGGAAGAAAGCTCATTATGCTCTTCAGAAAGCGCTGCGTATTCCATATTGGAAACATCAAGCTTTTCGGCAAAATAAATCAATTCAGAGTTGTTTTTACTGTTCAAAGCCTTGGTTCTCGCAGGCATAAGGAGAAACTCAAAGCAAAAAAGAGCTAATACAACTCCAAAAAGTATATACATTACGACTGCCCAGGGCGAAATCTGCTTCACCTCTTGAGGAACCAGAACGTCATCATCTGCCATACGGCGATGGGAAAACACATTCTTCAACCGATTTTGTTCGACTTCCTTGCGGCCTGTCTTTCTTTTTACAACATCCATCAGGACCAGAGCCCTGGGATTGTTCCTGTCAATCCTGAGAACCTTGAAAAGGCTTTTACCGGCTTTGACCCAGCGCTCATTTTTCATGTATAAAAGCGCAAGCAGTATGTGTGCCTTGATATAATTCGGCTTATCAACTATTACCTGGTTAAGCTGCATAACTGCAAGATCATCATTATTATGCTGCGCATAGTCAAGTGCCTGATTATAGCGTTTGACATTGTCAGAACACACTCTCAAAATGCCGGGTTTGCGTTGAATTTCATCCAAGTAATGATCCGCGTCATTCTCCTCCGGATTCAGGTTCATGCTGATGACCCATTGTACCAACGCGTCCGCAGTCTCTCCACACTCAAAAAAGATAAGCCCCAGAAGATTTCTGGCATCTTTTTGATACTTATCAAAAAGAAGGGATTTTTTTAATAATTCCGCTGCTCCCGACAGGTCTCTGAGACGTGCGCGCTCCAATCCAAGATTGTAGTAACAGTTGGCAATCCGTTCGAGAGTAATGTCGTACTTCATCGACGATCATCTTCCTTCTTTGCTGCTTCTTCTATCAACTGGGTCATGATATCATTCATATCTGTCAGATCCACCTTCACGATCGCATCTTCAATCTGATCCACGTCAAGACTTGGTTTGAATCTCTGAATTTCCTCCTCGAAGCTTATCATGTAATAATACCCCCCTCAGCTTGACACTGCATTATGCTTTGATTATACTGACAGGATAATCTTATCTATTTTAGCACAAGTTGAATGTCCATTCAAGAGTTGATGAAGGAGAAAATAATGGAGAACATAGTAAATCTATTCACAGGAAAACTATCAGGCATCCTTTCGGAGGAAGCCATCGTATTTATCATTTCCATGCTTCCTGTCCTGGAACTCAGAGGAGGCCTTTTGGCCTCATCCATTCTTGGGGTAAGTTATCTGCGCGCGCTTATCATTTGTATTATAGGAAACCTGTTGCCCATCCCATTCGTCCTCCTTTTTATTCGTCATATCATAGAATGGATGGAGTGCTTTGCTCCGACAAAAAGCCTGGCTTCCTGGTTTAGAAAAAAGGCCGAAAAACATAGCGACCAGATTCAGCTTTATGGTTTCTGGGGATTGGCTCTTTTTGTCGGCATCCCCCTTCCCGGCACAGGCGCATGGACAGGGGCTCTTGCCGCAGCCTTGCTGCGCATGGATCTCCGAAAATCAATTCCGTCCATTCTTGCAGGCGTTCTGCTTGCATCAGCTATTATGTCTGTTCTGAGTTATGGATTAATAGCGAATATTATTCATCTGTAAATCCTTCGTTATAATTCAGTATTCCAGGCATCCAATCTGAAAGGCTTGCTTTTAGCTTGGATGCCTGGAATCATATTCTCCCAATCTTTTGTGATGTCAACGGCGGTTTTCTGCCGCACAAAGGGATGCCGAGAAAAAAGGCAAAAAATCCTCCAAATACGGTATTGACTATGCTTAATATATTGTTAATACCTAATAATAATAAAAGGCTAGGAAAAATCCTAGCCATGAAAAGTGCAGAAGATGGGAGTTGAACCCACATGAGATTGCTCTCACACGGACCTGAACCGTGCGCGTCTGCCATTCCGCCACTTCTGCGAACTCAATTATCATAGCACAGGAATTCCATTTCGTCAAGTAAAAAAAAAGAATTCCAAATAAAAGCAAGTTTTGCTGAAAAGAAAAGCAAGCTTTCCATCTGGAATTCTCTGAAATGGAATTCTCTGAAATCCAGAGTAATCTGAATAGCTATGATTGTTAAATTTTGGCCTTCGCCGTCTCACAAAGCTGGCGGAAGCCCTCCGCATCCGCGATGGCCACCTCAGAAAGCATCTTGCGATTAATGAATACACCTGCTAATTTCAATCCATGCATCAGCCTTGAATAAGAAAGCCCGTTCATCCTTGCTGCCGCATTAATCCTGACGATCCACAGGGAACGGAACTGCCTTTTCCGCTCCTTTCTTCCGCGATAGGATTCGTTCAAAGCCCGCATAACGCTTTGCTTCGCTATTCTATATTGTTTTGAACGAGCCCCTCTATAGCCCTTGGCCAGCTTCAGTATCCTTTTATGTTTTTTCTTTGCATTTAATCCGCCCTTTATCCTCATTTTGTTCTCCCTTCTATATCCAAAAAAACGTAAAAGTGACTGAATCACAAATATGGAAGAATCTTCTTCATTGTCTTCTCATTGGTCTTGTCCGTAACTATATCTTTTCTCAATCCTCTTTTTCTTTTTGTTGTTTTTTTGGTAAGTATATGGGACTTATTCGCCTTGTTTCTAACAAGCTTGCCTGTGCCAGTAATTTTGAATCGTTTTGCGGCAGCTCTCTTTGTTTTCAGCTTGATCTTTGCCATATTTACCCTCCTGTAAATTTACCTTTTCGGACTTAGCACAATCGCCATATTTCTGCCTTCGACCTTTGCCGCTTTGTCGAGAATCGCAACATCCCGAAGGCTATCCGCAAAATCATCGAGAATGTATTTTGACTGATTCATCCGGGTCATCTCTCTGCCCCGGAATCGGAGCGCCACCTTGACCTTGTTGCCTTTCTCGAGAAACTTCCTGGCAGCAGACAGCTTCGTATTGAGATCATTGGTATCAATATTTGGTGTCATGCGAATTTCTTTCAGTTCTGTCGTATGCTGGTTTTTCCTGGCTTCCTTTTCCTTGCGCATCATCTCATAACGATATTTGCCATAATCGGCAATCCTTACGACAGGTGGGTTTGCCATAGCCGCAATTTTGATCAGATCCAAATCCGCATCCATTGCCATTTTATAAGCTTCTCGGGACGACATGATGCCAAGCTGCTGGCCGTCTGTGCCGATGACTCTGACCTCTCTGTCCCTGATTTGTTCGTTAATCTCGATATCAGTGCTTTTCCGTGTTGCCATACGCTCCTCTCTGCAAATATCAACCAAAAAAAATGGCGGATTGCGCAATCCGCCATAAATACGAAGTATACAATAAATATACTGAACTCCGTTATGAACCCAGGATCAGTATAATATCGGACAAAAATTAAATTTGTCTAATAAAATCACTGCCAAGGTGAGGCGGATACCTGCTTTCCTTTTACTCTGTCGTACAGAATTTAGCATATGCAATACCATCTGTCAAGTAATTTCTCGATTCCCTGATTGAGGGAATCGAGCTAACTATTCAGTTAGCGCCTCGGGCGTACTCGGAATGCGCGTAAGCGCCACGCCCGATTCGTAACTGTTCATCCTGACTGAACAGTTACGAATCAAGAAGCTCAAGACTGTGTTCCTGATTCATCCGCATGCACATCTCAACAAATTTATCTATAGGAATGTTGTTGATTTGCTTGTTCGATCCCCGTATATTTATGGAAACCGTATTCTCCTCAGCCTCTTTATCGCCCAGAATCAGAACATACGGATCCTTCATGTTCTTGAAACGCTTAATCTTTTCCTTCATATTATTATCGGAATAATCAGCCTCCGACCTTATATGATAGGCAGTCAGTTTGTTTGAGATTTTTTTTGCATATTCATTATGCTCTGTGCGTATCGGTACAATTCCAACTTGACAGGGGGAAAGCCAGAATGGAAACGCCCCCTTGAAATGCTCTATCAAAATCCCGATGAATCGTTCAAAAGAACCATACAAAGCTCTGTGAAGTACCACGGGAGTTTTTTCACTTCCATCCGCCGCTGTGTATTTCAGGTCAAAATTTCGAGGAAGCTGGAAATCAAGCTGAATCGTGCCGCATTGCCATTCTCTTCCGAGGGCATCCTTAATCAGCAGGTCGATCTTAGGGCCATAGAAAGCCCCGTCCCCTTCATTGATTTCATAATTGCCGCTTCCGTATTTTTTGTCCATTATCCTTCGGAGGGCATTTTCGGCATCATTCCACAGGGAAATGTCACCCATGAAATCCTCCGGCCTTGTGGACAGTTCCGCGCGGTACGTGAGTCCGAATGTGCTGTAAAGAAGGTCAGCAATGGAAAGTATATCGTCGATCTCTTCTTCTATCTGGTTTTCCGTCACAAAGGTATGGTCATCATCCTGACGGAACATCTGGACACGGAACAGGCCGTTAAGCTGCCCCGTCCGTTCCTTCCGATGGACAAGGTCTGTCTCGGAAAAACGCAGAGGAAGATCCCTATAGGAACGTACCTTCCGTTTGAACACCATCATTGCATTCGGGCAGTTCATAGGTTTTGCGGCCATTGTGTCATCTGCCTCAACGCTCCAGACATCGTCCCCGTCTTTTCCGGGAATGATAAACATGTTATCCACGTAATGCGCCCAGTGTCCGCTTATGAGCCAGAGCTTTTTATTATTGATAACGGGTGCGGAAATCTCCTGATAACCATGGATATCGTGAATGTCTCTCCAATAAGAAAGAAGAAGATTGAAAATTTTCCAGCCTCTGGGGAGCCAGTACGGCATTCCCTGAGATGTTTCTGTAAACATAAAAAGGTCAAGCTGAGGTCCAAGCTTTTTGTGATCCCGCTCCATCGCTTCTTTGACGAGCTTCAAATGCTCTTTTAGCTGCTTTTGATCCGGAAACGCGTACAAATATATGCGCTGGAGCTGATCCCTCTTCTCGTCCCCCCTCCAATAAGCCCCGGAAACAGATTTTATCTGAAAAGCAGCGTTCATTAATTCCTGGGAGTTCTCAACGTGAGGTCCCCGGCAAAGATCCACAAAGTCATTTCCCGTATAGTAAACGGAGATAACCTCATCTTCCGGCAGATCACGAATCAATTCAGTCTTGAATTTCTGGTCATGAAAAAGAGAAAGGGCTTCATCCCTGCTTAATTCTTTCCTAGTCCATTCCTCCCGTCTCCGAATAATCTCCTTCATTTTGTCTTCGATCAACTTGAAGTCATCTTCTGTCACCGTTTTTGGCAAAAGGAAATCATAGTAGCAGCCGTCTGCAATCTGCGGACCTATGGCATACTGCACTTCCTTCCCGTAAATTTCTATCACGGCCTTGGCCATTATATGTGAAAGAGAATGCCGGTAACGATCCAGGTACTCTTCCTTTGTCATACAGCTCCTTTCCCCCAGAGAGATTTGCAGATCGCTCTTGCCCCCGGATCGGACAGGAGCGGATTGAAACACCGTCCTGCCCGTCTGTTCGAACTACGCCTGGCAAAAGCTTAAAACAATAACTATAAGCGCTCTGTTGATATCGAATCAATCAGAATCGTTTTGATCTGTTGCAAGTAAAATTTTATCGAACACATTATAAACTTCATCAAGCCCCTGCTTTGTCACAGCAGAAAACGGTATTAACTGACAATCCGGAGAAGTGCCAAGACTTTTTTTTATCATATCTATATTTTTGCCTATTTCCGAACGTTTCAGCTTATCCGTTTTTGTCAGTATAATTAAAGGCTCGAATCCCGTGGAGGCAATGATCCACTCATACATTTCATGATCCTTCGCGGAGGGCGCATGACGGATATCCAAAAGTTGAATAACTTCTTCAATCTGTTCGGAACTTGAAAGATACCTCCGAATCATCCGCCCCCACTTTTCCTGCTCCACCTTTCCCGCAGCAGCATATCCATAACCGGGGAGATCAACCAGAAAAAAATCATTATTGACTTCATAATAATTGATTGTTCTCGTTTTGCCGGGGGTGGAAGAAATGCGGGCATAGGACTTCCTATTGACAAAGGCATTAATAAAGGAAGACTTTCCAACATTTGATCGACCTGCCAGGACAAATTCCGGTTTGTCTGAAGATGGCACGACTGATTTCAGCCCCAGAACATATTTGAGTTCCACTGACTTGATCTTCATCAGGCGCTTTCTCCCGCGCGGCCATTTCCAAAAACCGCTTCCTTTCTCCCGCCTCGAGCCTCCATTTTTGTATAAGCGCCGTCCTTCTCCTGCTTGCGCAAAAAGACCGCGTCTCCTGTCCCGTCCACAAGGTCTTTGGTGATTTCCACCTCGACAACATCCGGATCCGATGGAATTTCATACATGATTTCCATCATCATGTCTTCCATAATTGAACGGAGTCCCCTGGCGCCAGTCTTTCTTGCTATTGCTTTTTCGGCAACGGCAGATATGGCCTCGTCAGTGAACTTGAGCTTTACATTGTCAAGCTCAAACAGCTTTTGATATTGTTTTACGAGGGCATTTTTGGGCGTAGTAAGAATCTGTTTCAAAGAATCCACCGTATGGCTTTGCAGTTCCACATCAATCGGGACACGGCCAATGAATTCAGGAATAAGCCCAAACTTGATCAAATCCTCAGGCTGAACCTGCTTTAATATATCGTCATAATTGTCTTTGTTTTTTTGGACGATTTCAGCGCCGAATCCCATTGACCCAGATGCCACTCTCTTTTCAATGATTTTTTCCAGTCCATCAAAGGCTCCGCCGCAGATGAACAGGATATTTGTGGTATCTAATTGGATTAATTCCTGCTGAGGATGCTTCCGCCCTCCCTGGGGAGGGACGGAGGCTACGGTTCCCTCCAGAATTTTCAGCAAGGCCTGCTGTACCCCTTCTCCGGATACATCCCTTGTAATGGAAACGTTTTCAGACTTTTTGGTAATCTTGTCAATCTCATCAATGTAAACTATGCCTACCTCCGCTCGCTGAATATCATTTCCGGCAGCCTGTATCAGCTTTAAAAGAATGTTTTCAACGTCCTCCCCAACATAGCCCGCTTCTGTAAGGGTGGTGGCATCCGCAATGGCAAAAGGAACACCTATGACCTTAGCCAGCGTCTGGGCAAGATATGTCTTTCCTGTGCCTGTAGGCCCTATCATCAATATGTTGGATTTTTGAACATCTATATCTTTGATTTTAGAAGTGATTCTTTTGTAATGATTATAAACAGCAACAGAAAGAACTTTTTTGGCATCTTCCTGGCCGATAACGAATTCATCCAAAAATTCCTTAATTTCTTTCGGCTTAAGAAGATGTATACGGTCATCCTCCTCGTTTACCATCTCCTCTTCGAGGATTTCTTCACAAAGCTCCACGCAATCATTGCATATATATGTATTATTCAGGCCTGCTATTAATTTCCTCACCTGGCGCGCTGTCTTGCCGCAGAAAGCACACTTGAACTTGTCTTCTTGTCTCAATCGCATTATTTGTTCTCCTTGCGAGTTTCAATGCCGCCATCAAGGCTCTCGTTCCTGGATTTGAAAATATGATCGACTAATCCATACTCTTTTGCCTGCTGCGCTGTCATCCAATGATCCCTTTCGGTATCCTCCATGATCTTTTCTACAGTTTGTCCACAATTTTCCGCAAGTATCTCTGCCATATGACGCTTGGTGCGAAGAATCCATTCCGCCGTAATCTGGATTTCCGTCGCCTGTCCTTTGGCCCCGCCTGAAGGCTGATGAATCATAACCTCCGCATTGGGGAGTGCCATCCGCTTGCCTTTTGCCCCTCCCGCCAGCAGGAAAGCTCCCATCGAAGCCGCCATTCCTATGCATATCGTGGCTACATCACACTTGATATACTGCATCGTGTCATAAATGGCCATACCGGCCGTAATCACCCCGCCGGGAGAATTGATGTAAAGGCTTATATCCTTGTCTGGATCCTCTGACTCAAGGTAAAGAAGCTGCGCCACAACGAGGGATGCGGTATCATTATTGACTTCATCTCCGAGAAAAACTATGCGTTCATTTAAAAGCCTGGAGAAAATATCGTAGGATCTTTCCCCCCTGGATGTCGACTGTATGACATAGGGAATCGTGGAAATGTCATTTGGGAAAAAGGGATTCATCATTCAATAATGGCCTCCAACCATGATCATTGATTTTTTAATCTAATTATTATCTATTCTTATCTATTCTTATATTCTATAAGCAATTGTTAATTAATATAATTAATAAATAATTGTTATCAATTAAAATAACGCTTTTTTTACACTGTCTCTTGTACAGCTATGCAGGATGTGAAAAAATGCCACCGCGCGGGCAGCCGCGAATTTTGCGGCTAAAAGTATTTAACAGGGCTGGCAACAAGAAAAATATCACGCAGAGGCAGCAGGATCGACAAGGTCTGCTTCTGATACGAGAAAATCGATTGTTTCCTGGATCTCAAGTTCCCTCTTTACCGATTTTCTTTGCGAATCAGTTACTGTCTTCATGAAGTCTTCAAGCTTCATCTTGTACTGGTCAGCAATTCTTCTTAACTCTGCATCTACCCTATCTTCTGAAACTTCAATGCCCTCGGCTTTTTGAATTGCATCCAGAACAAGAGAGGTCCTTATATTATGCTCCGCCTGTGGCTTCATATCCTTTCTGAGATCCTCAACCGTCTTTCCCATCATTTTCAAATATTCATCAAAGGGAATTCCCTGCTGAGCAAGCTGCATCCGATAATTACTTATCATATCTTCGACCTGACTATCCAGCATGGCATCGGGTATTTCCATTTCCGCGTTTTCAACCGCCTTGTTAATCACCTTGTTTTCATTCTGCGTGGTGGCAGCTTTTTCTTTTTCCGCAAGAATCCCCTTTCTTAAATCCTCCTTGTATTCGTCCAATGTGGAAAATTCCGAAACATCCGAGGCAAAATCGTCATCCGCTTCAGGTATCTGCTTTTCCTTCACATTCTTGACTACGACATGGAAAACGGCATCCTTTCCGGCTACTTCTTTTGCGCCGTAATCACTGGGGAACGTCACCTTCACATCCGTCTCGCCCCCGGACGGGACTCCGACAAGCTGATCTTCAAAACCGGGGATGAAAGTCCCGGAACCAATCGTCAGGGGATAATCCTCACCGTTCCCTCCGGCAAATTCCACCCCGTCTATAGTCCCTTTGAAGTCAATTGTTGCAATATCTCCCTGTCGAACTTCCCTTTCCACTTCCACGATACGGGCATTTTTTTCCAGTTCATCGCGGAGCTTGTCCTCGATGTCTTCATCGGATACGGAGATCTCGGTCCTTTCCACTGTAATCCCCTTATATTCTCCAAGGGTGACCTCAGGACGCACGGCAACTAGAGCCGTATATACCAAATCTTTGCCTTTTTCCAAAGTCTCAACTCCAATCTCTGGTCTGGAAACAATGAAAAGATCAGATTCCTTGACGGCATCGGGGTAAGTGGCCTCTATTATTTCATTGAAAGCATCCTCATAAAAAATCTGAGGCCCGTATATTTTTTCAATCACAGCAAGGGGGGCTTTCCCTTTGCGAAATCCCGGCAGGCGGAAGCTGCCTCGTTTTTTTCGATATACAGATTGAATGGCATCATCGAATCGGGCCGCTTCGACTGTAATCGTCAGCTTCGCCATATTTTTTTCCATATTTTCAACTTTCACATTCATGTCAGAGTACCTCCAATTTTAGGATTCGTCCGAACAAAATTTACCTAAAACATATTTTGTCCGGATTATCCACAGGGCTTCTTGTGCTGCGGAAAACCTGCCATTCTGATTTCAGATATACAGACCCTTGCGGTATTGTATTAGCAGATAAATAAACATACTCAAAAAATTAGTATAACATAGTTTTTGTTCACTTGCAAGAAAAACCATTGGCGACATAACAATCCAAACCCATGCTTTGACTTAATGCCGCAGGCAATGAGTCCCATTTGTGTCGCGCCAGCGGCACAAGGCACACCACGGATAAACCCACATTGAGTTTTCAGTCGTTCCGGATAGCCGTAAGGGCGCTGAGCTTCATGGCCCTGACAGAAGGAACGTATCCAGACAGCGAACCGACCACCACCGCAAACAGAATGGCAAAAGCGGCAAGCCAATGAGGGATATAGGAAATAGCATTACTGCCGCCGCCAAAATAAAAAAGCCCCATGGACTCGCCGCCTCCCAAAAACATATTGATGAATCCTGAAATTCCATAACTCAGGAGAACACCTGTCGTCCCGCCCAGAAAGCCAATCATTGCGGATTCACAAAGAAACATATTTCTAATATCGCCCATATCGCATCCAAGGACCTTCATAACCCCTATTTCCCTTGTGCGTTCATAGATGGACATCATCATCGTGTTCATGATTCCGATTGCTGCCACCAGCAATGAAACAGCTCCTATCCCGCCCAGCACCATCTGTACTACGCCCATGGTCTGCTGGGCTTGTTTAAGCCACTCCATATTTGAATAGCAGGTAAAGCCTTGATCGGAAATGATTTTTTGAACATCCGTGACATTTTCCATGGAATCCACAAAAACATAAGCCGAATCATAAACATAATAACGAAGGGCTTTGCCCTTCTTATTGGTTTTAGGATTTGGAACCAGATTTTTTTTATAAATCTTTTTCAGAAATCTTTTGAATGTATCAATATCCGCATAGCAGCGCATGGATGTTTCGGAATAGGCGTCTTTTTCTCCTGCCAGCACTCCGGAAGTCTGCAATATATATTTTTTTGCCGGGGATGTGGACGTGTTCCCTTCCGGGGAATCAATGGATCCAATATTTGACGCATCCGGGAACTGATAAAATATCGTCTCCGTTTCCGGATCCACCGAACGCGGATTGGCCCAGTCATTTTTCTTATAAAAATTACCTGTTGCGGTGTTCCCGTAAACCAGGGAAAGAGTTCCCTGGTCGGGCTTGGGAATTTCACCGGATTTGAGAGTAAGCTGGGAAAAATAATCCTGTGAAACCCCTACGATTTCATAATTCGATGTATAAGCGCCGCAGTTTGCGGTTACATTTACGGACAGGGCGGGAGATGTGCCGATAACATGGGGAATCACGGAAAAATTCGAAATGCATTCATCCGTCAATTCATGCGAACTGTCATTTTCAGTCCATGACCAGTTCACCACGTTGATCATGGTCAGCGAGCCATAATTCTGATAGGACTCCAAAAGCATCCTGCTCATCCCCAGCCCCAGACTAAGCATTACAACAATGGACGCCGTGCCTATAATAACGCCCAGGATGGTAAGTATGCTGCGAGTCTTCCGGCGAAGCAGGTTGCTTCCCGCGAGGCTGACGAGATCAAATATCCTCATCTATATCCTTTCTCTTCCTTTTCCTCCGCCTGATTATAATAAAAAGGAACAAAATTGCGACAACTGCCGAAGGGATAATGATATGCAGGTATTTCTTCAAAGACCCGATGCCATTTTCCTGTTCCACTTCTTCTGTTTCCATCAGCAATCCCTGCGGCTCCTCTTCCACCACTTCCGAAACGTAGAGCTTAATGCTGGTTTCCTGCGAAAACGGATTGCCGTTAACATCTTCAAAATTGATTTTGACAGGGATCACGCCCTCATCGAGGGTTTGTGCCACTCCCTCCAGCATTACATCCACATTTCCGCTTTCCCCAGGCTTTATATTTCCTACATAAGAAGAGGCCTTTTTGATGGAATCCGCTTCGAAAACAGCCTCTACATTATATAGCATTACCTTTCCGGTGTTATTAATGCCAAACATGACATTGGATTCCCCTCCCGTTTCAATTTCTTCGGGCATGATTTCAAAATTCGAACAGCTCAGTCTGGCCACCTGGTTGACAGGTATATCGATTTCCACTTTTTCTGAAGCGTTTTTGTATTCCGGCGAATCGTATTTTTCATTTATCGTCAAAGAATATGACTTCGGGTTTACCCCGGCGGCAACGGTCATATTTACCTTGACCTCCCTGCTTTCACCTGCCGAAAGCGAATTAAGGACCATGGAATTCGCGCCCCCCTCTATCGTGAAAACCGGGGATTCGTTTTCCTTTGCCGATTCCAATGTCAAAAGGATGTTGCTGGCCGCGATATCCGTTGAGGCGTTCTTCATGATCATCGACAGCGTAAAGCGCTCTCCGGCGAAGACCTTCTCCGGGATGGTGCGGTAGGAATCCACAATCAGCCTGGCGCGGCTTCGGTCATTCTCATTGAATTCGCGAAGGGATTCATCCGGGTCTATCATGGAAAGATTATAAACATTTACATAAAAATAAAAATTTTCCGACTGAGCCACCGTGGCTCCCGGCGTCTGTTTATAGCTGACATTAAAAAAAAGAGGATAATATCCGCTGGCCGCGTTGGGCTTAATTGCCATAGAATACGGAGGTGAAATAATTCCATCCACCCCAACCTCTTCATAAAAACGGTCATAATTCGATTCATTGATGCTGAAGGGGAAGCCCTTGTCAGCAGATGCCTTGGCAGCCGCCGTGGGCTGCATGGCCAGATTGCCGTCAAGGTACATATTCATATGAACCAGAACGTCATACAGAGGTTTTCCGGTCTGATTCCGCATTTTCACGGAAAACTCGGAAATATCCGGATAATTACATTGAGGGGTGGCCTGGTCTTCGCCAATGACAAAGGCGCTGTCGCGCTTTGTTATGCCCGGATCCACAACTTCGCCGGCTGTACTGATATAAACGTTGACAAACTCAGTTTTGTGAAGGCTGCCATAGGATCCGCTGGAATTTTGGGCCACATCATACCAGATCGTCAAAGGAATCCCATAGTAGCCCTGTTCCGTATCGGATCGGACAAATACATTAAATACCGCCTCAACATATTCGCCTTTTCGCAGCACCTCGAAGCTTTGTTCCTGCGTGAAAATCGAGGCATTGACTTCAAAGGGGTATCTTCCCCCATCCACCGGATAGGTGAGGCCGAGGCTCGCGTTGTATGCCCTCTGAATACCAGCCCTCCATCCTTCATTGTACGCGTCATGCGCCGCCATTTCAGAATCATCATCCGAATCAGAATCATAGGGATTGTTCCTGGGATAGTTGCCAGGGGCATTTTCAGAATTGGCAAGATAGTTTTGATCGTTGGATAAACGGACGCGGACATTGCTAATCTCGTCCGTGGCGGGATTGTAAAGCCCGTTCACACCATTGTAACCTATCCGTACATGGAGCTGCATATCCTGCCCGATCACGCCTGTCTGTGTTTCTTCCGCGTCATGGATGAACGTATTGAGGTTGGTATCGACATAGGATGCCTTTGTCCGGAGAAGTGTACATGGGCGTACAGTCAAAAATAAAAAAAAACATATTAAAAAAAGGCTCGGCAGAATGATTTTATTTTTTTCTTTCTTTCTTCGGAACTGATTCATTTTCCTCCCCTATTAAAGTTGGGTTTGGGGCCACATCACAAAAGGGCATTGAACCATTTTCAGAAAAAATGCGTTTTTCAATCTCACTGTCCGGATTGTAGATCACTTCAATCACCCTTCCATCCACTACTTTAAGCTGTCTGTCCGCCCAGGCAGCAATGACAGGGTCGTGGGTTACCATGACCAGGGTCTTTTTCTGCGAGCGAACTATTTCCCGCATAATCTGCAGCACTTCTTCCGTAGTATGGGAATCAAGGTTGCCTGTGGGTTCATCCGCAAAAATAATCTTCGGATCAATCACAAGGGCCCTGGCGATGCCGACACGCTGCTGCTGTCCGCCGGACATTTGGTTCGGCATATGGTCGGCCTGGTCTCCAATGCCAATCATCCGCATATATTTCATTGCCTTCTGCGTACGTTTTTTATATGGAACACCCCTGAACATCAGAGGCATTGCGACATTTTCAAGAGCGTTCATGGAATTCAGAAGATTATAGCTTTGAAATATAAAGCCTATGTGCATACGCCGAAATGCCACCAACTGCCTTTCATTCATTCTGTCAATTCGCTTTCCGGCTATGTTTATGCTGCCGGAGGAGGGCTTCTCCAGGCCGGCAAGCATATTAAGGCAGGTTGATTTTCCTGAACCGGAGGTTCCTACGATTGCGACAAATTCCCCTTCGTAAATATCAAAGCTTACTCCGCAGAGAGCGTACACCTTGTTATTTCCAATATGGTAAATTTTGCAAAGCTTCTTCACGCTGATAATGGGAGAAAGCATGATACTGTCCCTAATCTCCTGTATTAAAGTAGTGTTTTCGATGCGGTATCGCGTCAGCAAGGCTTCTCTCCGGTAATCGAGTTGTAACGAGGAATCAGCCGATCCACGCCGCCCATATAAGGTCTAAGCACTTCGGGGATCGTAACGGATCCATCTGCCTGAAGACGATTTTCCAGGAAAGCAATGAGCATCCTGGGAGGGGCGACGCAGGTATTGTTCAAGGTGTATGCCAGATAATTCCTCCCGTCCTCACCTTTTATTCTGATCTTCAAGCGCCGAGCCTGCGCATCCCCGAGATTGGAGCAGGATCCGACCTCGAAATATTTTTTCTGCCTGGGTGACCAGGCTTCAACATCGCAGGATTTCACCTTTAGATCCGCAAGATCCCCGGAACAGCATTCCAGGGTTCTGACGGGAATTTCCATGGAGCGGAAAAAGTCCACGGTATTCTTCCAGAGGATGTTGTACCAATGCATGGCATCCCCGGGTTCACATACCACGATCATCTCCTGCTTTTCAAATTGATGTATCCTGTAAACCCCGCGTTCCTCCATTCCATGAGCACCCTTCTCTTTACGAAAACAGGGCGAATAGGAGGTAAGGGTCAGCGGGAGCTGCGCAGCCGGAATAATCTGGTCGATGAATCGGCCAATCATAGAATGTTCAGACGTACCAATCAGGTAAAGATCCTCCCCCTCGATTTTGTACATCATTGCGTCCATTTCAGAGAATGACATCACGCCATCAACAACCTTTGAGCGGATCATATACGGAGGGATGACATAGGTGAAGCCCCGTCCGATCATATAATCCCTGGCGTAAGACAGGATTGCGGAATGGAGCCTGGCCATATCGCCAATCAGGTAGTAAAAGCCGTTTCCGGCAACGCGCCCGGCCGCGTCGAGGTCTATTCCTCCAAAGCTTTCCATGATGTCCGTGTGGTAAGGCACTGTGAAATCCGGCACAACAGGGTCACCAAAACGCTCATTTTCCACATTATGACTATCATCAGGCCCTATCGGTACAGAAGGATCGATAATGTTGGGAATCAGCATCATGCGTTTCCTGACTTCTCCCTGAAGTTCCGGTTCCCTGGCCTCCAATTCCTTCAATTTCTCAGAAAAAGATGCCACCTGCTGTTTGACAGCATTTGCTTCCTCCTTTTTCCCCTGGGCCATCAGAGTCCCGATCTGTTTCGAGACCTGATTCTTCTTTGAGCGAAGCTCATCTGCTTCCGCCTGAACCTTTCTGGATTCAGCGTCCAGACGAATGACCTCGTCAACAAGGGGGAGCTTTTCCTCCTGAAATTTTTTCTTGATGTTTTCTTTAACAAGCTCCGGATTTTCCCTTATCATACGAATATCTAACATAATGCCTCTGTCCTCCCGATATTCTAAAGCTGCCGCCGCCAGACGGAAATGAATCACAGCATTTGCAAAATCGCTGTGTAATAAACTGCCGCCCATGGGCGGAAAGGTATACAGCACGAAAGTATATCAGCTTGCGCTGTATTTTTCAATAATTGATTACCCCACCCCTGCTTTCATGAATTTCCTGAATTTTCATGAATTTTCTGGATTACATGGTTTTTTCATGAATTCCCGGATTCACCTCACGGATTCACGGATTTCACGGATTACAAACAAAGATCCTGTACCATGTCCGGAATGCTTTGAGAAAAACAGACCTTCGGATTCCGAAGACAGGGCAATGATTTCTTCAATAAGCTTCTGTGTCACCAGCTCCCCGGGAGCCAGGATGGGGATGCCCGGAGGATAGGCGTAAACATATTCCGCGGAAATCCTGCCCGGACAGGCAGAAAACGGGCATTCCTCAAAATCCTTTTCAATAGCCTCAGCGATAGGCATCGAACATATGCCTAAACAATCTCCAGAAAAAATGTCCTGTGAATTCCAATGGAAGATAAATCCATCCCTGCCCGGTCGCAGTTCCCTATCAAGTTCAAAAAGAGCTGCGTACAGTCTGTCCAATGCCTCATCCTCATCATACGGACTGGTCATAGCAAGACAGCATTGTCTGGATGACATTTCGGTTTCAAGCCCGAACCTGTTTCTCAGGATATCCCGCAGCATATGGCCATTAAATCCTTTATCCCTGCAACAAATCAGTATTTTCCCCGGATCGACGTCGAAAAATTTGTCAACTCCTTCATCTGGATGAGCCGGAATCTTCTCCGTCCGATTCCCACACACGTCAGAAAACAAAAAGGAAAAGGCATGCAGGGAACGCGCTTTTGTATAAAAAAGCCGCAGGCTATTCGCCCATCCTGCCAAAAGCCCATCTCCTCTCGCCTTAAGGACGGCTGTGCATCCGTCCAGGGAAAGCAAAAGAGGCCAGGAAGGCGAAGACGTTTCAAAAATGGAAAGAGCCTCTTCTATTTTTTTTTCATCAACACGGCCTTTCCGCCAATGAAGCCAGGCAGACTGGGTCAGGCTCTGAAGTGTCTTATGGGGGCTCTGGACACACAGATCCGCGCCTAGCTGGATGGCAGACATGGGAAAAGCCGAAGGTCCATGGGCTGCAGGCAATCCAAAATGAGCGCCATGTGCCTCATCCACAAACAGGGCTGCCCCATATTGGTGACAAACAGACGCGATAGCCTGAATATCAGACACAACTCCTTCATATCCGGGACTTGTAAGGATTACGGCCTCGCTTTTTGGAAAACGTTCCAGCATGGAGGCAAGTTCCCTGGGAGAAACAGAAGCAAATATGCCATAATAAGGGTCATATTCAGGTATCAGCCAATGCACCTTTAAATGGCGGAGTTGTATGATGTTAAATATAGACCTGTGACAGTTCCTCGCGCAGATAATTTCGCCTTCGAAGCTTGTCATGGCATATATGCCTGCCAGATTTCCGCAGGTGCTTCCGTTAACCAGATACCAGGTTTTATCGGCGCCATAAAGTTCCGCGGTTCTATCCATGGCCCGTTTCAGCATTCCGACCGGATGGCGCAAATCATCCGTCCCCGGAAGCTCGGTAACATCATAAACGACCGGCAGCCCCTCAACCGGGGCGCGCCGGCGCTTATGTCCGGGCATATGAAAGGGATAATATCCATTGTTCAGATATGCCTCGAGTTCCTCTTTCAGCGAGGAAGGTCCCGAGGAAGATTTCATATCCCCGCTCATCAGAAGCCTGGCCGGGCATTGCCGGAAAGCTCCCTGATCAGACGGAGGAATTCCAAATCCTCTTCCTGGATACGCATATTGGTGGTCTGGCTCTCCCCATCCGGCCTTGTGACAGTAAATTCCAGAACCATCCCGGCTTCGACTCCCTGGGCAAGGAAGGCCTGGAAAAAAGCGGCAAATTTCGGATGCCTTTCCCTGAAGAGAGAAAGTTCGCTGCTAATCTTCATTATGTCCGCAGGATTCATAAAGTTCACATCCTCCTCTATATAAAATATTTTTTGAGCCATTTTAATAGTATAACTATTCAGTGCCCTCTGGCTTTCAGAGAATTCCGAATGGAAAGCTTGCTTTTCATCCGGAATTCTCTGAAAGCCAGAGGGCAGTCAAGGCACGGAGCCCCTCTGAACGCATGCATGAAGTCGCCAAAGGCGACTGCGAACAAATCGCTGAAAAGTTACTTTGATTTTATTCTATAATAGGGGTGGTCCAATACTCCTGGCCATAGAGATCCGTGAAGCGGTAACTGACCATTACGGCTCCCTCCCCCACGTCTGTATTTGAAATCATGGGATGCCATGTGCCGCCGGCCGAAGCCCCGGCATCATCCAATGATATTTCATCGGTCTCATCTGAGAACTGCAATTCATCCGAGGAAATAGTGACCGGATTTCCAAGATAGTAGCTGTCAAGATAAGATCCATCATACCCATAGAAGTCGCAAATATAATCAATCTGATCTCCCGGCCGGAAGGTATCAGCCTTGGCTAGCGCGTCTGTCTCGCCCTCCCTGTAATCCGTCCTGTAGCCCATGACATATCCATACGGATTGTCATTATCAAAGACAAGGAGCAGATTGACCCTCTCCGCCTCGTCACTGTCCGCATGCTTTAGATAAGCCGGAACCCTTCCCGTAATCGTATATTCATCCCCATCATCAACAGTATCAAGATGATAATAAGCCACTGGCTGTTCATTAATGGACAGCCATGTCCTGTCCATGTCACCAATCAGTTTCCCATCATCCGTAAATTCAATTACATTATCCAGCCCCAGATCAACGTAGCCTTCCCCGTCATCATAGAAAACATTCATGTCCAGCTTGCGTACAAGGCTCCACTGCTCTTCAGGAAGAGATAATGTATGAATCCCTTCTTCGTCCTGGCTCCATGTCAGGGCATCCGCCGAAAACTGGCTTTTGGCCAATATGCCCTCCATCTGTTCGGCAGAAATGCCGGAATCGGAAAGGAAGTTCGAATTGGAGCGATCAAGGCCCGGTATACCGAAAGATGCCGCATCCCCGCTCAGCATGCTGTTAATTAGCTGGTTCATCAGCTCTGTGCCAATAACGCTATAAACATTGCCGGAAGAACTGGATGGCGCTCCTCCTGATCCAAGGTTGTAAGAAATGCTGCTGCCGCCCAGAGCCCCAAAGGGACTCGCGCTATTGCTGTACCCGGAAGAAACCGCCTGCCCGGTGGCACTGACGACCGCGTATTGCTGTATGCACTTTGAATAACTGGAATCAATGCCAAGGCTTTTGTAAGTCCTTACCATGTCATCCACCCTGGAAAGCTTCTTTTTCGGAAAGAAGATAGACAAGCCATAGGCATTGGTCATGCCCTTGCAGGCACGGTTATATTTCACTGCGGAAAGCACGGCATCCGCAAGCTCCTGCCCTTCATTTGTACCAAGATTCAGGCAAAAATCCGCAAGGTCTACCTGATCGATTTTCGAGGTGGTGGCAAATTCCCGTGAATTGCTCCTGGCCGTGGAAACCGTGTCGTATTCCTTGTTCATGAGAAGGTCGGAAGTGGTCTCCGAAAAACTGACAAACTTCTCCGGCAGCGTCGCGGAGAGCTCCGCAAGATCCACGAGGGACAAAGTAGTAAGCTGCCCGGGGCATTGCTGCGCGGAAACATCAATGAAGTCATCGATAATCTTTTTGCCAAGCTGCGTCGTGGGCATGGAAGTATTTTTGCTCAGTTCATTAAGCCAATTTGTATAATACCATCCCTTTCCTGGCTCCGTTTCCTCAGAAGCAAGAAGATAGTCGCCATATTGGGAAAGAGCGAGCGCGTTTTCGGCTGTCGCCATCAGGCAGGCGTCAAAACCGATAATGTCAAAGTATGTCCCTGAATTTTCAAGAGCCGAGGCAATTTCCGTCAAATCCATGGAATCATTCCTTGTAAGCGTCTCGTCATAGCCAAATCCCGTAATCGAGCCACCGCCATGATCCCAAAAAATCAGTTCCTTGCGATCCGCGGGATAGTTTTCATTACACCATTCAATAAAATGAGTCAGGGTATCCGGATCCGTCATGGCTCTTTTTCCATCATTGGCAACTAATTTCTGCAGCCCCCCTCCCTTTATCTGATAAATCTGGTTGGTACCTGAATCGACAATCCTGTTCCTCCAGGATTTACACCCTCCAGTATAGACCAGGACATTGACATTATCGGAAAGCTTGGCCGCTGCCATTTCAGAGAGGTCGGACGTGGCCATGCCGCTTCTCGACTCAAGGTCGGTCCCGCAAAGATATACCATGACTGTGACGGTATCCTTTCCATTTCCCCGGATCTTTGTGAATTTGTCCCTGGCGCCGGATACAACAGAATCATCAAGGGAACCTGTGTTCCCGGCTGAGGAGGCATTGGAAAAATGCCATCCGGTTGAATTTCCCAAAACCGAAGCGGCCGTCTGGGCGCTCCCAAACAGACTGGAAACATCAAAGGAACCCAGGCTGCCAAGAGAATTTGAAGACAAAGATTCCGTAGAAAGACTATGAGAAGACGTAGTCCCTGTCCCGGTGGAACTGCCTCCGCCCCCGCCGAAAAGAAGGCTGCCGAGTCCGCCTCCGCCGCCCAGAATGGCTATAATGATGACAATGATGATTCCCAATGGACTTCCGCCTCCGGAAGGGGCCCTGTTTCCGAACCGTCTCCCGCCGCTGCCGCCAAAACCACTGCCGCCGCTGCCGCCAAATCCGCCTCCGCCTCCACTGCCGCCAGATCCTCCGCTGCCTCGCCCGGAGTAGCCTGATGAATTCCCAACGGGGCCTGTCCCGAGACCGCTCCCTCGCCTATGAACCCCGCTGCCCCCTGATGTAACTCTTTTTTCCCTTCCTCTTGGCCTGTTATCTGCCATAGTAAAGACCCCCTCTTCAGGTATGTTCAATTATTTGCAACCATTTTCAAAATGCAATTAAACAGGCGCCCCCGTATTTGATTAGTCCCACAGGGGACGTCCTGAAAAAATATGCCTTCAGGCATATTTTATTCGGAATTTTTCCATGGCACAAGGAACGCCGCGGAACAATTCCGAAAAAAACTGTCACAGCCATTCAAGCTTGGAAACCATAGCGCTTGCGGCATTCAAAGTATTTTTGAAACGCTGCATATATAGAGGAATTTTTTCCTCCGGATGGCGTGTGCCCGAAATGTGAATGCGCCAGTCCTTGCCATATTCGGAAAGCGCGTCATACAGGGCATCCAGATTCCTACCGCAGTATTCAGGGAGGGGGAGGGTCTTGAAAAGATAATCATACAGTGCCTCACGGCTGTCTATCCCGCTTAAATCAAGATAAAAATCATTCATTTCCGGCATCCTCCGATAAAGCATATAGAATCGAGAAGCTTTCGTAATGATCCTCCGTATAATAAATCAGACCGTCGTTGGAGTAAATAATCCTTTTTGCTCCCCTTTTTTTCTGACCGAGGGTGTCAATATCACATTCCCTGTAAATCCGGCCTTCTTTTTCCGGCAACAACCCTTCGTAATTTCCAAACCGGTCTCCTCCTATGCATTTCCCCTTTGCGAATGGGGACAAATCCCCTCCTTCCCAGCCCAAAGCCCTTGCTTCAGATTTTGTGATGAAATTACCAGGAAGCTTCCCATAAAGATGAATATACAACGCGACATCATCCCTGCTGCTGTAGCTCCCATCCTCCCGAATAAAGGCTGTTTTCTCTGTTCCTCCCGATACCGCGGTTCCTGCTGTTTCCCCCGTATCTCCCGGCACATCGGTATCTGACGTTTCCTCTGTATCTTCCGACTTCCCAGTCTCTACTGATTCATCCGATTCTTCTGTTCTCTCTGATCCACCGTTGTGATTTGTTTCTCCGCCCTCCCCCGCTTCCTTTATTGCTTCCGCGTTTTCACTTTCCTCATCCGGAAAATATTCAATTAATTGCGGAAGGTCAGAGGGTGGATCCTCCCCCGATCTTTCCGAAAGGTGATCCTCGTTCCATGGTCCGGATTCCTTTGACTCGAAATAAAGGGAGCTTTCATCCGGCTTTTCAAAATTTTCAGGTATATCCTCAAAAACAGATTTCCCACAACCGGACAAAAAGAAAAAAACAGATAAAAATGCTAAAAGAAGCAGCCTTCCGGCAAGCGGCAAGCTGCTCTTATGTCTCATCATACTTCACCCCCCTCACAAAATGCTTTTCTGGTCGTTTCATTTGGCGACAAATACCAACAAACAGCTATGGTATCGCGGCAACAAAGTGCAGGAATAAACCATGCATCAAGCATAGATTGTTTCCTGATTTCGTTCTCAATAATTGTATCATTGATTTTACAATTATACAAATAGTAAATCAAGCCTTGAAATCGGAAGGCAGGCACAAATGAAAGAATGGAAAAATACAAAAAAGTTAAGCAAAAAGAACGTATCTTTGACATATACTATACAGAGACATTTTGCAAAATATGTGATATGATATGCTTACAAATTAAAATGGCTAAAAAACATTAACAAAGGAGGAAGTTATGGTGAATTATAAGGCTTTTCCAATTATTGTTGCCATTGTTTTTTCACTTCTTTTCCCATTTTGCGCAATAGCAAGGACATACTCCGGCGTATCACTCATTGTGGAAAACACAAATGGAACGATAAAGGTATCAAAATATACAGAGGCTTCAGAATACAGCATCGGGAGTACGGAAGTTCGAAATGGGGTGCTGACAATTAAAATCAACGCCGGCAGCGGCAATGATTTCAAAAAAGATTTGACGAAAAATGACATAAGCCTGCAAAGCGGAAGCACGTATAGCAAAAACGACATTGCCAGCGTTTCGGTTTCCGGCTCTACATTAACCATCAAAATGAATGTTGGTGAGGACGACAGCGAATCAGAAAAAGAAAGCTCTTCCAGCGGATCCAAATCATCTTCCTCCGATTCAAGGTCAGGAAGCGATCTGACAGTCTCCGACGTACGTCTTTCAGCAGCAAGCGGAAAGGCAAGCTGGTCCGGCAGCGCGGACGAATATACTGTCCGGCTTTTACATGATGGAGTCGTGCTGAAATCAAGCAGCACCAAAAATGAAAGCTATGATTTTTCCGGCAGCTTTACAGGAGGCGGCAGCTATTATGTCCGGGTACGGGCTGAATCAGGCTCCGACTATGGCGAATGGGAGAGGTCTGAATCCGTCAGCCTGAGTTCCGAAGAGGCAGAGGCTATCAATGCAGGCGCCTCTTTGACGAACAATTCCGGTTATGAAGACAATAATGGGCAGAATTACTCTCCCTCTCCTGCCCCGGGAGGCGTCACGTCCCAGGGAGCCTGGTTGCAGGACGTCAATGGCTGGTGGTACTGCAATGCCGACAGGAGCTATACCGTAAACAACTGGCAGTTTATAAATGACAAATGGTATTTCTTTGATGAACATGGTTATATGAAGACAGGCTGGATTATCTGGGGAGACAAATGGTATTATTTAAACCCTACTGGTGAAATGCTTACCTCCGCATGGACTCCCGATGACTGGTATGTTGACTCATCCGGGGTCTGGGATCAGTCCATAGGCCATAAGACGGTTCAGTAAGGCCATAGGGCATATAAGGGTTCAGAGCTTCGATGGCTCGTGTCGGGCAAAGTCAGGGATGTTACAACTCACTGTTTTTCTAAATAGCTTGATAAAAAGGGGGCAATGAGATGAATTCAAAGAAATTGAAAATGGCGGGGCCTTGCTGTAATTCAACTCCTGATGGCAAAAGCTTCGCGAATTTGAAGAGTATTCTGTTCCTTTTTCTGTTTTTTTCTTTTTCTGTATGTATTATGATGGAAAGCCGCGCGGACATTCCCATCGCCTATTCCGGAGTCTATATTACCGAACAGCAGATCGCGGCAGTCAGGGCAAATTATGAGCTTGTTCCTGAGCCAATCCGGCTGACCTTTGAAAAAAATGGCAATGTCATTTATTTTTTTGATGACCAGCCCCTGCTGGGAAATCTTACGGGCGTATATGTTGGAAGGGAAGGAATCCGGTCTTCTATCGTGCTGAGCAACAAGGGCAACGGGGGGGCGCAATCCATCATCCATGAAATGGGACACTTTTTTGATGATATTTTGTTTGCGGATCAAAATACAGAATATCACGAAATGGAATACAGGGGATTTGTTTTCCATTATACCACGGAAGGGCAGCGGGTTTGTTCAGGAGGAGAAGAATTTCAAAGGATTTGGGCTTCCGAGGCTTTGAAGAATTCTGCCGTATCTCCTTATGAAAGGACCAGCCCGGAGGAATATTTTGCCGGAATCTTCAAAGCATATGTTACTAACCCAACAGTCCTTCAGAATGTTGCGCCTTTAAGCTTCATGTATATGCACAGGCTCGTGCAGGATTTCACAGCCCGGAATCCGGTAACGGACGAATTCCGTTCCCAGGCAGGAAACACTGCTCAGGAAATATCTCATCTTGCATCACAGGCCGCGGCAGCGGAAAGCAAGGCCGCCGCGGATGCCGAAGCCACCATTGGCAGTTATACTCCCAGTGATGGGGGCGTGTATGGGCCCGGGGGGAACATGGGTTCAGAAGGTCCTGCGGGCCGTACCGAGCCGGAAACATTTGCCGCGACCGACAAACTTGCACGTACCCCAACAGGGGAATTGTGGGAACCTGCTGATGAAGTTGACCGGAGAGGAGGAGCCGACGCGCTTAAGTGGTGAGCCTTTAGCGCAGGCTCCGCTGTCCAAGACACAACTTTTATTGTGACTGAACAGCCATAAGCTCGGCTTTTACCGCATTAATCACCCTGATTAATTGCTCTTTTTTCAAGGATGCATAGATAGGAAGGGTCAACACCCTGGATGAAAGCTCCCTGGCACATGCCAGGGAGGCATCCTGATAAGCATTCCCAAAACACTCCTGATCCGCAGTGATCGGATAAAAATATTTTCTGGGGTAAATCCCCTGTTTTCTGAGCTTGCCACAAACCCTGTCACGTACAGCTTCATTTTGGAACAAGACAGGAAAATAGGCATAATTTCTTTTTGTCTCTTCCGGAATGGAAAACAATGTCAGCAAGCCTTTTTCTACCAATCCATGGAACTCTTCCCTGTAGATTCTGTCTATTTCTCCGCGCAGCCGTAATTCTTCCTCCAGATATTCCAGATTACAAAGACCCATAATGGCGGAAAACTCATTCATTTTGGCATTCGCTCCGATTGATGCCACATGTTCCTCGTCCCTTATCCCGAAGTTTTTGAGGTCGTACATCTTTTCATAGAGGCTGTCACTGCACGCTACTGCTCCGCCCTCTATGGTATTATATACCTTGGTGGCATGAAAACTGAAAATGGAAGCATCACCGTAACTGCCGATTCCCGCACCTTTGTACTTCACTCCAAATGCATGGGCAGCATCATAAATCACTTTCAGGCGGTATTTCTCAGCCACCCTGCGGATTGATTCCGTATCGCATGGATAGCCATAAACATGAACGGGAAGAATGGCAACCGTTTTGTCCGTAATCAATTCCTCAATCCGGTCAGGATCCATCGTTCCATTGGAATATTTGACGTCGCAAAAAACAGGCCGCAAATGATTGCGGATAATGGCATGGGTAGTGGACACGAAGGTAAAGGGTGTTGTGATCACCTCACTCCCCTCCGGAAAATGGAAAGCCTGTATTGCCAGTTCAAGGGCCATATGTCCATTGACCATGAGGGAAACACGTGGAACACAGAGATAAGCCTCCAGTCTTTTTTCCAGTTCCTGATGATATTTTCCCATATTGGTGAGCCAGTGGGAATCCCAGAGAGGCTTTATTGCCTTGATGAATACCTCGTACGGCGGCATGGAGGATCGGGTAACCATAATATCCTCCAGAGAAGGATTTTGCCGCTCTGAATTCTGACTAAGCGAACTGCCTGCGGGGCAGGTCGGCTCATCTATCAGAGCAGGGTTTTGCCGCTCTGAATTCTGACTTAACGAACTGCCTGCGGGGCAAGTCGGTTCCTCTTCCTGCATTTGCTACCCCCTGTTCTATGCTTTGAAAAAAATGGTCAAAGTACTTTTCGTCTACCGCCTTCGTAACAGTCCTTCGTTTTCATTTGCTCCTGAAAAAATCATAGACCTTTTGCGCGGAATTCTGATCCATATGTGGGCAGGAAGACAATTCCTCAAGATTAGCCTTCCGGATATGATCAATGTCCTTGAAATGCTTGATCAGGGCCTTTTTCCGCACCAGGCCAACGCCTGGAATGTCATCCAATATGGAACGGACCTGATCTTTCTGACGCAGGGACCGATGGTACTCTATGGCAAAACGATGGACTTCATCCTGTATTCTTGTAAGAAGCTTGAACGCTTCACCACGCATATCTATTGGGAGCTCCTTCCCCTGATACAAAAGAGCCCTGGTCCTATGGTTGTCATCCTTGATCATTCCACAGACCGTGATGGTATCAATGCCAAGCTTTTCCAGCACTTCCTCACAGACATTTACTTGTCCTTTTCCCCCGTCCATCAGGATCAAATCAGGAAAAGACGAAAAAGAGCCCAGTTCATCGGACTTTCCGTTTTTTAAATTCTCCGCGGATTCTTTCAGGCCATGCTCGAAACGCCTTTCCAGCATTTCCCTCATGGACGCGTAATCATCCGGCCCCTGCACAGAACGAATCCGAAATTTCCTGTAATCATTGCTTTTTGGACGGCCATTCACATACACGACCATCGATCCCACGTTCAAAGCACCGGAAGTGTTCGAAATATCATAGGACTCGATTCGTACTGGACTTTTCTCAAGCCCGATCAGTTCCTGCAGTTCATTTATGGCTTTGTTTGTTTTTTTGTGTTCTTCCCTGTACTTCTCCCGGTAACGGTTCATCAGAATGCCCGCATTTGTCGTGGCAAGCTCTACGAGCTTTTCCTTTGCGCCAAGCTGAGGGGTACAGATGGTCACTTTCCTGCCCTTCACTTTGCTAAGCCATTGCGAAAGAAGCTTTCCGTCCTCCGGTTCTGTCTGAACCCAAATTTCCCTTGGGATAAATGGCGTGCCGTTATAATACTGTCTGATAAACGTTCCCAGAATCTCCTGATCCTCATCTTCCCGGTCGATCTCCATAAACTGGTGGTCACGGCCTATGATTTTGCCATCCCGTACAAAAAAAATCTGTATGACACAGTCACTCCACTCCCTGCGCATACCAATGATATCCCTGTCTTCCTGATCATAGGCTGTAATCTTCTGACGGTTTTGCACAGCTTCGATGGAACGAATGAGGTCTCTGTATTCCATGGCGCTTTCAAAGTCCAGATTATCTGATGCCTTCGACATTTTCCTCTTCAGTTCCCTGACAATGTCCTCATATTTTCCATTTAAAAAATCCACTGCCTGGGAGACCCGGAAAAGGTACTCCTCCCTGCCCTGCCTCCCTATGCACGGGGCGTCACACTGCTTCATATCATAATAAATGCAGCTTCTTTCCAGAAGCTCGCCCTCTTTGAAAAACTTGCTGCAGTTTCTGATATGAAATGTTTTTCGCAAAAGGTCAATAACCTCGTTCACCTGCTCACTGGAGGCATAGGGGCCAAAATATTTGGCTCCGTCATTCTTCCTTTTCCTGATGGAAAAAACCCTTGGATAATCCTCATCCATGCTTATTTTGATATAGGGATAATTTTTATCATCTTTTAAAAGCGTATTATAACGGGGCTTATATTCCTTGATCAGGTTTGATTCCAGGATTAATGCTTCAAGCTCAGAGTCGACTACAATGTACTCAAAGCGTTCGACAAGGCTCACCATCTGTTGTATCCTGGCGGATTTTTTATAGGATTTTTGGAAATATTGCTTGACCCTGTTCTTGAGAATCTTTGCTTTCCCCACATATAAGATCTCGTCCTTGGGTCCATGCATCAGATAAACGCCGGGCATGGCCGGAAGCTTCTGAAGTTCATCTTGTATCACAAAAGCGCTTCCAGCCATACTGCCTCCTGCTTTTCATAATCTGTGGGATAATCGCGCGGCGCGTCAGTCAAGATGACTGAAATGCTGACCAGTCATAGATATTGGACGCGTTCCAGAATATCCATTCATCATATCCGCTGTCATAAACAGCCTGAATCTGAGCCCTCAGCTCCTTGGGACCATATTCCGCATGGTTGCTAAGCCAGGTCGCGGTAAAAGCCTGGAGCCATGGGCGCACAATCGCTTGATAAGACTCATCCTCCTTGAATAAGGCGCGCTGAGAGGAAGCCAGCGCTCCGGAAATCGTCCCATATGGATCCATATCCGGATATTCAATGCCGAAGTTTCCATTCCCGTAATGAGATGGATAAATCATAGGACACATATAGTCCACGCAAGCCGCCATTTCGGCATAATCCTGCCCGACAGCCGTGGAATCAATATAGGAATCAATGATCGTGCCAAAGACATCGACCGAACAGAAAATATCCTGCTCAGCCATACGGTCTGAGATAAACTTGACGAATTCTGTGATGATTTGCGTTTTGGATAATCCTTCCGTATCTGCCTCGTCATAAACCACGTCATTCATTCCACGTTCCGTGCAAAAGCGGACGTAGTCAAACTGTACCTCGTCAAATCCGGCCGCAGCGCACTGGCTTCCGACTTCAGCCAGGTATTCCCAGTACTCTCTTTTGTAAGGGTTGGCCCAGGCCATTTTGGAATTGTCATAAAAAACACTACCGTCCGACTTCCTGTTCATCCACTCCGGCCGAACATCAGCCATGAAAGGGTCACGGAAACTGACTATCCTTGCAATAGTATAAATACCATGTTCCTTAAGCTTCTTCATCAGCCCGGGAAGGTCTTCTATATTCCGTGACTGGGACCCTGTTTCACTCACCAAAGGGGAATCCATCTGATAGGCTATCCGCCCCCTGTCATTCTTAATATCAATGACAACCGCGTTCAATTCAGTTTGATCAATATATGAAATAATCTCATCCATCCGTTTGCCGCCAGCCGTAACATCCGTAAGATATATTCCTTTTACTTTGGTCCGTTCATGCCGGACATCCTTTTTCTTCCAGATCAAGGCTTCCAAAGCGGCCTTCTCTTCCTCCACCCTCAGGGATTCAGCGATGGATTCCTGCGTAAGAGATTCCTGGAAGGCCTGCTCGGCGGCAAGCTCTGATTCATATTGCAAAAGCTCGGCGGATTTATTTACGCTGTAAACCAATGGTTCCTGCTTTTCGCAAGCGGAAAGCAGGAACCAGATGGCGGCTGCGATTAACACAATCTTTTTCATAAATATATACTGTCGTTCATACCTACGATTACATCAGATCAATCAAATCAGCCCTCCGGTTCAAACTGATCCTTTCCTACACCGCAAAGGGGACATACAAAATCATCCGGGACATCTTCCCAGGCTGTTCCAGCCGCAACACCTGCATCAGGAGCGCCCTCTTCAGGATCATAGATATAGCCACAGACTACGCAAACATACTTTTTCATTGTTTTCCTCCTGTATTATAATGGTTTTAGCCGCCTTAATCGACGACTTTTAGCTGCAATATCCCAAGCTATACGACACATCTATTAAAGTGGTTTTTGTAGGTATTAAGGAGTTCTTTGAATAAGGTAAAAAGGGAGCATCCGAAAAACGGGCTCCCTTCCCTCATGTGCTTCAAGACAGGATATATTACTCTTCTATCTTAATAATCTCTCTCTTGTTATACGAACCGCATGCTTTGCAGACCATATGCGGCATCACAAGCGCCCCGCACTTAGAACACTTGACCAGGTTCATGGCACCCATTTTCCAGTTCGCTCTCCTGGAGTCGCGACGTGCCTTGGAAGACCTGTTTTTTGGGCAAATAGACATTTTTCCACCACCTCCTTCACATACCATAAAAAAATACAACAGAATGCAAAGAAATGCAAGTAATTTTTCTGTTTCATAACTTTTATTATTCACGACCGTATGTACATTTGAGAACAGAGTATACCGGAAAATCAGATCAGGCGCAGCGTATCCCTTGCGATAGCCAGCTCTTCATTTGTAGGGATAAGGTAAATTTTGACCTTGGAATCATCTGCTGATATAAGGGCTTCCTTACCCCGCACATTGTTGCGTTCATCGTCAATCTTTGCCCCAAGATACCCAAGGTATTCTTCAACAATAAGCTTTCTGGCTTTGATATCATTTTCGCCAACGCCGGCTGTGAAAGCAATGGCATCCACACCGTTCATTGCCGCGGCATAGGCGCCTATGTACTTGGCCACCCTGTAACGGAACGCCTGAAGGGCGACCTCCGCCATATGGTTGCCTTCCTGGGCAGCCTTTTCAACGTCTCTGAAATCAGAACTGACACCGGACATGCCAAGAATGCCTGATTTCTTGTTAAGGATGTTCAGAACATCGTCAACGGATTTATTCTCATGATTCGCGATAAACTGTACTGCCGCGGGGTCAATGTCGCCGGAACGGGTACCCATGATGAGCCCCTCCAATGGGGTAAGGCCCATGGAAGTGTCCACTCCCTTCCCTCCGATTGACGCGGAAATGGATGCGCCATTCCCGAGATGGCAGACAATAACCTTTGCCTTTTCCGGATCAAGGCCGCCGAACTTGATCGTCTCATGGGAAACAAAGGTATGGCTCGTTCCATGGAAGCCGTAACGGCGAATACCGTATTTTTCGTAATATTCCGTGGGAATCGCATAAAAATATGCCTTCTCAGGAAGGGACATGCCGAAAGTGGTATCAAAAACAGCCACATTTTTCTTTCCGGGAACTACCTTTTCACAGGCTTCGATCCCCATCAGGTTCGCGGGATTATGGAGAGGCCCGAGATCAAAGCATTCACGAATGACCTTCTTGACCTCGTCATTGACAACAATGGATTCCGTGAACTTGGTTCCTCCATGCAGCACCCTGTGGCCAACGGCTCCTATTTCATCAACGCTATTAACAACACCGTGCTTCTCATCCGTCAACGCGTCGAAAACCAGCTTGACGGCCACGCTGTGGTCAGGCATGTCTGTTTCCAGGGAATAATCGTCCTTGCCTTCCGCTTTATGGGTGAGCTTTGATCCGGCAATACCTATACGTTCGCAAAGGCCCTTTGCAAGAACTTCTTCATTATCCATATCAATCAACTGATATTTCAGAGAAGAGGAACCACAATTCAAAACCAGTATTTTCATACTTAATAAATCTCCTTTTCGGCTTTGTTAAGTGCCGCTCGCGGCGCGCAAGCGGCAAGCTGAATAATGACGATCCCTTTTATCTTAAGCCTGGCACTGTACTGCGGTAATCGCGACAACGCCAACTATATCCGAAGCCGAGCATCCCCTGGAAAGATCGTTGACCGGGGCGGTGATGCCTTGCGTCATAGGGCCATAGGCCTCGGCCTTTGCAAGGCGCTGCACCAGTTTGTACCCGATATTTCCCGCATCCAGATTGGGGAAGATCAAGGTATTGGCATGTCCGGCCACCGTGGAGCCGGGTGCTTTCAGATTCGCGACTGACTGCACCAGGGCCGCGTCAAGCTGAAGCTCGCCGTCAAGTGAAAGATCAGGATTCATCTCTTTTGCTATTCTTGTCGCTTCCTGAACCTTCGTCACATCATCATGCTTTGCGGAACCCTTGGTGGAATAGGAAAGCATGGCTACCTTTGGCTCCTTGCCGATCAGGAAACGGAAAGATTCCGCGGAAGAAAGCGCGATGGAGGCAAGCTCGTCCGCAGTCGGATTCTGAACCAGGCCGCAGTCAGAAAATACGAAGGTTCCTCCCTCTCCATATTCGCAGTCAGGAACTGACATGACAAAGAAAGCAGAAACAAGCTTTGTGCCCGGTTTTGTCTTCAGGATCTGGAGAGAAGGACGCAGGGTATCGGCTGTCGAATGGCAGGCTCCGGAAACCAGGCCGTCCGCGTCGCCCATTTTGACCATCATCACTCCGTAATACGTATTGGATGTTGTCAAAAGCTTCTTGGCCTCCTCCGGCGTCATTCCTTTGTTTTTACGAAGCTCCACAAGCTTGTCAATATATGCATCCAGCTTTTCGCTATTTGCGGGATCAATGATTTCCGCGCCGGAAATATCATCTCCCCATGCAGCGGCGTCTGCCTTGACCTTTTCGACATTGCCAAGAAGCACAATTTTTGCAAAGCCCTCTTTCAGAATAACGTCTGCAGCATCCAAAGTCCTCTTATCCTCTGCTTCAGGAAGCACGATCACTTTAATGCTTTTCTTTGCCTTCTCTTTCACATCATCAATAAATGCCATGTCTGTTTCTCCTCTCTGTGAAACTGTAAGCGGGAGGGGGAATGCAGCTACCCCCTGTCCGCAAATGATATATGCTATCCGAACGATTTATGGCTTTGCCTCAATCTTTTTCGAATCGCTCCAAATTAGCCACCATGATAATTGCCCCCCCTACTTCGACCTTGGTAGGGATTGTCATATAAGTGGATGATGAAGTACCGGAAACGTAAGGCATGTGTACGGTAATGTCCTGACGTTTTCCGCATTGATGTCTGATTATTTCGATGCATGCGTCAACTCTCTCGTCTTCCGTAGCAATCATAAGAGTTGTGTTACCCCTGCGGAGAAATCCTCCCGTACTGGCCAGTTTTGTCACCGCAAATCCGGACTGCATCAGGGAATCCACGACGTCTTCTTCGTTGTCATTTCGAATGACTGCATAAATCAGCTTCATACCTGCCTCCGTAAGCTTGTGCCCGCCCACATGAGCGGTCGCCAAAGGCGACTGCGAATAGGGTGCTGAAAAGTTACATCAATATTTCCCAATGCTCTCTATATCCGGGACAATTATCATATACGTTCCATCATGGCAAAGGGTAAGCAGGCGGAGCATATTCTCCTCCTCCAGACTTACACAACCGGAAGAACTCCATGTGGCAGGATTTTTTATATGCAGGAAAATAGCGGATCCACGTCCAAAAACCACAGGATTTATGTTGAATCCAATTGCCATCGCATATTTGTAGCAAACCGTATAATCCCTCAAATGCTCCCCGGACATGGGAGCAGGGCTTTCCACCCATGTATTGTACGTGGCAGCCTCATCCGACCAGTAGGAATTCGGGCTTGTCTGCCTCCAGGCCATTTCTGTCCCGGGATTCTCGCCATGCCCAAAAGCAAACAGGATGGGGAATGATCCAATCGGGGTCGTCCCATCCCCCTCATGACGTTCTTCGGCAAGGCGCAGGCCATTACGTCCATAACCCGCATAGGCCTCCATGGCAAGCTGCCAATGTCCATCCTCATTCCGATTCCACAAACTCAGCTCATGATCCACCAGAAGGATGATCTGATTGGCGCTTACTGCCGTCTGTGTTTTTGAAATTATATTCGAAATATTATCTTTTGGTTCAGTCTGGGCTATCAGACCGGGGTCGGCCGCCTGAATTGAACCCTGTTTTTCCTCCATTACGGTAATGGTATCGGTATCCTTTGTTCCGGAATTAAGATTTATCCCCGGCCCCTCTTCCGCAAAAGAAGCAAAAGAGAAAATGAACGCGAATAACAAAACGTATTTCATCAAGCCAAATGTTTTTCGGTACATTCCTCCCCCTTTCATTCATAATCCACTTTCATGAGACATAGCCCGCGCGCTTCCGCGGTATGTCCGGCCCTGCCGCGATCCCTGGCCTCAAGGATTTCAGGAATATCTTCAGCAGCCAGTTTTCCAAAACCCACATCGAGCAAGGTGCCCACCATGATACGTACCTGGTTTTGAAGGAAGCCATTCCCATGAAAATACATGCGGATATGACATGTTTTTTCCGTTATCTCCAAATGATCGATTTTGCGAATCGTAGACTTCTTGAAATGAGTATTCCCGCAAAAGGAGCGAAAATCATGTTCTCCCACTAAGAATTCGGCAGCGCGCTTCATAGCGTCCACATCGGGCCGGCCGGAAAGAATGGAAAGATATTTCCTTTCAAAAACAGGTTTTCGAGTTCCGAAATAGCAGGAATAACGATAGGTCTTGCCAATAGCGTTATATCGGGCATGAAAACGGGGGCTGCATATCTTCACTTCGTTTATGCTGATATCATCAGGCAGGAAACGGTTCATTTCATTTAAAAGCGCGTCCTCTCGAAGCTCCGTATCCAGAAAGGCATTGGCAACCATGGCCCGGGCGTGCACGCCGGCATCAGTACGTCCTGCTCCAATCACCTTGACATCCCCCTCCGGCATGCCCGTAATCCCGCTTAACACTCTCTCCAGCTTTCCCTGAATCGTTAATTCCGTATTGGGCTGATGTTCCCAGCCAAAATACCTGCTTCCGTCGTAACTCAGCGTGAACTTGAAATTGCTTTTCATGAATAAGTTACCCGGAATGATTTTTCCTCTATGGGATCCAGCACAATCCTCTCTAATTCGGAAATATTGATGAAACGCTGTTCACCCAGAGCATTGATGAAGTCTTCTATACCTGATTCGCTCCCCTGCACTTCGACCGTGACTGAACCGTCATACTCATTTCTGGCCCAGCCCGTCAGCGAACATTCACGGGCTATCTGATAAGCGGTATAGCGAAACCCGACCCCCTGGACACGTCCATGAAAAATCAGTCTTTCCCTCCTGAGTTTCGACAGATCCAAGGGCATATTGCTGTCTTTCTGACTGCCTGATCCTTTTTTTCTTTTAAAAAAATATCCCATACACCCTCATTTATAATCACATATAGATATAACTCTACAGCGCCCTTCGCATTCATGTAGGTTTTCAGGGGAACGTCACATCCTGCCCGCCCTGTGAATCTTTAAATACAAAGAAAGGTGAAGAATCCTGATAATCCTCCACCTCTTTGGAAGTAGTTTGTCACTCCAACTGCCTGCAGAATCATCTTACTTCTTCATCTGAGCGGCAACTTCCTCAGCAAAATTTTCTGTTTTCTTCTCCAGGCCTTCCCCTGTTTCAAAGCGCAGAAAAGCAACCAGTTCGATAGCTGCGTTCTGTGCCTTCGCCACGGAATCCACATACTGCTGCACTGTCTGCTTGCCGTCCTCTGCCCGCACATAAACCTGATCGACAAGGCAGATTTCCTTAAGCTCCTTATTAAGACGTCCCTGCACCATGCCCCGAAGGACCTTTTCAGGGGCATCCGGCTTCTCATTCTTCGCGGCAGCAAGAAGGATTTCTTTCTCGGACGCGAGATAATCCTGACTGACTTCTTTGCGGGAAACGTATTTCGGGCGAAGGGCAGCAATCTGCATGGCGATATTCTTCGCCATCTCCACAACCGCGTCATTCACCACATTGCTTTTCACCTGAAGAAGGACGCCGATTCGTCCATTCGCGTGAACATAATCCTGAATAAAGCCTTCTGATTCGGAAAGACGCGCGAAACGACGGATATTCATATTCTCGCCGATGATGGAAATCTCCTCTGAAAGCTGCTGAGCCACGGTCCTTGACTCATCAAGATGCCAAGGCTCGTTAAGGAAGCTCTCCGTATCCTCCGCCTTTGATGTAAGCGCCTGCGCGGCAACATCCCTGACATAATTCTGGAACTTCTCATTTTTCGCGACAAAATCCGTCTCTGCGTTAACCTCAACAACGACTCCGGATTTTCTGTCGTCAGAAAGCTTTGTTAGGGAGACGCCCTCCGCGGCAATCCTGCCGGCTTTCTTTTCCGCACCGGCAAGACCCTGCTCCCTGAGGATCTCCACGGCCTTGTCCATATCGCCATCCGCTTTTGTAAGGGCCTTCTTGCATGCCATCATGCCGGCGCCCGTCATTTCACGTAATTCTTTCACCTGCTGTGCTGTAATTGCCATGATACCAAATTCTCCTTTCTTTGCAGCCGTAAGGCCATGAATTTCTGACATATACCCGCTTAAGCAGTCGCCCCTGGAAACTGCGATAAGTATGGCAAATAATTGTCGCCATAATCAGCGAGTCAGAAACATTCCAGAATCATTCCTATGCGAACTGCTCATCTGCCTCATCAAGAGACATGGCCATAGCCGCCTCTTCCTCTGTCATCTCGCCCTGCTTTGCCTCGATTACAGCATCAGCCAGCTTGGAGGCAATAAGCTTGATCGCGCGGATAGCATCATCGTTTCCCGGAATCACATAATCAAGTTCCTCGGGATCGGCGTTTGTGTCCGCTATGCCAAAAAGCGGGATTCCAAGGGAATGCGCTTCCTGCACGCAAATCTTCTCTTTCTTTGGATCAACAACAAAAATCGCCTGAGGGATTTCCCTCATATCCTTTATGCCGCCCAGGTTCGCCTCTAATTTCCCCCATTCCTTGCGGAGAAGCATGACTTCTTTCTTGGGGAGCAAATCAAAAGTGCCGTCTTCGGACATTTTCTCTATTTCCTTCAGCCTTCCAATCCTGGAACGTATTGTCTTGAAATTGGTAAGCATACCGCCAAGCCAGCGTTGATTGACATAAAATTCTCCGCAGCGAAGCGCCTCCGCCTTGATTGCGTCCTGCGCCTGCTTCTTGGTGCCAACGAAGAGAACCGTACCGCCGCCTGCCACAATCTGCACCATGGCGTTATAAGCATCATCAACCATTTTGACAGTTTTCTGCAGGTCAATGATATGGATGCCATTCCTCTCGGTGTAAATGTATGGAGCCATCTTCGGGTTCCATCTCCTGGTCTGATGTCCGAAATGGACTCCTGCTTCCAGCAGCTGCTTCATTCCAATAGCGCTCATTTTTTTACCTCCTGGTTTATTCTTCCATCCCGCCCGCCCGCATACTCCCGCATACCTGGAAACACAGCCGCATTTCCCAGACGGTGAGTTTCAAAACGTCTTCACCCGGCCATTCGCCCGGCACCTCCGCATAGACAGGATGTGCTTGATCAGACTGCTTGCGAACCGGGCAATAATGCCCCGGCGCACAAACAAAAAAAATATAACATACTATCAATAAAAAAGTCAAGTTGAAACGGAATCCAATGTCACCCGTTATCTACGCTGGCATGCTCATTTTCTTTATTCTCATTCTCCTTGCTCTCCTCGTTTTCTTCATTTTTCCTGGGTTTTGACCACGCCATGTAGGCACAGTCCGGATATCGGGAGCAGGAGTAGAAGATTCTCCCCTTTTTGCTTCGTTTCCTGACACATTCCGCGCCGCATTCAGGACAGGAAAAGCCGGCATATTCTATAAATGGCTTTGTATTCCTGCATTCCGGAAAACCGGGACAGGCAAGGAACTTTCCATGAGGCCCATATTTGATGACCATCCTTTTCCCACATTTATCGCAGAGTATGTCCGTCTCCTCATCCTGGATCCGTATTTTTTCCACTTCCTGATTCGCCTTTTCCACCGCTTTTGAAAGCCCGGGATAAAAATCTCCGATAATGGATTTCCATTCCGCCTTTCCTTCGGCTACGGAATCAAGCTGCGACTCCATGTTTGCCGTAAAGGCCGTATCTATAATGGACGGAAAGCTTTTGGACATCATGTCATTGACAGCATTCCCAAGCTCTGTCACATAAAGGTTCTTTTTTTCCCTGATCACGTAATGTCTGGTCAGAAGCGTGCTGATGGTCGGGGCATAGGTGGAAGGCCTTCCAATCCCGCCCTCTTCCAGTGCCTTCACCAGGGAGGCTTCCGTGTAATGGGCCGGTGGCTGGGTAAAATGCTGCTCCTTAATAAACTCATCCCTTCGAAGCATCATTCCTGTTTCCAAATCAGGCAGCGAGCGGAAACCTCCGTCAGTATCTTCCGTTTCATCCATTTTGTATACTGACAGAAAACCGTCAAACTTCATTTTGCTTCCGGAAAGACTGAAATAAAAATCTCCCGCGGAAAGCTTGGCATTCAAGGTGTCATAAAGCGCGGGCTGCATCCTGGAGGCCAGAAATCGTTCATAAATAAGACGGTAAAGCCTGTACTCATCCCTTCCAAGGCTTTCTTTTGCCACCTGGGGGGTGATGGAAAGGTTTGTTGGCCGTATCGCCTCATGCGCGTCCTGAATCTTTGCCCCCTTTGTATCCTTCTCAGTCTGTAATCCCGGAGCGGCATAGGCTTCCCCGTAATTATCTGCTATATATTTCCTCGCGGCCGCGTCTGCCTCATCGGCAATCCTTGTGGAATCTGTACGAAGGTAAGTGATCAGACCGATGCTCCCATAACCCTTGATCTGAACTCCCTCATAAAGGGACTGGGCAATGCGCATGGTCTTCTGCGTTGAAAAGGAAAGGCGGCGGGAAGCCTCCTGCTGCATGGTGCTCGTCGTAAACGGCAGCGGGGCCCTTTTTTTGCGCTCAGAGCGATGAACTTCCATGACCCGGAAATCGGCATCTCCGACCGATTCCAGCACCGCTTCCACATCCGACTCTTTATTCAAAGGCATTTTTTTGTCCATATCACGGCCATAAAAAGATGCCTTTAAAACACTTTTTCCATGACGAAGCTTCACATCCAAGGTCCAGTATTCTTCCGGAACAAATATTGCTATCTCCGATTCCCTGTCACAGATCATCTTGAGGGCTACGGACTGTACCCTTCCCGCGGATAGCCCTTTTTTGATTTTCCTCCATAGCAGCGGACTGATGGTGTACCCCACCAGGCGATCCATTACACGGCGGGCCTGCTGGGCATTTACCAGCCCCATATCTATGCCGCGCGGGTTTTCCAAAGCCTTGCGCACGGCATTTTTTGTGATTTCGTTAAAACTGATGCGGGAAATTTTCGACTGGTTTCCCTGATCCTTGAGCAACTCATTAAGAAGATGCCAGCTAATGGCTTCCCCCTCCCTGTCAGGGTCAGTTGCAAGATAAATGCGGTCCGCTTTTTTTGCTTCCTTTTTCAGTTTGCTTAACAGCTCGCCCTTCCCACGAATGGTGATATATTTTGGCTCGTAACCATGCTCAATATCCACTCCAAGGGAGCTTTTTGGCATATCAATGAGATGCCCCATGGTCGCATCAATCGTATAATTTTTTCCAAGAAACTTGCTAATCGTCTTCACTTTTGCGGGAGACTCAACAATAATCAAACTATTTGGCATGAATTCATCACCCAGACTGATTTGTTTAAAAAACGCAACTATTCGGCACCCTATTCGCAGTCGCCTCTGGCGACTGCGAATGTAGTCGTTCAGAGGCGCTCCGCGCCTTGCCCGCCCTCTGGATTTCAGAGAATTCCAAAGGAAAAGCAAGCTTTCCCTTTGGAATTCTCTGAAATCCAGAGGGTGCTGAATAATTACAAAAAACAGGGAACATCCCTGTCTGCCTACTGAAAGCAGAATATAAAACAAGGGGTATGATTTTGCAAGCCTATATTCATGTTATTTAAATATCGGCTTCGGGTCTGCATCCGGCGCAAGCCGGAATGTTTCCTTACACAGCCCTTGCCATAATAAAAGAAGCCCCCCGGTCCGTTCCCGGGGGGCTTCCTTAAAGAATTCTTCGCCAAAATGGTTTTATGACTTTTCAATTGTCGCAGGATATACGGTTCCGCTGTTCGGGCAGGCTGAATCATTATGGCCTAGTTTCCTATGACGGCGTAGCCTCTATAATCCTTCCCGATTTAACCTTGACTGTGTACTCTTCTCCTACCTTCATGCTCATCCACACATCCTCTGCTACGGGATATGTTTTTTCCTTGTCTTTTTCAAGCAGCGTCACGGTATATTCTGCCGAAGTATCTCCGGTTCTCAGATTGCCCGAAAGCCTTTCACTATAATACCGTACCTCATCGCCGCTTCCGCTAAGCCTCTCTTCATGGTCAAGAACCCACTTGTCGATCGTATAGTAATATTTCGTATCATAAACAGGTTCCTGCCTGTAAATTGGCTCATCATATATTTCGGTCCTTTCCACGTCCACGTAGACAGGTACCTGGTGTTCCTCTTCCTCAAAATACCCATTCCCCATATCCCGGTAGCTTACTTCCGTATCATAATGGTCGAGAACTTTTTCGTAATATGTTCTTTCCCGTTTTTCATAATGATCCAGCACCCTGTTATAGGATCGGATCTCTGTTTTTTGGGAAACATCATAGGCTCCTTCCGGGAGCGACCAGTCATTTTCCTGTACAGCCTTGAAGACCTCCACATCCGTGACCGTCTGCCAGTCCTTGCTGACTATGCTGACGTTTTTTGACTTTGGCAGGAAGGACATAAACAGGAAGATGGCTGCCACGGCGGCAAGGATAGGGAAAAGTCTCCTCAATCCGCCCCCGCCCTTTGCGGGAGCAGGTTCGGGATTCTTGAATTTCTGCCTTTCCGCCTCCTTCCGTTCCTTCTCAGCCTGAAGTTCAAAATAATTCTTCTCACTTTCTTCCCTGCTGGCTCCGCAGGAAACGCAGAACTTCGCCTCGTCCGAATTAAGAGTATCGCAATAACCGCAATACCAGTCGGGATTCCGGCTTATTCGCGCCGCTTCCTCATCGGAAACATAATTAATCTCCGCCATGTAATACTTTGCGTCAACGCCCCTGGGCTTCCCACAAGCCGGGCATTGCTTTGCGCTGCCTCTGATCCGGGCTGATCCGCAATATTTGCAGTCCCAGACTCCCTCTACAATCTTTCCCATGACTCCTCTCCTATTAGACTGGATTTAGACTGGACTTTCGCCACCGATTCTTCCTGGGCAATGCCCACTGTAGGAAATAGTAACATAATATCGTTAATCGGGCAATGGGCAGACTATATGAGCTTTTTCCGTAACTGTTCAGCTTGACTGAAAACTTACTTTTTTCTGTAATAGCCAGATTTCGGGCTTTCACAGAAGCCAAGTATTTCCAATGACAAAAGGATCTCCGAAAGCTTCTGAAAAGGCAGGAGGCTTTTGGCAATCAGCGCGTCCACATGTACGGCCTGATCCGGCAGGATTTCATATACAGCCCTTTCATCTTCTCCAAGGCTCGAAAGATCCCTGGAGAAATCAAGCTGCTCCACCTCCCTGGAAAGGTGCAGACTTTCAAGAACATCCTCAACGCCCGTCAGAATGCATGCCCCCTCCCGGATCAGCCGGTTGCAGCCCTGGGACAAACGGTCGGTAATCCTTCCGGGAAGGGCAAAAACCTGTTTCCCCTGATCCAGGGCATTGCCCACCGTTATGGAAGTTCCGGATCTCTCTTTGGCCTCGATGACCAGCACCACGTCGGCAAGGCCGGATATGATCCTGTTCCTTTTCGAAAAATGCCATCCCAATGGCGGTGAACCCAGGGGATATTCACTGACTATGCTCCCGCCACTGTTTAGTATCTCTTCATATAAATTGAAATTGCTTACAGGATAACAAATGTCCAGCCCACAACCAAAGACGGCACACGTTCTTCCTCCCCCCTGTACGGCGCCCCATTGGCCGGCCGCGTCGATTCCCGCCGCCATTCCGCTGATGACATTAACGCCTCTCATCGCAAGCGTCTTGCCAATGCTCCTGGCAATATCCAGCCCATAGGGACTGGCATCCCTTGCGCCAATGATAGCGGCGGATGGGACGTCATCCTCGGGAAGCGGGCCTCTGACGTAAATGATATCCGGAGGATCAGGGATATTCCGAAGACGTTCCGGAAACTCCCTGTCCAATTGCGTTAGTTCACGGACATTTTTCCGAAAATCTTCATCTCTTGCGGTCATTGCGCTGCCCTCCTATCCCATCCGCCCCCTCCTCCAGGTACAGGCGGTCTTCAAGGCTTCTGTAAGATACCGCCTCGGAAAGGTGCCGGATCGATATGTTTTCCGATTCTTCCAAATCGGCAATCGTTCTCGCCACTTTCAGGATTTTGTGATATGTCCGCATGGATAAGCCTTTCAATGTATAAATCTTTTTCATGAAATCCAGTTCATTTTCTGAAAGCGGGCAGAATTTTTCTATTTCCCGTATTCCCATACGGCCATTCACCCGCACGTCCGCCTCTTTTTCAAAGCGCGAGGCCTGACGTTTTCGGGCTTGGATGACCCGTTCCCGGATTTTTGCCGATGAAAGGGAGGGACGGGCTTCAACCGCGTCCCGGAATTCGGGAGGCGATACCTCCACACAGAGGTCGATCCTCTCGAGAATCGGACGGGAAATGCCCCTTTGATAAGCCCTGATCTGCCAGGGCGTGCATTTGCAGCGGTTTCTGTCCGGATAATAACCACACGGGCAGGGGTTCATGGCCGCAACCAGCATACATTCCGCAGGATAGGAAAAGCTGCCCTGCAGACGGTTGATCAGCACCTTCCGGTCCTCCAGGGGCTGTCGGAGAGCCTCTATCGATGCCCGGGAGAAAAGAGGAAGCTCGTCCAGAAAAAGCACCCCTTTGTGAGCCAGCGCCAGTTCCCCGGGCATTATCCCGCCCTGGGAAGAGCCGCCGAGAAGGGCGGCTGTCGTGATGGTATGGTGAGGCGCGCGGAAAGGCCGCCTTCCATAAAGCGCGGATCCTTTGGGAAGCATGCCGGCCACAGAATAAATCTTAGTTATTTCAATGTCATCTTCTCTGGAAAGCGGCGGTATTATGCCAGGAATCCTTTTCGCAATCATCGTCTTTCCCGATCCGGCCGTTCCCGATAAGAGGATATCATGATTTCCTGCCGCGGCAATCATTGCCGCCCGCACAGCATATTCCTGTCCCCTCACCTCACTGAAATCATAATCATATTTTTCGCTTTTTTCCTGCCTTTCCGGAGAAGGCCTCGGAAAGGTCCTGAAGGCATTTTCTGATTTGAGAAGGTCCAGGAGTTCCCCGACATCTTTAATGCCGATTATGTCCATTCCCTCTACCACCAGGGCTTCCTGCACGTCCTCTTCCGGAACCACGGCTCCGACATAACCCGCTTCTTTCATGCAGGCCACGAGGGAAAGCGTCCCCCTCACATGCCGGATCTGCCCATCCAGACCCACCTCTCCGAAGAAGCCATAATCAGACAAGGGGAAGTCCGCTGCCATCCCCATCGCCTTAAGCATGCCGGTCAGGATGGGGAGGTCAAACCATGTGCCATCCTTTCGTATATCAGCAGGCTGGAGATTGATGGTAAGGCGCCTCGGAGGCAGGGCCATGCCGCCGTTTTTCAGGGCGACGGCGCACCTGTCCAAAGCCTCCCTGACGCTTGCCGACACATTTCCGACAATGAGCGACCGCGGAAGCCCGAAGCTTTCGTCTACCTGTACTGAAACAAGGTATCCGTCCATGCCCCGGATACCTGCGCTGTTAATTTTTGCTAACATCTAATTACCTATGGAATTGCGGGCAGAAAAGCCCTGTAGAATCATTGAATTAAATTAACCCAAAATGAGCGCTTTGTCAAATGGTAATTTGCGAGTATCTTATTGAATCAGGGCAAACAAAAGCTGCTTAGATAATAAGGCATGCTTTGAGGCCGGAAAAAAAGGGAGAAACCCGGCGGGAATGCCGGTATGAAATTCTCTGCCCGATAAATAAGAAAGCAAGCCATTCTCCATTTCCGGAAATTGTATGCTGTAAGCGTGAAGAAGCTGACTGTTAACAGCTTCTTTTCTTTTCCAAAATAAATTATCTTCTGGATGCCCATATTTTGAATCGCCAATAATTGGATGTCCGAGATGGGCCAAATGAGCTCGGATTTGATGTGTCCTGCCCGTAATCAGATGTACCAAAAGTACGGACCAGGCGGGACATCCACCTGACCCTTCATGGCTGTAGATGGGGGTGAATTCGGTCCTGATCTCCGACGAACCCGGAAATGCCTTTTCACACACCTCCACCTGGTTGTATTTATTATTCTTTTTCAGATAGGCCCTGTATATCCCGCCTTTTGACAGGATGCCGGAAATCACTGCCAGATAATACTTTTTTATCTTCCGGTCTGAAATCAGCTTTGACAGAATTTGAATAGAGGGAAGAGTTTTTCCAAAAAGCAGGATTCCGGATGTATTTCGATCCAGACGGTTCACGACCCCAGGCTGGAATGTCTCTTTCTGCTTGTCCGATAGCTCACCGTTTTTTTCCATATGGAGAAGGCACAATTCGTTAATTGAAAGATCAGAGCCATTGCTCTTTTGGGATAACAGTCCTGACGACTTGTTCAGAATTATAATGTGTTTGTCTTCATACAGAATATATTCGTCCAGGCAGACAGGCAATGAAAAAAAAGGCTTTTCGGCCTCATTCGGATCTGATGATTCCCGACCCGTAAGGGCAGCGAGGCTATCCTCGGAAAAGAACAGTTTGATGGAATCTCCTTCCGAAAGAATTTCCCTTCCCATGGCCTTCTTCCCGTTTAAAAGAATGTTTTTTTTCCGAAGCATCTTGTATAGAAAAGCATCTCCCGCCTTTTTGAAAAACTTCCTGAGGAGCTTGTCCAGACGCTGGCCGCATTCATTTTGTCCAATAATTATTTCCCTCATTTCCATCCTCCGGAATCAGGCAGAACCCTCGATTGAATCATTCTTGCAACTGCTCAGGTTCCCTGAGCAGTTACGGCAAAAGACGCGGCGCTTACGCGCATTCCCTTGCGTCTTTTGCCTGCTTTTCGGCTTATGTGTGCGCCGCTTGCAGCGAGTGCAAGCGGCTACCTGAGTAGTAACTCATTCTTTTCATCTCTTTCTGAACAACAGCAAAATTGCCCCATGAGGGATGATCTTCGTAATCATGTAAAACAAATTCATGCCAAGTCCATATACAGAAACGTCCTTCCCTTCAAGACTGTCCTTTAATGCTTTGCGCACGACTTTTTTTGCGTCCGCAATGAAAAAACGTTTGTAGGAAGGTATTTTTCCTGCCAGATCAAGAAATTCCGTTCTCACCGGACCCGGACAGACTGCGGTCACATGGCAGCCGGCATTCCGCGTCTCCGCGTTCAGGGCCCTGGAAAAACTAAGGACGTAACTCTTTCCGGCCGCATAGACAGCAAATCCGGGTTGTGGCAAAAAGGCCGCGGCAGACGCAAAGTTTATGATTCTGCTTTTTTCTGCCATATAGGGCAGGCAAATCCGGCACAGAGCCGTCAGCGCCCTGCAATTAATATCCAGCATGGCAAGCTGTTCTTCCAGCGAAAGCGCAGAGATCCGGCCCATTCTCCCGAAGCCGGCAGCATTAACCAAAAATACGATTTCAGGATTCTTTGCTTTCAATAGTTCTTCAAAGTCCCGTATGGCCGTGGCCGAGCAAAGGTCAAGGCAGATGACCCTGCATTTCCTGCTCAGGCTGTTCGCAAGTTCCCTGAGCCTTTCCTCTCTCCGGCCAAGCAGCCACAGTTCTTCAATCTGACGGATTTTTTGGTCAATAGCGAGCGCCATTTCCCGCCCCATGCCTGAACTTGCGCCGGTAATGATTGCCGTTCTCATCACAACCCTCCCAAATTCCTTTGTTATAGAAAGGCTCATTCCGCCTCACTTCTGTCGGACTCTTTTATAAATAGTTTTTATACGTTTTAATTACCGGCATACATCTGCGGTATCGCGATCGCTATGACTCTTTTATCAAAGTGGTTTTTTATCCATTTTAATTACCGGCATACATCTGCGATATCGCAATCGCTATGACTCTTCTATTACAATAACAATTCCGTGAGGGAGGCAGACAATGGGGATATCATAGGAGGCATTCGTCAACTGTCCCATGCTGACACAGACCTGATTGGAGCAATTAGATTCTATGCAGCTTACAGCATTGTCCTTAATCTCCAGTATATTCACATCATGCTTTGAAGGGTATGCCTCCTCCCCCAGGGAATCAAGCGTTACAGAGCCATCGGCTTTTTCAGCGGCACCGTCTTTGATGACATATCTGGCATCCTCATCGAGCGGAACACGCATTATCTCTCCCTTCCCGCCCTCAACAATGACCCAGAACCTGCTTTCTGGTTCTGTTTTAAAATATCGAAGCAGGGCCGGAACGGTGCTGAGTATAAGCGCGATAAAGATAAATACGAAAAGAATCCAATCTTTCTTTTTTCCACCCATAAACCCTCCTGGTGTCCAATCTGCATTTTCCTCAAGGAAAGCTATTCCTTGCCGCATTTTAACGATCTTGCGGGGAAGGAATCCTGCGTCCGGCGTAAGCCGGAATATTTCCTTCCGCAGCTTCCGCGATAATAAAAAAACCCCGGGGAAAACTTCCCAGGGGTCAAAATCCAGCCACAGAGCGGACTCGAACCGCTGACCTTTTGATTACGAATCAAATGCACTACCGACTGTGCTACTGTGGCAACAGAAAAGACTATACCACAACACCATCAATTCTGCAAGTACATTTTTCAGAAAAATCATTCCAGTTCAAAGGCCCCCGTATAAAGCTGGTAGTAATTGCCCTTTGCCGCAATCAGTTCGTCATGACTGCCCCGCTCAATGATGCGGCCATGGTCCAACACCATGATGACATCGGAATTCTGAACGGTGGAGAGGCGATGGGCAATTACAAATACGGTCCTTCCCGCCATCAGGGCATCCATCCCCTTCTGCACAATGGACTCGGTTCTTGTGTCAATGGAACTGGTGGCCTCATCCATGATCATGACCGGAGGATTCGCTACCGCTGCCCTGGCAATGGAAAGGAGCTGCCGCTGTCCCTGGGACAGATTCGATCCGTTTCCCCGAATCTGTGTCTGATATGCCTTTGGAAGCCGCATGATGAAATCGTCCGCTCCGGCAAGCTTTGCTGCGTCAATGCATTCCTGATCCGTTGCGTCCAGCCGGCCATAACGGATGTTATCCATGACTGTGCCGCTGAAAAGAACGGTTTCCTGTAGAATGATTCCGAGGGAATGACGCAAATCCGACTTCCTGATTTTCTTTATGTCAATCCCATCATAGCTTATGCGGCCCTTCTGTATATCATAAAAGCGGTTGATCAAATTTGTAATTGTCGTTTTGCCTGCGCCCGTAGCGCCAACGAAAGCCACCTTCTGCCCCGGTTTGGCATAAACCTTGATGTCCTTCAGAACCGTTTTCTTTCCATCATATGAAAAATCGACATCTTCCATTTCGACATGGCCCCTGAGTGGCCTGAATTCCACAGTCCCATCTTCAAGCTTCCTCTTCCATGCCCACGAGTTCGTTTTTCTGTCTACCTCCACAATTTTTCCGTCATGCTCCTCGCAATGGACAAGGGTGACATAACCCTCATCCTTTTCCGGTTCTTCATCCATCAATGAAAAAATCCTTCCGGCTCCCGCAAGACCCATGACAACCGCGTTGATCTGGTTGGAGACCTGTCCAATCTGGCCGGCAAACTGTTTTGTCATATTAAGAAAGGGGACGGTTATGGATATTCCCAGCGCCATGCCCGAAATGCTCACATTCGGCACGCGCAAGGCAAGCAGCAGTCCTCCGACAACGGCAACGATGACATAGAGAATATTTCCGATATTCCCAAGGATCGGCATCAGGGTATTGGAGTATTTATTCGCCCGTTCGGAGACGCGGAAAAGCTCATTATTTATCCTGTCAAAATCCTCTCCGGCTTTCTCCTCATGATTGAAAACCTTGACAACCTTCAGACCGTTCATCATTTCCTGGACAAAACCCTCTGTCTTTGCCACTTCCCTCTGCTGCTTCATGAAATATTTGCTGGATCCGCCGCCTACGGACTTGACAACCCTGGTCATGATCAGGACTCCGCCAACCACGACCAGCGTCATCCACAGGGAATAATACAGCATGATGCAAAACACAGTCGTCACGGAAATAGCGGAAACCAGGGTTTGAGGAAGGCTCATGGCTATCATCTGCCTGAGCGTGTCTATATCATTCGTATAATAACTCATGATGTCCCCATGGCTGTGCGTATCAAAAAAGCGGATTGGCAAGTCCTGCATGCCGTTAAAAAGCCGTTCCCGCAGCTTCATCAAAGACCCCTGGGTTATGACGGCCATCATACGGCTGTATGTGAAACCGGCAATAATAGAAATGATATAAAGGATGACAAGGATGCCGACATAACGAAAAATCAGTTTGGAGGCCCCTCCCCAATCCCCGTTCTTCCATGAGGATTCGATCACGGCGATTACGCGTTGTTGAAACATGGCGGGCATGGCAGACACGCACGCATTGATAAAGATGCAGCACAATGTGAATGGAAGCAGTCGGGGGTAAAAGGAAAAAAGAAGCCTCAGAAGACGGAGAAGGCTTTTCCCCCCTCCCCTTTCGCCCCTTTTCCCACGGGACGAAGAAAACATCCTTCCTCCATCCCTCTGCCCGTCCTGTATTTCCCCTTCTGCGGGCTTGTTCCTTTCATCAGGCATTTTCTTCCCCTCCATATTTATGCTGCGAATAGAAAACCTCGCGGTAAGCTTCATTTCCATCCATCAAGTCCTGGTGCGTGCCAATGGCGGCAATCCTGCCTTTCTCAAGAAGGATGATCCGATCCGCATCCTGAACGGAAGCAACACGCTGCGCGATAATGATTTTTGTGGTCTCGGGGATGTATTCCCGGAAGCCCTTTCGAATCAAAGCGTCCGTCTTCGTATCCACCGCCGAAGTGGAATCGTCAAGGATTAAAATCTTTGGCTTTTTGAGGAGTGCCCTTGCGATGCACAGGCGCTGCTTCTGCCCTCCGGACACATTGCTGCCCCCCTGCTCTATATACGTGTCATATTTATCCGGAAACTGTTGAATGAATTCATCAGCCCGGGCAAGGACGCAGGCCTTTTCAATTTCCTCATCCGTAGCGTTGGCATTCCCCCAACGAAGGTTCTCCTTGATTGTTCCCGAGAAAAGCACATTTTTCTGCAGCACCACCGAGACCTGGTCCCGAAGAGCCGCAAGATCATAATCCCTCACGTCCACACCGCCAACACGTACAGTGCCCTCTGTGGCATCATAAAGCCGCGGTATTAACTGGATCAGGGAGGACTTGGAGGATCCCGTCCCACCCAGAATTCCTATGGTTTCCCCCGGTTTGATATGCAGATCGATATCGGAAAGCACATTTCTCTCCGCGTCCTTATGATATTTGAAGCTGACATGCTCAAAATCTATGGAACCATCCATGACATCCTCTATGGGAATGGACGGATTCTTCAGGCTGCTTTCCGTTTCAAGAACCTCGGCAATCCTGCGGGCGGATTCAATGGAAAGCGTTACCATGACGAAAATCATCGAAAGCATCATCAGGCTCATCAGAATCTGGAAGCTGTAAGTCAGGAGGGAGGAAAGCTGGCCTACGTCCAGATCCATTCCCCTTGAGCTGATGACCACATAGGATCCAAAGCCCAGGACAAATACCATGACAATGTAAAGGCAAAACTGCATAAGGGGGCCGTTGATGGCCAGAATCTTTTCCGCCGTCGTAAAATCCCGCCCCAGGTTCTCAGCCGCCGTGTCAAATTTTTCCTTCTCATATTCCTCCCTGACGAAGGATTTGACGACACGCATTCCCGCAATATTCTCCTGTATGGACTCATTCAGACGGTCATATTTTTTGAATACGGCGCGGAAAAGGGGCAGGGTTCTCCTCATGACATAGATCAGTCCGGAAGCGAGAATCGGAATGACAAAAATGAAGATCCATGCCATTTTCCCTCCCATGACAAAGGCCATTGTGAAAGAGAAAATAAGCATCAGGGGACATCGGAAGGCTGTTCTGACAAGCATCATATAAGCCATCTGGACATTCGTAATGTCCGTTGTCATCCTTGTAACCAAAGAAGCCGTATCAAAATGATCTATATTTTCAAAAGAGAATTCCTGGACTTTGTAAAAAAGATCCCTGCGGAGATTTCTCGCGAAGCCGGTAGAAGCAGTGGCGCAGTAATTGCCGGCCCCCATTCCAAAAATCAGGGAAATCATCGCCATGACGATCAGGATCCCCCCGTAAGAAAATATCACGGAAAGGCCGCATCCTGCTTTGATTTCATTGATGAACCTGGCCGTTATGAAAGGGATAATGCATTCCATCACCACCTCTCCGCTGACAAGTATAGGAGCCATGATCGAGGCATGGCGAAACTCCCGTATAGATTTTGAAAGAATCTTAATCGTTTCCAAGTATATATCTCCTATTCACCGTCCTTGTTTAATGCTGAGTGGTATAAAGCAGCCAGGATTTCGACGCAATGGTCTATCCCCAGTGTGCTTGTATTCAATGTCAGATCATAATTCTGGCTCTTCCCCCAGGTTCTGTCAGTATAATATTTGTAATGGAAGGCTCTTTTCTTGTCAATGTCGCGAAGCATCTTGTCCGTATGTTCTGGTTCCCCATAAATCTCGGTAATTCTCTTCTTTCGGAAGGAAATATCCGAATGGATAAACACATTCAGCACATCCTTCCTTTCCCTGAGGATGAAATCGGCACAACGCCCCACAATGACGCAGGATCCCTGCTTCGACAGCTCTTCAATCACTTCCCGCTGCTTAGTGAAGAGAAAATCCTCCGGACTCATGCCAAAAACCTGGTTCCTGGCGGAAAAAGAATATTCAAACCAGTTCCTTGCGGAAGCCTGTTCCCCCTGATTTTTGATATATTCCTCGGCAAAGCCGGTTTTCCAGGCAGTTTTCTCTATGATCTCCTTGTCGTAAAATGGGATATTAAGACGCTCTGCCAATTTTCTTCCTACTTCCCTGCCGCCACTGCCAAACTCCCTTGAAATAGTGATAATCTGGACGCTCATGCTCTCCTCCCCTGCTATAAAGCTATACAAGTAACTCAAGTCAAAAGTATAAGCCTAATTTCAAAAGGCGTCAAATATTTTCAAAGCCTCCTGGCGCAGCTCCTCCCTTCGGTCATGAAGAAGGAGGAACTTGTTATAATGATAGTATGCATCGTTCCCACATTCCGTCACAAATTTCAAGGTGTAATAACCAGCCGAAAGCTCCGAGAGGAAGATGACCAGCTCCTGCCCCTCACCGAAGGTAGTGTCGAGGAAGGAAAAGGCATTGCTTAAATGGCTGTTCGTGCTCCGGATATTTGCCTGACGATCTTCCTCCCGTTTCTGGAACCATTCCTTTGCGGCTTCATACCCATTCCCCTGTTCGTCCAATGACATAAGCCTGAGAAGATTCCTGAGCTCCTTTATGGCCATTTTCATGTTATGTCCATCCTCGCGCGTCAGCATTCCCGCATCCGATTTCCGTCTCAGCTCCTCCTCCATCATGCCTGTTTTCCTGTATAACGCGTCTCGATAAGAGACTCCATCCCGGACATCCCGATTACAAAGTTCCTGCCGTGGCAGGCCATTATCCGGGGTTTCTTTCATGGAATCACCAAGCTCTTTGATGGTGGAAAATATCACCTTCTGTATGGCAAGATTATCCGCATATTCCCTTGCCTCCTGGTTCAGAGTATCAACCAATAATGAAAGGACGCTTAGTTTTTCATCAAACGGGGCAGAAACAAGATCCAAAGACCCTTTGGGGAAATCTCCGGAAAGAATGTCCGGAATTCTGTAGATATTGCGGTATTTATTATACAGTTCATAATAGACTGAAAAGCTCCGGGCAATCTCCTCGTCCCTGACATATTCCTTAATCAGATCCTCCGTAACAGGGATTTCCATTTCTTCATAGGCCTGGATGATCCGGGAAAGATCCTCCCATCCCCTTGCCGTAACGAATGATTTGCCATCCAGTTCCTGTTTCACGGAATAGAAATGATCCTTTCGAATCTCGAGATACGCAAGCACGGATCCATGCACCCCATTCCTGTAGGCATATTCCTTAAAAGACGGGAAATCCTCGGAAACATCAATTCTGCGTATCCTGTCCAGCGTGACAATGTCAAAATCCCGGACAGATTTATTATATTCAGGCGGGTTGCCCGCAGCCACGATCATAAATCCCTCCGGCAGGGGATGCATGCCAAATGTCTTGTACTGAAGGAATCGGAGCATGGTAGGGGACAATGTCTCGGAAACACAGTTTATCTCATCCAGAAAGAGGATCCCTTCCTTGACACCCGAACACTCGATCTTCTCATAAATGGAGGCAATGATTTCCGACATGGTGTATTCGGTTACAGAATATTCCTTCCCTCCGAATACCCGTTTCGCGATAAACGGAAGCCCGATGGCCGACTGCCTGGTGTGGTGGGTGATCGTATAGGATAAGAGATTGATACCCAATTCTGCTGCCGCCTGTTCCATTATCGCGGTCTTACCGATTCCGGGAGGCCCCATCAGGAGAAGGGGACGCTGCTTTTCCAGAGGAATCCTGTATGCCCCCGTTTCATCCTTTCGAAAATATGCCCTTGCGGAATTGATGATTTCCTGCTTTGCCTCCTTAATATTCATAGATCTTCTGCTCCTTGCTATTCATAGCTTTTCCGCTTCCTCTTTTTTTAATATGAAGTAGTTTTCGGCGCCGGAAACCCTTAAATCAGCGTTTCCTTAATCACCATCCTCGTTAATGTACAGTTTCAGAGCCCAGCCCGGAGCCTCATCATCATTCACCATCGCGTTGCCGGGAAATACAAAAGCCGTGAGATAATCCCTGGCTTTCTCGGGATAGCGGCCGTAGCCATCCGTGAAATACAAAAGCCCCCTCAGTCCGGGAAGGCCTCCCTTACGGCGCAGATCATCGATGTAAGAAAAAACAGGCCGGAAGTCCGTGCCAAAGCCCCCTTTCAATTCGAAGGAATCGACATAGGATCTCATCTCCTCAGGGTCATGGAAGCTCACGCATTTTTGTATCTTTTCATCACATTCCAGAATCAGAATTTCAACTCTTTTGAAGAAGCTTCCATGTTCCAGAAGAAGGCCCGCAGTCTCGTTCAAAAAATCCTGAACAAGTGTTTCCTTGCAGGAGGCCGATGTATCGATTGCTATTACCAGGCTCTCTATTTTGCGCGCTTCCCGGAATTCATTTTCGGATAACAGGGGCATGTTCCCGTAAAGCTCCATGCCGTAATAATATAGTCCATAGTCAAAGGAATCAGGGTCTATCACATTTTCCTCACGAAAGACGGAAATCTTCCGAAGGAAATCTCGAAAATCCGTCCTTTTCCTGCATTGATAATGAAGATACCAGCTAAGACTGCCGGTCTCCTCGGAAGCTTCCCTGCCCAAAAGGGAAAGCTCCGCATCCATCTTCTCCGCGATATCCTTCCAGGCATCCGGCATAGCCTGGAAAGCAGTCATGGATTTCCCACCCTGGCCCTCTGAAGGCGATGACTTAATCCGAGAACCACCTATGCCGTTCTCAGCGTGACTCTCCATCCGATCATGATCCGTCCCATCCCTCGTCTCTCCATCAGGCAAAGGAGACGCAGGGGGATTCAAACCTTCAACAGGAGGGGGAGACTCAGTATGACCGCCCCCTTTCCCATCGTCCCTTATTTCCCAGAAGCGGTGGTCGTCCTTCTGGAATTCCTTTTCCAAAAGCTCCATCGTTTCATAATCCGGCTTTTCCTCCGACAGCATCCTGTAAAGCCTTTCAGCAGTCACTACACCGGCTTTTTCGGAAATCCTGTCATACCATCCGGAACGGAACTCTCCGGGCGGCCTTTCAATCAGAGGATAATGCATGCTGTCCAATACCCACTCCGCATGAATGTCACAGCATAAATCCCAAAGCCTGGCATCCCGCCCGACGCCTGAAAAAACATGCCTGAAAAGGCAATGCAGAATTATATGGATATATAGCCTGGCCAGCTTTTGGGGGCTTTCGACGTACAGACGGAAAAGGAAAAGAGGGTTGAAATGAATACAGCTTCCCTCTGTTCCAAGACGCTGCGTATTAAGATCCATTACATAGGAAAGGCTGTCCAGCGCTTCGGCCATAAACCTCATTTCCAAAAAGAGTTCGGCCCTGGTCTGGCCCAACAACTTTCTCCCAAAAAGATCCAGCTCCTCCCTGGACTTCATACCCTGCTCTCCCTAAAAAATATCTCCTAAAAATAAAGCTAAAAAACAAACTGTTCCTCCGATGAAGCATTGTATTTCCGGAAGTGAGTCCCCTGATATTGCATAAGGATTGCGGCGTACTCGGAAAAGCCGTTTCTTGCTAAAAGTGGGAGCGTTTTGTCCAGTGCTTCCTCCGTGATCAGATTTTGAGAGGCGAGAAAACGAATACATTCCACATCCCTCTCTTCCACAAGCATCCGCAAAACTCCCGTGTTTTCCCGAATAAGATATTCCTGATATCTCTCCCGATAATCTTTCCTCAGCTCCGCGGGATAGCGAAGCCTGCCGATCGCGATACGGGCTGCCGTCTCCCTTGTGTCATATTCCGCAAATGAAAAGAGCCTGTCATAAGCCTTGAAATCAAGCTTTTCCCGTGTGACGGTTTGACGATACTGATAACCGCAGCCCTCAATTTTTTCATGGATTGCCCTTGCCATTGTATCCTCTTGGAAGCCATCCTCGTAAGATGGAAATGTCAGTTCGGCTTGTCCCATGGGAATATCCAGAAAAAACCGGATACGGCTGTCCAGCTCGTTAAGAATCTCCTTGAATATCCTGAAGGAAGGCTGGGGATCCAGAAATCGGATATGGAAAAAGGAAAGCTTCGGACACTTTCGGAATACACCATGATGAAGATTCACAGTTCGATCCGTTATCTCTATCTCCCTTAGCTCGGGACAATCATAAAAGGCGAAATCTCCAATGGCTACCACCGAGTCAGGGACTACGACCTTCTTAAGATCGGCACGTCCGGAAAAAGCATAGGCTGGAATTAGCTTCGAAGAAGCATCCCGCCCTATCATAAAAACAGAAGGCACTTCTTCATCCCCCCTGATATACAAACAGAGTAGGGGTGATGAAATCCCCCTACTCGCCCGCGTGCGGGCGCTTGCCATAAGGCAAGCGGCCGCTTTGCGATAATGAAAAGAGCCAAATACCGGCAAGGCTGGCATTCGGCTCCTGTAGAGTTTTGAAAACCTATATACCTGTTTTGAAAACCTATATGCCTATCTTGTATCATTGTCTCTGTCTTTCAGAATAAGAGTCTCAGAATAAGAGTCAATGATATAAAAGCTTTAAAATAAATCTCAAAACGAAATCTTCTGGTTCTCAGATATCACTGCTGCATTCTGTAAGGATTTCTGTAATCCAACAAAAAGCAGAGGGGCTTTGACGAACCGCCCGTACAACCTGCACTTTCCAGGTCTGACGCAAGATACAGGCCGGGAGAAATCCCGGCAGAGTTATAAGTCATGTACAAAACCAGGCTGGAAGCAAGTGCCATAATACTACAGCCATTATTCCAAAAAAGGAGCATCCGCGCATCGGCACGGTATATGCAAGGAAAGGATTTAAGAGAAAGAAATAATTAATACAAGATAAGTTTACCTGAAATCTAAGCATCGGAATGCTGTTGTGAAAAAATTACAAAGCAACCTGAAAGCAAAGAAATTCATGGCCGACAGGTAATTACTGCCTTGCGTAAATATATTCTTTCATCTATAATGGAACGCAAGCGTAGTAGTGGTCAACACCATTGTGAATTGCGGCTCGCCAAAGCCACTTTTCACATCCGCGGAGATGGTCCGAACATTTCCGCGGATGCTATGCTTTTTGTTTGAATCCCATTTTATCACACTATTTAATGCAAGGCAATAAAAAAATACAAGCAAATGTGTGTCCCTGCAAATCTGCAAACTTTTCAAGCCTGTAAATTCTATAATTAAATTAGTGTGTACATCCCTTTTGATAGCTGCATTATAAATCAGAACATGCGTTTTGTCAATATGAATATTTTAAAGGATGCAATAATGAATAGAATAAAAACCTGGTATTTGAGTCATAAATACTGCCTTGTTCTTCTCTATATCCCTTTCTATCTTTTATACTTTGGGCTTCTTGAACTTTCAGAGGCAAAAGCAGTCTTTCTGATTCACTGCCCTCTTGACGATATCTTTCCAACGATTCCTGTCTTTTTCCTGGCTTACGCGGCATGGTGGGTGTTCTTCCCCGGCTCGATTCTATGGTTTCTTTTCAAAGAATCCCGGGAAAGCTTCCTCGGCCTTTGCTTCATACTGTTTTCCGGGTACACGATATGCCTCCTGATCTATACATTTTTCCCAAACGGGATAAATATCAGGGAGCCCCTTGCCGGGAGGGATTTTTGCTCAAGGGCCATCCTTTGGCTGCGCAGCATAGATCCGCCCCGAAATGTTTGCCCCAGCATGCATGTTTCCAGTACGGTCGCGATAGATATAGCAGTTCGGAAATTGGAACATATTAACCGGCCGGCCAAGGCGCTGGTATCGCTGACCTCCATTATGATCATCTTGTCCACACTGTTTATCCGGCAGCATTCCATTGTGGATGTTTTTTTCGGGCTTCTTCTGAGCGTTTCCCTATCCTTTGTGTGGTACCGCTTTCTTTTGAAACGCGTGGCAGGGGAGTAAGTGGGACCAGATTATTTGCGGAAGGCTTATGAAGGCCCGGATGAACAGCCGTTAAGACCGGCTGCTCATCCGGGCCTTTAATAGTCACGCTTATTTATTGCGCTTTTCTGCTCATCCAATAATCCACAACCTCTCTGGCGATGGGGACGGCCGTCCTTCCTCCAGTATCCCCGTCTTCCACCAGAACCGTAATGGCTATAGTGGGCTCATCGGCCGGCGCAAAGCCTGTAAACCAGGCGTCCGTTTTCTTTTCTCCTCTTTTCATATATTCCGCGGAGCCTGTTTTCCCGCAGGCGCTGTATTCGGCATTTCTGAACCCGGAGCCTGTTCCATCTGTTACAACGCGCCGCATGAAATTCTTCAAGAGCTCTGCCTCTTCAGCTCTCATAAGCCGTCTCGGACGGCCGGCTGTAAAGGGCTTTACCGTCATGCCCGCCGGGGAACTGACCTTTTCCAAAAAAACGGGTTCACGCAACACGCCATCATTTGCAATAGCGGATGTTATAAGGAGGTTGTGCATGGGGGACACAAGAATTTCCCCCTGTCCAATGGCGCTCTGCATCATAAGCCATGTGCCTGTGTCCTTGGAAACAGGCATACTGCTCTTCGCGCTGGGCAGCGCAATCGGAAGTTCTTCATTGAAAAACAGGGAATCTGAAAGCTCCCTGAGCTTTTCCGGATCTGTTTTTGTCCCGAGATAAGCAAAGGCCGCATTGCAGGAATAAGCATATGCCTTGCCGAGATCCTCTTCCCCATGGGATTCCCCGCTATAGCAATGCACAACATAGTCTTGCCTGCTCCCCTCCCTGTACTCCCCATCACAGACAAAATGGAAAGCTTCCGGATTCCCGGGATGTTCCCGGAAATATTCCAGTGCCATCACAGTCTTGAATGTGCTTCCCGGAGGGTACAGGCCCTGGGTCGCTCGATTCAGCAGATTTCCGGAATGGTTATCGGGGGAGGTCAGATCTTCCCATTCCCGCGACACAGTATTCGGATCAAATCCCGGAAAAGAAACCATCGCCAGCACTCTGCCTGTAGAGGGTTCCATGCATACTACGGCTCCGGCCCTTTCCCCCAGGGCATTTTTTGCAGCGATCTGGAGCCCGCTGTCCAAAGTGCATGTAACATTATCCCCCTGGCTCTTCCTCTCCCTCAGTTCATCAAGAAAGATGGAAAAGGGGTTGGAACTGGATTCCATCAGATAAAAATTGGCCAGGGATTCCAGACCCGTCTTCCCTCTGGTGGAATAACCAAGCACATGGGCAAAGGCTTCCCCGAAAGGATATACCCTCGTTTCTTTGCCGTTCGCGTCCACTTCTGTTTCTGCCAGAATCTCTCCATCGGAAGAGATTATTTTCCCCCGGAGATACCTGGAATCAAACACTTCCATACGGGCATTATAAGGATTTCCCATCCGGCCCGGCGCCTCGAAATAGATGAACCAGGCGATATAAGCTATAAGCCCGAAGAACAAAAAAGAAAAAAAGCATGTAATGAAGAAGATGCTTCGGTTCGCCCCTTTCCGCCAGTCTTCACTTTTTTCCTCTTCCCCGAAAGGCATTCGACCTCCTTTCCGTCAGTGACTTTTGAGGCATTGACCTGATTTCCGTCAGCCCAGGCCATTTCAGCTTCAATGACCTTCGGAAACCTTGTCATCCCATTTATTCCAAACAGCTCCTGGGATCATCATCCCTTTTATCTCCAACGACCCCTGGGACCGTCATCATCCCATGGGACTCTGCCTCTCCTCGTATTGTAATCATTCCGATCATCCGGTCTGTCTTCGTAATACTCATCCCATTCACCCCGTTGGCGTCTGAAATGATTTCTGCCATACGACTTTTTCCCATAGCTCTTTCTCACCCTGTTTTTCCAAAAAACGTCCCCGCTTTCTTCCCAATTTTCTATGAGATCATCTATGTCATCCTCATCCCAGTATCCGTCCATCCTTCTCCTTCGTTTCCCAAAAGGATGTTCTTCCTCATCCCATATCTCCCAATCCTCTTCATTATCCTCAGCCCATCCCGTTTCCGGATTCTTGATAAAAAGCGCCTGGATAATGGAAAAAACAAGAAAACTGGCGGTTATGCTGGAGCCCCCGTAACTCACAAAGGGAAGCGTCACGCCAGTGGAAGGAATAAACTTGACAGCCCCGCCTATCGTCAGAAAAACCTGAAGAATATATTGAACTGCCAGACCTACGGCCACAATTTTTTCAAAACGTTTGTCAGAGAAGGAAGCGGCCTGCATCATCTTCATAAAGCACCCAAGACATACGAGGCAAAGGCATATGGCCGTGATCCCCCCCATTTCTTCGGAAATAGCGGAAAAGATGAAGTCTTTTTCAACTATAGGTATCTTGTTTGGAAGCCCGCGAAAAAGCCCAAGCCCCAGAAAGCCTCCCGTGCCAATGGCGAACAGGGACTGGGTTATCTGGTAGCCCTTGTTATCTATGTCTGCCCATGGATCGATCCATGCGAAAACCCTGGTCCTGACATGGCTGAAAAGTCTATAGGAAAGGATTCCCGCAAAAAAAAGCATGCCTCCGGCCGCTGCAAGATAGAAAAGCTGCCCCGTAGCAACATACAGCATGGCCACAAACGAAAGAAAGAAAATAAGGGCGGATCCCAGATCCCTGCACATCACAAGGATCAGGATATGGGCAGCCGCTGCCAGGGAGCAAAGCAGGATATCCTTGAATGTGCGCGCCCTGGGCAGCATCCCCGCCATGCAGAAAACAAAGCTGATCTTCACAAATTCAGAAGCATGAAAGGAAAAACCAAAAAAAGACAGGCTCATCCTGGCGCCATAGCTTACAGCGCCCAGTAAAAATACAGAAAAAAGCATCAAGATTCCGACTATGCAGAAGAAAAGCCGCCATCGGGATAAATCACCAAGACGGGACATCAGAAACGGCAGGAGCATTCCGGGTACCATGGATATCAGGATGATGGCAAACTGCCTTACCGCCTTGCTGTAATCCAGACGTTCCAGCATAATCATCCCTATGCTGAGAAAAAAACAAATATTATTAAGCAGCAGGCCGTCCGCCTTTGGATAGGCCTTCTTCATGAGGAACGGATAGGCGGAAAAAAAGATTACCTGCAGACCATACAGCACAAGGGATGCCCTGTTCTCTGTCCTGAAAAAAATAATAAAGTGGCATAAGAACTGCATCAGCAGGATAATTCTATACTGCCAGCCCAGAAGCGCCTCATGCTCCTCGCCGCCCCGCAGACGAATACAGCGAAAGTTACTGTATGTATACAGAAGGACCAGAAGAATGCAGATGTATTTTCCTGTTGTAATAAAAAGATTAACCATAATTTCCTGATCACTCTACACCATGCCGGAAATGCCCCCGGGTAAAGGTTTCGGGAAGGCAGCCAGACAAAATCCTCCGGGCCTCTTCCTTGGTTTCACTTGAAAAATCATACCGAACGCTGTCAGGGGAAAGCCCCTTTATTTCTTCGGGTAAATCGTATACGCAATAGGGATCCGCATTATATATTTGATTGTAACAATATCTGCAATACGTCTTCACGGGCATCCTTTTCCCCATCCTGTCAATCAAAAAGGCGGTGTCATTACCATGCCCGCACCTTCCGCAGCTTTTCAGGACGCAATTCGCGCTGACCATCATGGGAAAACGACCATATACAGGCAATTCCCAAAAAAGAGCTTCTTTCCCGCCGTCCGGATCCCCCGGAAAGGCCTCAGCCTGATCCCTGTCGGAATCAAGCTCAAACCGTGAGTCAATACATGGAAAGACGGTCCTGCCCTCGCGCCTTTCGGAATCGAGGCTCCTTCTCAGATTCATCAGCTCCCTTCTTGTAAGCTCCACAGGGAATGTCAGACTTCGCGCGCCCAGTCTTCTTAGCAGAAGGGCGGATTCACGATTAAAGGCATACACAGTGTAGTCAAAAACAAGTTCAGGAGACATGCTCTCCTTCAAATTGCCTGAAGAACCGTTCAGAAAAGGCTCCTGACCGGCGATATTCCAAAGCTGCCCCAGCTCATCAAGGGTACGGATGAGCACGGCATCCGGACGGGCTGCTCCCTGAAAAGGGCTTTTATCCGTAAGGAGGTCCCTCCAGTCCGGCCCTTTGTCATCGGAACGGCTTATGCGGCGAAGACGGAGCCCGGCCTTCTTCCCGGCCTCATGGATCTCCTTTATTTTTTTACCGAGCATGTCTTCCGTAAAGCACGCCTCATCCAGATAAATCAAGGCCGTTTTCCTGTCCAGAAGCGCGGCCGAAAGCTGTCCCTCGCTTTCCACCGAAACCCTCCTCTCCGGTTCGGGATAAGGAGGAATTTCAACCATGTCCATGGGGATAGGGACTGTATTTATGGCAACAGGTTTCGGCTGATCTGAACTCCGGCCCAGAGACACGCCATCGCGGGTATAATTCTTCTCGCAGGCCTTCAAAGCCTCTCTTCTAAGTCGCTTCAAAAGAGAAGCCGGGACAAAGAGCCCTTCGTCCATCGTGATGGAAACGGAAGCAAACTCAAATACAGTGCCTCCTGTACGCAACAGCCCCCTTTCAATCTCCTCCCTCGTTGTCGGGAGCTTCTCCGCAGCTTCAATTGGCTGATCAGAAACGACCTCGGCAAGGACAGGACGAACTTTGCCTTGTCCGTATACGCGCAGGATGGCCCTTTGCCCCTTTTTAAGTAAAAGCTCCGCATCAAGGGCCAGCTTTTTATTCTTTTCAATGTATTTTTCCCTGATATCAGAAATCACTTTTTCATCAGGGACCCGGAAAGCTTTTTCAGCCAGGGCAATCATTCCGCGTCCGTTATGGCGGGAAAGATAATGCGTCGTCCCGCCCCGGTCATAGAGCTCGGCAAGTATTCTCTTGTCCTCTTCCGAAACCCTGTATCCCTCAGGATCCTTCCTCAGCATATCCAGGTATTTTCTGTAGACGGAGACAACGCCTGCCGTATATACAGGCGGCTTCATCCTGCCCTCTATCTTCAACGAGCGGATTCCGGCTTCAAGCAGGGCGGGAAGCATGTCAATCGTACACATGTCCTTCATGCTGAGGTAAAAGGCTTTTTGCCCCTTCACGGGCTGCTTCCTGTCCGTTTGCCGGATACGTTCCTTGCGGATTTCCGGCAATTCCACAGAATAAGGCAGCCGGCAGGGACCGGCGCAGCGTCCCCTGTTCCCGGATCTCCCGCCTAAAAAAGAAGAAAAAAAACAGGCTCCAGAGTAGCTGTAGCACATCGCCCCATGAATAAACGCTTCCAGCTCCACATCAAGCCCCTCTTCAAGCAGGCCGTCCCGGATCAGGCGGATTTCATCAAGCCCGAGTTCCCTTGAAAGAATGACCCGCCTTATACCGAGGCGCGACAAAAGGCGCACTCCGTCCAGGCTGGTAATAGTCATCTGAGTGCTTGCGTACAGAGGTAGCCCGGGGAAAAGCCTGGAAACCAGGGAAGCCACCCCCAGATCCTGTATTATCAGCCCATCCACACCGGCCTCATAATATGGGAGCAGGTATGAATAAAGCTCAAGGAGCTCTGTATCCTTGAAAAGGATATTAAGGGTCATATAAAGACGGACACCGAAAAGATGACAATGCCGGAGGGCCCGAAGGAGCATGTCCTCCTCTGACTTTGCGGACTCGGAAAATGCCCTGGCGGAGAACCTCCGGCCTCCCATATAAATTGCGTCCGCCCCCGCATTGACTGCGGCTACTGCGGAATCAAAAGAGCCGGCCGGCGCCAGCAGCTCCGCCGAAAATGCGTTTTTGTCATTCATGATATTATTAGCTGCTCCTCGCGCCTGCCTTTACGCTAATGACTTTTCTGGAATCTTCCGATTCAATCATCGTGTCCTCCCTTGCCGTATTGGCTTTTTCCCTCGCCTCATACTCGGCCAGTTGACGCTGAACGGATTCCAACTGCTTAAGCGCTGCCTCAAGCTTCATCTGTGTATTGATCAGGTCGTGCTTTGCGGAATAGGCTTCCCTCTCCATTTCTTCCATTTCCTTCTGGAGGAGCCGGGTTTTCTCCTGCTGCATGAAAAGGTCATCGCAGACATTGATCTGCAGGAGGAGGGCTTTTACGGTTTCATCCATCTTATTGTAATTCCTGAACTCCTTCCGGAACGTCAGGATCTTTGCATTAAGGTAGCCGGCTACCTCATGGAGATAAGCCTCTGATTTTGCTCCACTGAGCTCATATATCTGGCCGTCGATTACGACTTCCACTGTATTTTTCTCTGCCATATTCCCCTACCATTTCCAAATCATGCCCAAAGTGGGAACTATATCATCATTAATAACTACATTTCGATTGCCGCAAGCTATACGGTCTCTTCTGGAAAACGAAGCACATCCTGATATGGCAGGCCAAGGTGCCTGTAGGCATTGACCGTTGCCATCCGTCCCCTGGGGGTTCTGTTCAGAAAGCCATTCATCAGGAGATAAGGCTCATATACATCCTCCAATGTCCCGCTGTCTTCCCCCAAAGCGGCCGAAAGCGTCTCCAGACCTACGGGGCCGCCATTAAATTTTTCTATTATTGTAAGGAGATAAGCACGGTCATTCTGGTCAAGGCCCAGCTTGTCTACGTCCAATATGTCCAATGCGTAATCAGCGGACTCCTCCGTTATCTTCCCATCATAACGTATGTCGGCAAAATCCCTGACCCTCTTTAAAAGGCGGTTGGCAAGGCGGGGCGTACCCCTGGATCTAAGCGCAATGCGTTCAGCGCCCTCATTATTGATCTGAACCTTTAGGACCTTGCCGGAACGAAGGACAATTTCTTTTAATTCCTCGACCGTGTAAAACTCAAGCTTTGAAATAATCCCAAACCTGTCCCGTAAAGGAGCTGAAAGAAGGCCGGCTCGGGTTGTTGCCCCGATCAAAGTGAAATGTGGAAGATCCAGCCGGATTGACCTTGCCGATGAGTCCTTCCCTATCATAATATCAATGGCAAAGTCTTCCATGGCCGGATACAGCACTTCTTCCACCTGCTTGTTTAAGCGATGGATCTCATCGACAAACAACACGTCCCCTTCAGAAAGATTATTTAAGATTGCTGCCATTTCGCCGGGCTTCTCAATGGCAGGCCCGGATGTAACCTTTATATTCACCTTCAATTCATTCGCGATAATATTTGCGATAGTTGTTTTTCCAAGCCCGGGCGGTCCATAAAACAGGCAATGATCCAGCGACTGGCCCCGTTTTTTTGCGGCGGCAATATACACGGACATCATTTCTTTTAATTTGTGTTGCCCGATGTAATCAGCCAGCAGCTTCGGCCGAATCGTAGCGTCAAGCCTGACATCCTCCTGCGTTTCATCCGTGTTGATGATCTTTCGTTCCATCTCCCTCCTTTGTTTAAGTGATAAAAATGATTCTCATGCCTAAAAGGAGAGCTGGCGCAGGCTTAGCTTCAGAATCTCATCCGCGTTCATCCCATCCTTCAAATCCACGTTCCGTATGGCTCTGGAAGCCTCCGCGCTGCTAAAGCCCAGCGCTATAAGGGCTTCTTCCGCCTCCCTGGCCGCAGAACCGGCGGCTGTGGAGAATTCTGTCTCCAAAAAAGTGGTCTTCCCCCCTTCCGTGCCGGCAAAAGCCTGTCCTGCATCCACCTTGTCCCTAAGATCCAGAATCAGCCTTTCCGCAGTTCTTTTCCCAATACCCGGTGCAGTCTGTATCAACTTACTGTTGCCGCTCAAAATGGCCTGCCGCAGCGCATTAGGCTTCAATGTAGAAAGGATGCCAAGAGCCCCCTTTGGTCCAACTCCACTGACAGACAGGAGCTGCACAAACATGTCCCGATCCTCCCGATGAAGGAAACCGAAAAGTTCCATGGCATCCTGTCTGACAGAAAAATAAGTGTGGATTTTCACTTCGGATCCAATGGGGGGCAGCTCGGAAAGGACGGACAGAGGGACACGAATTCCAAATCCGATTCCAAAGGCCTCCGCCACGATCATGCCATCTCTTGCTTCACGAAGCGTACCATTTATGAAATTAATCATTCTATTCTCCCAGGGTGTTTTTAACACCCAGCCAAAGTCTAACACAGAAGCATTGTCAAGGCAAGAGCAAGAAAGACTTGCCAAATTTCATATTTTATGCCACCATTATAAGACGTTTCCCATTTGCCGCCCAGGCGGCTCAGAGCTACAGATATTTATTTTTATCTATTTATCGAAATATTTATCGAAAGGAAGAAAAATGCAAAGAAAACGGACATGCGCATCCTCCCAGTCTTTAATGAGATTTCGCGGAAGCAGGATTCTTTCCCTTGCTGTCCTGCTGCTTCTTTTGACGACAGGATGTGAAAAGAAAATCGGTCATGGTGGCGAAGAAATCAGCCCTTCGGCAAAGGAAGATCAAACGGAGGCGCATTCGGAAGCGGCGGGGAATGAAGAGGGACAGGGAGCCGCAGAGGCTACGGAGCTTATTTCCCCTGATGGCGGGCAGGCGCCTGCTGCCGCAGTGTCCCCTCATGGAGAGTGGGAAATATACCCACAGAACGCTCGCGTCCTTACCGCTGTCAATGCTCGCGTCTCCCCGGATGGTGAATCTTCTATCGCGGCGGTACTCAATGAAAATGAGGAAGTCCGTCTTATGGGAAGCACGGGAAGCTATTATGAAGTGGAATATCAAGGGACAAGATGTTACGTCATGAGGAAATATATCTTTCCGGATAATTACCTTTCGATGGGACACGCGCCCTTCTCCCCTCCGGCTTCCTTGTCCCAGATTGACCCGAATAAGCCCATGGTGGCCCTGACCTTTGACGACGGTCCAAAAGCAGAAGTGACAAACCGCATCCTTGCTGCGCTTGAAAGTCATGGCTCGCGTGCCACTTTTTACATGATGGGGGGCAGGGTGGTCGGTGAAAATAATGAATGTGTCAAAAAAATGCTCTCCATGGGATGCGACATTGGAAATCACACCTATAACCACGATTATTTCAATGTGATCAGCTTGTCGGAAATACGGCCCGCGGTACGAAAGGCGGATTATATGATAGAGGAAACCTGCGGTCAGAGCCCCACCTCCCTCCGACCCCCTGGAGGAGCGGTGGATGAAGCGGTTTCCGAAGAGCTCAGGAAGCTGGGACTTGCGTCAATCCTTTGGTCTATCGATACGCTGGATTGGGACACGAAGGATGCCGACAACACCTACCGGGTGGTTATGGAAAAGGTACGGGACGGGGACATCATCCTTATGCATGACACCTATTCGCAGACTGCTGATGCCGCGGAACGCCTGATTCCGGCCCTCATCGAAAGGGGCTTTCAATTGGTGACGGTATCTGAACTGGCTGCTTCAAGGGGACAGGTCCTTGAGCCTGGCAAGGTCTATTCCCAGTTCTGGAAATGATTCAAACACGCAACTATCCAGTTAACACCTATGGCAAATACCCATGCGGGCGGACAAGGCGCAATGCCTTGTCCGCCCATCTGATTTCAGGGAATTCCAAATGAAAAGCAGGCTTGCCATTTGGAATTCCCTGAAATCCGGCGAACGTTGAATCATTACATGATTGAATGAAAACGTCGTATATTATCACGAATTTGATCTTTCGGGGAAAAGATGGAGGAACCGGCAATGATATAATCCGCTCCCGCATCCATTACCTCCAAAATATTGGACAGTTTGATACCTCCATCGACAGCAATTCTCGCATGGCATCCAGAGCCGGAGGCCATTTCTTTTACGGCTTTGACCTTGTCCAGGGTGTAAGGAATTAATTCCTGCCCCCCAAAGCCTGGATTGACCAGCATGATAAGGACGATATCCAGAAGAGGAAGAATATTTTCAAGAACGGAAACCGGCGTGGCGGGGTTAAGCGCTATGCCGGCCTTCATGTTCAGGGCATGGATTTCCGACAATGCCCTGTCGACATGTCTTTCCGCTTCTATGTGAATCGTTACGGCGTCCGCGCCGGCATCCCTCATTTCCCTGAAATACCTTGACGGCTCCTCCACCATCATATGTACGTCAAAAAAGGAATTGCTGACTTTCCTGATGGACTTAATAACAGGCATCCCAAAAGAAATATTTGGGACGAAAGCGCCATCCATCACATCAAAATGAAAGTGATCGATGCCAGCTTCTTCAGCAGCATGTATGTCCCCGGCCAAATCAGAAAAATCGGCCGCAAGGAGTGATGGCAAAAGCGTTACTGCCATTTTTACCCTTCCTTTCTTTAATCGCGGATTCCTAAGTGCAGGTCATTAAGAGCAGATCTCCAGATGCAGGTCATTAAGAAGAGCTCTTTAAGTGCAGGTCCTTGAAAAATCTCCAGGCGCAGGTCATCAAATGCAAGTCCTTTAAGGGCAGGATCTTGAGCGCAGGCTTTCAATACTGCTTAAGGTCCCGAAGCTCCAGGTAAAGCCCCCGGTAGCTTCGGTAACGTTCCTCCGGAATCCGCCCTTCCCGAACCGCCTGTTTCACCGCGCAATCTGACAAAGACTCTCCAATATGGAGGCAGGTATTGTACCTGCATTTTGTCCTATATGGTTCAAATTCCGGATAATAGTACATCAGCCGGTCCGCGCTCACATCCGAAACAGCTAATGATGTGAATCCAGGCGTATCCAGGATATAGACATCGTTGTCAAGGCAGAAAAGCTCGCTATGCCTGGTCGTGTTCTTCCCTCTGGATATTTTTCTGGAGAGTTCCCCCGTCGCCATCCCTGCGCCGGGACACAGAATATTCAGCAGACTGGATTTTCCTGTGCCGGAGGGGCCTGACAGGACGGAAGTTTTTCCTTCGAGAATTTTCATGACATCCCCTACATACTTTTCCGACCTGGTGTGAATCGGGATGGCCGTGTAACCCGCCTGTCGATATATCGATAAGACGCGGGACACAAAAGACATCCTGTCCGCATCCCCCTCCATCAAATCTAATTTATTGAACAGGATGACCACAGGTATTCCTTTTTCATCCATATTGATCAGGAAACGATCCAACAGGGGAAGGCTGGGATCAGGGTCTTTCAGGGAAAACAACATGACAGCCTGATCCACATTCGCGACTTCCGGACGCAGCATCCGGTTCCTGCGCGGCATGAGACGGACAATGTTGCCGCAGCGCTCCTTCTCGGAGTCCATGACCTCCTCTATCTCCACATCGTCTCCTACAAGAGGCTTCTCATTCCGATTCCGGAAAATCCCCCTTGCCTTACATTCAAAATCCCCTTCCGGGGTATGCACATAGTAAAAACCGCCAATTCCTTTATATATTTTTCCTGAAAGCATCCTTGAAACCTGCCTATCCCGGTTCAAAGCCGCAGGAAAATTCCGCAATTACTACGTCATCTGCTGCATCCACTACTTCCACAGTGCCATAAGGCACGCCGGATATTCCTTCGATTCTGGAAAAAACGACCTGCAGCTCCGTCCCCATCTCATAAGTCCTGGCACTCTGAAGTGTCGTATATCGGCTTTCGCCGTCAACATCCTGCCGTAATCTTACAGAAATAAGCATCGTTTCTGAAACTCCCGGACCGCCTATACCAAGAGTCACGGTTTGGTTAATGCTTCCGTACCAGTGCTCTTCAGTATCGTTGCCGGGGCCGATCTCATCTCCGCCTTCACCTCCTTCTTCACTTCCGTCTTCGCCTTCCGTCACGCTTCCCGGATCCTCCAGTTCCTCTATTTCTTCGATAGTCGGATCCTCCGCGTTCAAGGCAGCCATATGAACCGAGGCGTCACCTTCCGAACCTGAGCTTATCGTGAAATTCACATAAGTCCCCCGGGAAAGCAAGGTGCCCGGAGAAACCTCCTGCTGCAGGACCATGCCTTTTTCCGTGTGCTCATCCGGGACGGAATTGACCATGCCGGGCAGGAGCTCCGCGCCAAGAAGGAGACGCATCGCCTCTTCTTCCGTATGGCCGACAATTTCAGGGACACGGGAGAGACTTACGGCAACGCCTTCGCTGACAACGATTTCCAGCGGATCCCCCTCTTCCGCCGTGCTGGCCTTGTTTGTACGTATTATATTCCCCTCCGGAACCACGTCGGAATGTTCCCTTACTTCCCTGTACTTAACCCCTCTTTCGTCCAGCCGCTTCTTCAAATCCTGGAAGCTCACGGCATGGAGGGATTCCATGCTGTCCGGGTCGCTTTCATTATAAAAGGAGATGGTCAACTGACCCTTTGAAATGGTCACGTCCACCGTGTCACCGGGACGATAAAGGTCGCCCTCAGGATTGTCGGATCCCTTGTAATCGATGATCAGACCTTCATTATAGGTATCGGAAAACTGCTCATCCGCGATATGTAATTTCAGATTATATTCAGAGAGCAGCCCCATGGCTTCATCGACCGTCTTTCCGATAATGTCGGCAAGCCTCGTCTCAATGGCTGATATCGTGATGCTGGCCTGTACGCTCTCTTCCTCCGTCGATTCCGACGTCGGGGTCATCGTTTCCACTGCCGGGCCGCTAGTCATGAACAGAAAAACTCTGAACCCTATAAAGAAAAGAAGGCCAATGATCAAGGCAATGCAGGCAATGGAGATATATCTGTATATGTTTGACATGTCCGAGTCAAACTCGTTCGAGGGGGTGGAAGGCTCTACGGGCTGCTTTTGAGCCAGAAAGCCCTCCTGAAACCCCTCCTCTTCTTCCGGGTCCTCGTCCAGAAAACCATCTTCTCCCGATTCCAGTTCCGACAGGGCTTCATCATCCTCCATGAAGGAACCGTCCGGATCATCCAGTGCCATGCGGAGATCCTCGCCAAGCTCCTCGATATGCTGGTAGCGGTTGGCGGGACGTTTCTGCATGCATTTATATACGCATAAATCCAATGCCGTGCATACCGTCGGCTCAAGGTCAGAGGCATGAGGAACCGGACTCTCCATGTGGGCGAAGACCACCATGACCGATGTATTCCCTTCGAACGGCACCCTCCCTGTGAGCATTTCATACATCGTGCATCCAAAAGAATAGATGTCCGAACGCTCATCCGACAGTCCTGACCTGGCCTGTTCAGGAGAAATGTAATATACGGAGCCCATTACGGTTGCGTCAATTGTCTGCTGTGACGCAGCCCTTGCAATGCCAAAGTCGGCAATCTTCACTATCCCGGATTCGCTTATGATGATATTCTGCGGCTTGATATCCCTGTGCACGATGCCCATCTTGTGAGCCTGTTCCATACCATCCACGACCTGCAGGGCAATGCCAATAGTCTCCCGGTCGCTCAGGGCGCCCTTTCGCTTGATGTACTCCTTCAGCGTGATCCCTTCCACAAGCTCCATGACGATATAATGAAGCTTTTCCTTCTCATCATCCACCACGTCATAAGGAGCCACAATGTTTTTATGGTTCAGCTTTGCCGCAGCCTGCGCCTCATTCTGAAATTTCCGGATAAATTCCTCATCGCCGCAGTATTCCTCTTTCAGGGCCTTAAGGGCCACCATCCTTCCCATTTTTCGGTCAAAGGCGCGGTATACAAAGCTCATCCCGCCTTGACCCACCATGGATTTCACCTCATAACGATCGTCTATGACCTGTCCATCCTGAAGGATCATTCTGTCACCTCCTCCCGGAATGGAGCGATGAGGATAATGCCTATATTATCCTTCCCCCCGTTGATATTTGCCATGTCAATCAGAGCGCCCACCTTCTTCTCCACGGGAGACTGATCCTTCACAATATTAAGAATGCTTTCATTGTCCACCATATTGCTGAGACCATCGGTGCATAAAAGCACATAATCATCCTCGGACAGATCAACCTCAAAAAAGTCCGCCTCAACATTCTCCTCAATGCCCACAGCCCTGGTAATGATATTCCGGGACTGAAGATAATCCGGCGAGCCCCGGCGCATCAGGCCCTTTTTAACCATCTCTTCCACGAAGCTATGATCCCTTGTGATTTGACGGATGTGATGGCTGTGTATCTGGTAGGCTCTGGAATCCCCGATATTTGCTATCGTAAGATTCCGCTCCTCAAGCGTGGCCGCTACCAGCGTTGTCCCCATGCCGCGCAGGTTTTCATTTTCCAGAGACAGCCGGTATAACTCACTATTGACTGTTTCAATCCCTTTTTTCAACAGGCTTGCGGCAGGACCGGAAGCGGATTGTTCCAAATACTTTTTCAGTTCTTCCACAAGATATCTGGAGGCAAAATCGCCGGCTTTATGTCCTCCCATGCCATCCGCAAGCAAAAAAAGGTTGGGAAGGTATCCTACAGGGCGGTCTGTAGCAAAAGCATAATCCTGATTCATGCGGCGCCTCCGCCCCGTGTCTGTTTTTGCAAAATATTCCATAGAATTCTCCCTGTATCATCATTGCAAAACTTTACGCCGTCATATTGCACATCTACTCATGGTAAGCTGCATAAATATCGATACCGCCTCGGCCTGTCATAAAACCGGAGCGTCAAAGGCTGCTCTGACCATAAAAGCATTGCTGAAGCAATGCCGCCCCGGCCTGTCACAAAACGGAAGCAGTCAGGGCTCAGAGAGGGATGCCCTGAGCTGGCCGCAGGCTCCGGAAATATCCGCCCCCATCTCCCTCCTTATTGTTGCCGGAATCCCATTTTCATTGAGCCTCTTAAGAAACAGCTCCAACCGCCCCCTGTCAGGCCGTCGGAATCCCCTTTCCTTTACAGGGTTCACAGGAATCAGGTTGACATGGCATTGCATCTTTCTCCTCGCCCTTTCTTCTGAAAGGACGCCAGAGAGCTCCGCGGCAGACTGGGGGGAATCGTTCACCCCTTCAATAAGGGAATATTCAAAACTGATCCTTCTGCCAGTCCTCTCAAAATAAGCGGACGCTGCCTTGAGTAGATCCCCCACAGGATACCGGGCAGCCACCGGCATCAGATACCGGCGCAATGAGTCATTCGGCGCATGCAGGCTGATGGCAAGCGTAAGCCCAAAGCCTTCATCAGAAAGCCTGTATATTTCGGGAACCAGGCCGCAGGATGACAAGGTGATGTTCCTCTGGGAGATGTTGATGCCGCGGGAGTCGGAAAGCATGCGTACAAAACGTATTGTCTCATCATAATTGTCCAGCGGCTCGCCCGAACCCATAATGACAATGTTTGAAACCCGCTCCCCCGTATCCTTTTGGATCATATATACCTGGGAAAGCATCTCTCCACAGCTCAGATTCCTCTGAAGGCCATGAAGCGTCGAGGCGCAGAAACGGCAGCCCATGCGGCAGCCGGCCTGACTGGATACGCAGACGGAATTTCCATGGCGGTATCTCATGAAAACACTTTCAACGATCTGCCCGTCCGCCATACGGAAGGCGTATTTCCTGGTTCCGTCTATCCTGGATTCCAGCATCATGACGGCTTCCGGCAAATCAACGTGGAAGCTATTTTCAAGGCGATTTCGAAGAGAACTTCCTATATTTGTCATTTCCGAAAAGGAAGAAACAAACTTTTTGTGCAGGAATCCATATATCTGATCCGCGCGATATGCCTGTTCCCCAAAGGAAATGAGCAATGCCTTCAATTCTTCATAATCCAGATTTCGAAGATTCTCCATTCCTTACAGCATTCCCTTTATTCCGATAGAAATTCAACAATATAAAAGCCATCTGACGGCCTCCCTGGCAGGAGCTTTTCTTCCCGCAGGCGCCGGAACCCGAATCTTTTTTCAATAAAGGACGCGTTCTCCTCGTTCTCCTCCCGGGTCAGGGTGCAGGTAGAGTAAATCATGCGCCCCCCTTTTTTTAGATAAGGGCAGGAAGCCTCCAGAATATCCCTCTGGAGCTTCTGAAGATTCAGTATTTTCGCGGGTTCCATTGAAAAGCGGATATCCGGCTTTTTTTTCAGGACTCCCAGCCCGGAACAAGGCAGATCGCAAAGCAAAAGATCGGCCTTTCCCCTTCCATTCTCATCAAAAAGGCCGGGATCCGGAACACGGGCGTCCCAGACCTTTGTCCGGATGTTCGAAAGACCGAGACGGGAAATGTTCTCCCGGATCATGGAAAGCTTTTCCTCCGTCAGGTCGCGGGCATCCATGACGCCGTTCCCGGAAAGCATTCCCGCGACATGACAGCATTTCCCCCCGGGTGCTGCGCAGACGTCAACGACATAATCGTCTTTTGAAGGCTTTGCCCAGAGTCCGACCTGCTGCGAGGCGTAGTCCTGTATCGTGATCTCACCGCTTCGGAAGGCTTCCGTCCCCGCCACATCCCCCTCCCATAGTTCGGCATGTCCGTCCTGGAAACGCACATAGCTCCCATGATCGTCCGAAAGGAAGGCCTCTCCCATCCTCAAGGCTTCCCCCTCGCCATACTCCTTCTTCAAAAGTTCGTATAACCATTCCGGGAGACTGGATCTGACATGGGGAGGCGCCCCGGAAGGGTCCCGGAGCATCTTAAGGAAGGCTTCCTTCTCTCGGGAAACCCGGCGAAGGACGGCGTTTGTGAAAGGGGCAAGTCCGGCAAGACCATGTCTCTTTATATATTCGACAGAGGTATGGACTGCGGCCCTTTCGGGAACCCTGTCCAGGAAAAGAATCTGGAAGGATGCCACCCTGAGGACAGTACGAAGCAATGGCTTCATTTTCCGCACTCTGACGGATGAGGCAAGATTCAGGATATAATCGATTTGAACTGTCCTCTCCACTGTCCCGAGGCACAGCCTGCTTACAAAGGCCTTGTCGCGCCGGGAAAGCGCGTCCTGCTTTTGGAAAGCCTCCCTGAGGACGACGTGGGAAAAACGGCCCTTTTCGAGAATGTCCATGACAAGCGAAAAAACAAGATCCCTCATCCTCGGCCTCCTCTATTAAAGTGGTTTTTGAGCCATTTTAATCCCTGACAAACAGCCGCGGTATCGCAGGCTATATGGCTCCTCTATTAAAGTGGTTTATTGGCCATTTCCCTTGAGAAAGGCCATATTGCCGCGCAGAAAATCATCTGCCTTCATCCGTTTCTTGCTTTCCATCTGCAGGGAAAGAATCTCCAAAAGGCCTGTTCCGCAAAAAACAAATATCCTTTCTCCCGAAATCCAGATGCTGCCCGGCCTTTCCTCAGGCTTGCCTTCCTGTTTTCCCTGCCGGTCTGCCATTTTCCCGTCACCATTCAAAAAAAGGGCAAATGAGGCTCCCTTTGGAAGTTCCTCTTTTTCCAGAACCCCGGCTTCCCAGATTTTCACCTGCTTTCCATGGATGAAGGTATAGGCGGAAGGCCAGGGATTCATCCCCCTTACCATCCTCTCGATCCGAATTGCGGAATCATCCCAATTAATATGGCCGTCTTCCTTTTTGATGAGGCCGACTTTTGAAGCCAGAGAATCGTCCTGCGGCTTTGGCTCAAGCTTTCCTTCGGATAGGGATTGCAAAGTATGAAGGATTAGCTCCGCCCCGGATGAGGAAAGCTTTTCAAACAGGCTGCCTCCGGTTTCCTTGTCATCCAACGGTACGATGAGCTGCTCCAGAATGTCCCCCGTGTCCATTCCCTTATCCATTTGCATTGTCGTCACGCCGGAAACCCCATCCCCATTCAGGACAGCCCATTGTATGGGGGATGCGCCCCGGTATTTGGGGAGCAGGGAAGCATGTACGTTGATGCAGCCATGTTTCGGAATTGCAAGGACGTCCTCAGGCAAAAGCTGCCCGAATGCCGCTACGACTGCCACATCGGCTCCCGAAGAACGCATAGCTTCTTTTGCGGCCTCATCAGACTTAAGGCGTTCCGGAGTCAGCACCGGTATTCCGTAATCCTCTGAAAGCTTTCGAACCTCAGATTTCTGGGCGGCGCCATGCCTCCCCTTCGGGCGGTCAGGCTGCGTCAGGGTCAGGACAATGTCATGTCCTGCCTGAATGAGTGCCTGCAATATCTTTGCCGCAAAATCCGGCGTTCCCATAAAGATGATTCTCAATCGTAATCTTCCTCCTCATAATCCACATCCTGCAGCTCTCCTTCAACCTTTTCCGTATATATAATGCCGCTAAGGTGGTCATTTTCGTGTTCTATCGCTCTGGCCAGTATTCCTTCCGCGTCCAGCTCGTACTCCTGCATATTCTCGTCAAAGGCACGAAGGTGAATCCGCATATGCCTCTGCACCTTCCCGGCCTTCCCCGGAACCGAAAGGCAGGCCTCGTCCTCCAACTGCGTCTCCTCGCCAATCGGGGTGACTTCCGGATTGATGCATACATAGGCCCCGCCATCTTCTTCCCCTGCGTCAATAACGAAAATCCTTTTCAGCACGCCAACCTGAGGGGCGGCAATGCCTACGCCATTGGCATCGTACATTGTATCAAACATATCCTGAATCAGTTCTTTCGTACGCCCGTTTACAGCTTTTACAGGTTTACATTCTTTTTCCAGGATGGGATCGCCCAGAACCCGGATCATCCTTAATGCCATACTTTTCTCCCTATTCGAGTATATTTTGGTCACTCTGATTTTTGACAAGCCCATGCATCATCGCGTCAGCCAGGCTTCCCTGTCCGAGTAATCTTTGGTCACTCTGATTTTTGACGAGCCCATGCATTATCGCGTCAGCCAGGCTTCCTGACTTGATTTGAATAGTTCTTGATCGTAACTATTCAGCTTGACTGAACAGTTACTTTTGATCGCTGTTCACGCAATATTATTCCACCTGTACGGTTGCCATCCAAAGCGATATTTTGATACGGTTTACCGTAATCAAAATATCGCTTTGGATGAGCAACCTACCCCTAAATGAGCAAAACGATTTGCGAAGCAAATCTTTAAGCACGCGAAGCGGGCGGTTTTGCGAATTTAGGGGTATTCATAATGGCCTTTAGGCCATTCAACCGTACAGGTGGATATTATTGCAAATCATAGTTCAAAAGAACCAGCCCCCTGCGATCAATTTCCCTGAAACGGGATGTGAATTCATCCCGTAACTTTATGATTATATCATGAGATGGATGTTTTATGTAGACAATTTTCCTGAAAATGTCCTTGATTTTGTAGACGCTGGCGCAAAGAGGACCAATCAGCTCGGCGGAATGGGACGCGCAGCATGCCGAAACAGACCTGACGGCCTGTTCCGCGGTTATTGTAAGAAAATCTTCATCCCCGGAACTCATCTGTATTGTCATCAGTTTTTCTACCGGCGGGTATCCCAAAAGCTGACGGAACGAATACTCCTTTTCAAAAAAAAGTTCGTAATTCTGAGTTCTGGATAGCCTGATAGCGTAATGATCGGGCTGATATGTCTGAATAATGACATTTCCTCCGTCACGATCCCTCCCCGCGCGGCCTGCCGCCTGCGTGATAAGCTGGAAAGTACGCTCCTGTGCCCGGAAATCCGGAGCGTACAGGGACATGTCCGCGGCGATCAGCCCCACCAGGGTGACATCCGGAAAGTCATGGCCTTTGACGATCATCTGCGTCCCGATCAGTATGTCAGCCTGATGAGCGCGAAATCGTCCCAGGATCTTCTCATATCCCCCTTTGTTTTTCGTGGTGTCCGCGTCCATCCTGAGAACGGTCGCGGAAGGAAATTCTTTTTTTGCCAGCTCCTCAAGTTTTTCGGTGCCGATTCCAAACGGGGCCAGGTAAGGCTTGCCGCAGGAAGGACAGAGCTTCATCAGGGGGAGGGAATAATCACAGTAATGGCAGCGCAGCGTGCCATCCAAATGAAGGGTAAGGCTGATATCGCAGTGGGGGCAGCGGATGGCTTCGCCGCAGCTCCTGCAGCTCACGAAGCTGGAAAAACCTCTGCGGTTCATAAAGAGCATAATCTGCTCCTTCCGGCCAAGCTTTTCCTCGATCAGGCTATGAAGCCTCCTGGAAAAAACAGAACGGTTGCCATCCCTGATTTCCTTCCGAAGATCGATTATTTCCGTTCTGGCAAGCATGCTCCCTTCCTTTGCCCGTCTATTCAGCCGAAGGAGGCAGACATTGCCGGAAACAGCCTCCGCGTAAATAGACAGGGAGGGGGTCGCGGAACCGTACAGAATCGGACAGCCGGAAAGCTGCGCCCGCATACGGGCCACGTCCCTGGTCTCGTAACGGGGAGCCGTTTCCGACTTATATGCGCCCTCATGTTCCTCATCCATGATGATCAGTCCCAGCCTGGGAAAAGGGGCAAATACGGCCGAGCGGGGTCCTACCAGAATGCTGGCGCTTCCGCCGGCACATCTTTCGTATTGCTCATAACGCTCCCCCGCGCTCATTCTTGAATGGAGCAGGGCGACCTTGCCCGGAAAACGGGAGGCTATTCTTTTCACCGTCTGGAAGGCCAGGGATATCTCAGGAATCAGGAAAATGACCTGCCTTTCGGCCTGAAGCACAGCTTCCATGATTTCGAGGTAAACCTCGGTCTTTCCCGATCCGGTAATGCCATGCAGCAGGAAACGGGAAACAGCGTTTGATTGTTGTGAATTCTGATATGGCGAAGCTCCCGCGGGGCTTTCCGGCCCGCCCTTCAGAGCAGGGTTTGAGAACTCTGGATTCCGAGAAGATGAAGCTCCCGCGGGGCAAGACGGCCCATCTGTCAGAATTGAGTTTGAAAGCTCCGGATTTTGACAAGACAAAGCTCCCGCGGGGCAAGACGACCCATCAAAGCAGGCGCGGAAAGCCCGGATGACCGTTGCCGCAGCTTTTTTTTGTTCCTCGTTCAGCACAATCTCCCGCTCCCTGCCCGAAAAGCCGTTTCGCGGGCTGCTGTCAGGATTTTCAGAGAAATTGCCCAGCAGGGATTCGATCGGGTCTTCACGACGGGAATTTTTGCGTACCGTGCTTCGTACTGGCAACACGGTTTTCAGGCATTGATTCCGAGTAGTGCCGTACTCCACAGACATCCAGAGGGCAAGCCGCAGGAGCTCCTCCCGCACGGAAATGGCTTTTTCCGTTTTGCCGCATACTTCCTTGATTCTGGAACTTTCCAGATCCGTTTCCTCCAGGATCGAAACAACATAGGCGTCTTTTTTCCGTCCCGATCTTCCAAAGGGCACCAGAACCCTGTCCCCGGGCTGAAGGTCGAGCCCCTCAGGGATCCGATAGGTAAAGGCACGGTCAACGGCCTCATTCGTGATATCAATTATGACCTCTGCGTACAAGCCTTCATAATCCTTTCTTCTGTCAGCCCTCCTATCAAAGTGGTTTATCGGCCATTTTAATTGCAGACTAACATCTTCGGTATCGCAAGCTAAATGGCCCCCTGTGAAGCGCTCCGCCTGTACTCATCGACAATTTCTGAAAGGTTCATGGAGTGGGAGCCTTTGAAGAGTACCGCGTCTCCCTCCCGGAGATAAGCCCGAACGGCCTCCCTGAGGGATGGGAAAGCGTCGTACATGAATACCTTTGCGGGAGGACCGCTTTTATCCCCCTCCGACTCCAACAGGGCTTTGCCGATTTCCCTGCTCAGGGAACCATAGAGAAAAACGGCGTCCAAATGCAAATCAGCCATATATTCTCCGATCCCCCGATGGAGGGCGGCGGATTCCTCTCCCAGCTCCAGCATGTCCGCCAGCACGGCAACGCGACGTTTCGCCGGGGTTAAGGATAACACCCTCAGAGACGCCCTCATGGAATCCGGAGAGGCGTTATACGCGTCATCTATTACGAAAACCCCGTTATCGGAAAGAAATCCCTCGCCCCTTCCCCGAAGCCCCCCGAAGGAGGAAAGCGCATTGGCCGCGTCGTCAAGGGGAACGCCAAGATCCTGGCAGACATGCATGGCCGCCATGGCGTCAAGAAGCATATGCGCCCCCTTTGCCTTTAAGCTCAGCGGAAAATCCCCATGGGAAAAATGCCTGATCCGAATCGTCTTCCCTGCCGCGATGCCAAAGCCGTGTATGGCTTCAAGGGAGAGATTCGAAAGCAGGGGATCGTTCCCGTTAAGGTAGAGTGTCCCACCATCCCGCATGCCATCCAATATATGCAGCTTTTCCTTCAAAATATTCTCCCTGCTGCCCAGATTCTCAATATGCGCGTCGCCTATATTTGTGATTATCGCGGCATCAAGGCAGGCCGTTTCCGAGATTCTGGACATTTCGCCTGGCAGAGACATCCCCAATTCCACTACCGCGCATTCCGTATTGCTTTTTTGCATTTCGAACATGGTTATTGGCACGCCCACCTGGGAATTCTGGTTTCCCGAAGTCTCAAAGACAGTTTTCCCCGCCCTTAAAGCCATGGCGGTCATGCTCCGGGTGGTCGTCTTCCCAACGGATCCGGTCACCCCCAGCACAAAGCCCTTGTATTTTCCGCGTTCCATAAGCCCTATTTCCTGAAGCGCCCTCACCGTATCATCCACCTTGTAGAAACGCACTTCAGGATGCTCTTTCCGGAAATCCGATATGTCCCTGCTGCTCAGGACGGCAACCGCGCCTTTGGAGACAGCCATCTCAATATAATCATGACCGTCAAATTTTTCGCCGATAATCGGGACAAAAAGCGCTTTGTCGCAATCCTCCCTTGAATTTGTTACAATCTTTTCAATGCCGATGTCGGAAAATCCAAAGCTCTGATCTGCTGGCTTCATTGATCAGCACCCTCCTCCCTGCCTGTCCAGGGTCTCCGCTATTTCCAAAATGACCTCCCGATCAAGGAAATGGGTGCGCACCCCGTTAACCTCATTATAATCTTCATGGCCCTTGCCAATGACCGCGATCATATCGCCTGGATGGGCGTTGCTCATGGCATACGCAATCGCCTCCCTCCGATCCGGAATCTCTATATACTTCCCCCCGGCGGGAACCAGCGTTGACTTAATGTCATTGATAATGTCTTCTGTACGCTCAAAACGGGAATTATCCGCCGTCAAAATGCTGAAATCGGCAAGCCGCGCGGCCGTCTCCCCCATGCCGTATCGCCGTTCCTTTGCCCTGTTCCCTCCGCAGCCGAAAACAAGGACCAGCCTTCCCGGCTGGTAAGCCCTCAGCGTCCGGAGCAGGCTTTCCATTCCCATGGCATTATGGGCATAGTCCACAAGGACCGTCATCCGCTCATTGTGAAAGACGGTTTCCATCCTTCCATCGACCTTGATTTTCTCCATCGCCCTCTGCATGCTGTCCTCCGGAATGCCCATGAGGCTGCATAAGCTTAATGCCGCAAGGGCATTCGAGACATTATACTCCCCGGGCAGATCCAGCCGGACAGGCAGGGTGCCGTCCTTCCCCTTCCGGACATATTCAAAGCTTGTTCCGACAAAACCGGCTTCCCTGAGCGGGCGTATTTCCTTCGCGGAAAAATCCAAAGTTTTGCCTGCGTCAAGCCCGTATGAATACACGGGGCAAAGGGCATGCTCCCTGAATTCCTCGGCATAGGGCGAATCGGCATTTACAACTCCGACCCGGCTTTGCGTGAAAATCCGGCTTTTGAAATATTTATATTCTTCAAAATCCTTATGCTCATTCGGCCCGATATGATCCGGCTCAAGATTTGTGAAGAGTCCGTAATCAAAAACGATTCCGTCCGTCCTGTGCATTTTAAAGCCCTGCGAGCTGGCCTCCATGACCACATGAGTACAGCCTCTATCCGCCATTTCCCGGAAATACTTCTGGATATCATAGGACTCCGGGGTGGTGTTTTTCGTATGAATGAATACGTCGTCGTAACGAATGCCGATCGTGCCGATGATGCCGGTCTTCTTCCCGGCTTCCTCCAATATCGCCCTGACCATATGGGCCGTGGTGGTCTTCCCCTTCGTCCCGGTAATGCCGATGACCGTCATTTCACGCCCCGGCCATGAAAAGCGGGCAGCGGAAATTTCAGCCAGAGCGCTGCGGGTGGAGTCCGCCCTTATAATGCATACATCCGAAGCAAGCCTTTCCGGCAGATCGGGCAGCATCTCCAATGGATATTCCACAAGGATTGCGCTGCATCCATTTTGAATGATTTCCGGAAGGAAGCGGTGAGAATCCACATTGGCGCCCTTCATACATACAAAGACCGTCCCGGGCAAAGCCTTTTTCGAATCAAAAACAACCTCCTCCACCTCCTGCCCCGCCGGATCCCCCCTCAGCACCGTGTAAGGGACATTGATAAGCCATTCGCTTAATCTTGCCATTTCCGCCTCCCTTTCAGAATAAGCCGCTTATGCGCCCATCCACTACGTCTATGGAGAAGGCGGCAGGGCTCTTCGGAAGTCCGGGCATGGTCATAATGTCCCCTGTAAGGCATACGACAAAGCCTGCCCCGGCAGAGACATAGGCATCCCGCACCGTAATGTTGAAGCCCCTGGGACGGCCCAGCCTGGAAGGGTCATCAGACAGGCTGTACTGTGTCTTTGCCATGCATACCGGCAGCCCTGAGAAACCCAAACCGGAAATCCTTGCCAGCTCCTTCTCCGCCTTCTGGGAAAAGACGACCCCATCGGCCCCATATATTTTTTCGGCCACCGCCCTCACCTTTTCCTTCAATTCCATTGAAAGAACCTGAACCGGCTTGAAGGTGGGCTTTCCCTTCCCAAGGACCCTTTCCACAGTCCTGGCCAGCTCCTCGCCGCCGGCCCCTCCTTCCGCGTGAACATTGGACAGGGAGAAATCCGCCCCGTGCTCCCGGCAGTAGTTCTCCAAAAAGCGCAGCTCCTCCTCCGTATCTGTCGCGAAGCGATTGATGGCAACCACGACCGGCAGGCCGTAGGAATGCAGGTTTTCAATATGCTTCTCCAGGTTGGCCGCGCCCTTTTCCAGGGCTTCCAAATCCTCTTTTTGCAAATCGTCTTTCCTTACGCCCCCGTTATACTTAAGCGCCCTGACGGTCGCGACCAATACAGCGAGGTCCGGCTGCAGCCCGGCCATCTGGCACTTGATGTCAAAAAACTTTTCCGCCCCCAGGTCGGCCCCGAACCCCGCCTCCGTAACCGCGATGTCGGAAAGCTTCAAGGCATAACGGGTTGCCCTGACGGAATTGCATCCATGGGCAATGTTCGCGAAGGGCCCTCCATGGACAATGGCAAGGTTGCCCTCCAAGGTCTGTATAATATTTGGTTTCATGGCATCCTTAAGGAGCGCGGCCATGGCCCCGACTGCATGAAGGTCGGAAGCGCGCACAGGCCGGCCACTATGGTCATAGGCCACGATGATCCTGCCAAGGCGTTCCTTCAAATCCTCCATGTTTTCCGAAAGGCAGAGGACGGCCATGACCTCCGATGCCACCGTGATGACGAAATGATCTTCCCTTGCCACCCCGTCCGCCCTGCCCCCGAGGCCTATGACAATATTCCGGAGAGCCCTGTCGTTCATGTCCTCGCAGCGCTTCCAGCAGATTTCCTTCGGATCAATGTCAAGTTCATTGCCCTGCTTGATATGGTTGTCCAGAAGGGCAGCCAGCAGGTTGTTCGCGCTGGTGATGGCATGAAAATCCCCCGTGAAGTGAAGGTTCAAGTCCTCCATAGGCACCACCTGGGCATATCCGCCCCCGGCCGCGCCTCCCTTGATGCCGAAGCAGGGTCCCAGGCTGGGTTCCCGGAGAGCCACAACGGAACGCCTGCCAATCCGGTTCAGGGCGTCGCAGAGCCCGATGGACGTGGTGGTCTTCCCTTCGCCGGCCGGCGTAGGGTTGATCGCGGTCACCAGGACCAGCCTGCCATCCGGCCGATCCTTCAGCTTTTCCCAAAGGGGATCATCCAGCTTTGCCTTGTTCTTTCCGTACAATTCCAGATCCTCCTCCGGAATCCCATAATTCTCCGCAAGCCTTGCAATAGGCGAAAGTATTGCCTCCTGGGCAATCTCAATATCTTTTTTCATAGCCTTGCCACTCCCCGCCAGGTATTAACCGGGCATTTTTCAAAGACAGAGTTTCCAAACTTTTCTTGTTCGGATTTATCCGCAGCATTGCTTCATGTCAAGTCAAGCCCTAAATCCAGATTTTATGCAGGTTTGTCGGACTTATGCCACGGATAAACCCAGACAAAATTTATGTTAAGGGAAGATCTCGTTAAACTCATCCAGTGATATTAAAATCTTCCTGGGCTTCGTGCCTTCCTCGGGCCCAACGACCCCGGCCTCCTGGAGCTGGTCCATGATCCGGGCCGCCCGGTTAAATCCTATGCGGAATTTTCTCTGCATGTTCCCGATGGATGCCTTTTCGGAAGTAATGATGAATTCCGCCGCTTCACGGAACAGGGCGTCGTTGTCATTTCCTTTTTTACCCGAGGCGCCGCCCTGCGCCTGCCCGTTCAGGGACGCGGTGATGCTTTCATTATAATTCTGTTCCGAGTTTTCCTTCAGGAAGTCAACAACGGCCTGCACTTCCTCATCGGAAACAAAGGCTCCCTGCACCCGGACGGGCTTTGGTATCCCCTGAGGGAAGAAGAGCATGTCACCCTTCCCCAGAAGCTTTTCCGCGCCATTCATATCAATGATCGTGCGGGAATCAACCCCACTTGATACCGCAAACGCGATACGGGAGGGTACGTTCGCCTTGATCAGGCCTGTAATAACATTTACGGAAGGACGCTGCGTCGCAATCACCAGATGCATTCCGCATGCCCTGGCCAACTGGGCAATCCTGCATATGGCGTCTTCCACCTCAGAGGCGGAGACCATCATGAGGTCTGCCAGCTCATCAATGATAATGACAATCTGCGGCAGCTTCTCCCTTTTCTGATCCTCCGGGACGTTTGGATCCTTTCGGACAGCTTCGACCTTTTCGTTGTATCCTCTAAGATCCCTGCAGCCGGTCTCCGCAAATTTATTGTACCTGTCCGTCATTTCTGCGACGGCCCAGTTCAGGGCTCCGGCGGCTTTCTTCGGCTCCGTAACCACCGGGATCAGGAGATGGGGAATGCCGTTATAAATCTGGAGCTCCACAACCTTCGGATCCACCATGATCATACGCACATCCTCCGGTTTGTACTTGTAAAGGATGGACATGATCAAAGTATTGATGGAAACAGACTTTCCGGATCCGGTAGCCCCCGCGATCAGAAGATGGGGCATTTTCGCGATATCCGTTACAATGGTTTTCCCGGAAATATCCTTGCCGACCCCGAAAGCGATCCTCGCCTTTGCCTCCTGGAATTCCCTGGAGGAGAAAATGTCTCCAAGAAATACTGTTTGCGGATTCTTGTTGGGAACCTCAATGCCAACCGCTGATTTTCCGGGGATCGGCGCTTCAATCCGGATGTCCGCGGCCGCAAGCCGCATCTTGATGTCATTGGTCAAAGATACAATCTTGGAAACCTTTACGCCCTGCTCAGGCTTAAGCTCATAGCGGGTTACGGAAGGCCCGACGGAAACCTCCGTCACCGTGACACCAATTCCGAAGCTTTTCAATGTCTGCTGCAAAATAACCGCGTTCTGTTCAATCTCCTCACGGTTGTTTTCTTCCTGCTGCCCACCCCTCTGAAGGAGCGAAAGAGGGGGGAATACGTACGGTTTTTTGGGTTTTGCGGCCTCCATCGCCTCCGGAGATGGCATTTCCGCGGCTTCTGCCCCGGATGAAACATCTTCCCCTCTTTCCAGAGGCTGTTTTCTTTCCGCCCTTTTCCAAAGATCCTCCACGTCCCTGGTAATGATTTTCCCACTGGCTGTCGTGACAGTCCGGGTTCCGTTGGAAGAATCCACCGCTTTCAGAAGCACCTCCCTGGGATCCGGAGCTTCAAAGTCATCCTCCTCTTCCTCATTCTCATTTATCAGAGCGGGATCCGGCCGCTCTGAGCTCTGGAACGGCGAACCGCCTGCGGAACTAGGCGGTGCTTCTTCCCAGGCATCCGCGCTTCCCGTGAAAGGCATGCCGGCGCCTTGGGCTGTTTCAAATGATTCAGTGGACGCAAGGCCCTCGGACATCAGGCCGATTCCCTGTCCGGAATCTTCCGTTCCGCTATCCTCCTCATCATTGCCAAATGCTTCATTTCCCCGCATGCCTTGCTGCATGCCGTCTGGACGGGAATTGTATTTGTCGGGCCACTCATTACCCTGAGTTTCCGGGGCATAAGGAGCCATCAGGGAATCTCCATCGGTCCAATCTGATACATCTTGTGCAGGTTCCACGCTGCAGGCACTGTAGTCACCTGCTGAAGCCTCTCCTGTCAATGCGGGGCCGGGCCGCTCCGGCTCCTGACTGATCGAGGTGCCTGCAGGACGAATCCCCCCTGTCAGAGCGGGCTTCGGCCTCTCCGATTCCTGATATGCCGAAACCCCCACAGGGAAGGCCGCATCCTCGGTCAGGGCAGGACTGGGCCATTCAGTCCTGTCATTTTGATATTCGCCCCTTCTGGAACGAGTTGGGGCATTTCTGTTTATCCTGACGAAGTCAAGCTCTGCCTCCTTCCCTTTCCCGAAAGAAGGATTGCCCTGAATGGAATCCCCAATATTTCGGTCATCAGGATTGGAACGAGGAACTCCATTGGCGCTGGAAATGCCGCTTCTGGAAGGATCCGGCTTGTAAAAAGGAAGTACGGGTCCATCCTCATCTTCCAAGGAATAAGAAAGATCGGGGATGCCGGAAAGACCGTTCCCGTCCCATTCCATCCCGGGTTCCAACGTGCTCCCTTCACCCAGGATCCTGCCGGAAAAGACAGAAGAAGAATCCGTTTCATCACTGCCCTGGGAAATCGGGATGTCCTCGCCCTCCGGCCTCCGTTTCCCTTTTTTCTTCCTTCCTTTTCCCTTTTGGGATGTGAAGGATGAAAGGCTTTGCCTTTCATCCTTCGTTTGTGCCGCTTGCGCGACACAAACGGGACTCAGCGCCTGCGGCATTAAGTCAAAGGATGAAAAAGACGAATCATCGACCTCCTCCCCCGACGCGGATTGAGCTTCATTTCCGCCTTGGACCTGGGCGGACGCTTCCCTGTTCCTGACATCTGTCTCCGTATTATAAGGAAACGCAGGGAGGGTACCACCGTCTGGAACAGGATTTTGAAATGCGTAATCCGGCACAGCATTATCCGGGTCACCCCCCGGATATCCGGGAAATGAATCCTGTGAAGATGCACCGTCCTCGTTCCATATTTCCTCCCCGGCCTCCGGCAGCAGCCTGGAGGCGGCATAATCCACCCCCCTGCTCCTATGCCTGTAAGCCCTGCGTTCCTCCTTAAGCCGCTGTCTTTCTTCCCGGAAAAAGCGCGCATTTTCGGAAAGTATGGCCAGATCTTCCTGCGCAATTTCCCTCGCCCTGTCGGCGGCATGAATAGAAGACGTGGCCAGCATCCTCATCAAAGGCTTTTCGGTTATATATACAAGGCAAATCAATATCATCGAAAAAAGCAACAGCAAAGCCCCGGCCTGACCCACAATGCCATAAAGGAGCATGGCAAGGGCACCACCAAGCACGCCGCCTCCGACCCCATTCTTCAAAGTCCCCTCATACAAGTCCGAAATCGTCCATCCCTGAACTCCGCCGCCCGCAGTCAGTTGAACCACGGACGAAAGCAGGATCAGTATGAAGAGGAATGCCGTCATTTTGAAACATGAAGATGGATTGTCTATATTGATCAGGAGGAAAGCGATCACGATGCAGAGAGTGATTGGAAATGCATAACCAAAATTTCCAAGCAAACCAAGCTGCAGACCGCGAAGGGTCTCCCCAACCGGACCGCAAAGACCCATATTGCTTAAAAAGAGAAAGATAGAGACAGCTACCGTTATGATGATAGCCAGTTCATCCCCCAAAAAGGGGTCCCGCTTTGCTGTTTTCCTCCTTGCGGAGGATCCGCCACCCTTACGTCCCGAAGTTGTCCTTTTAGTTCTTGCTTTCGCCATTCCACCCCTCTTTTGCCAGACGGGAATTCGAATATTTCCCGCTTTCACTCACATCCTCACCAAACCAGGAAGGCGGAAGGAATTCCCTTTCCGACTTTTCATCAGGAAATTCAACTTCCACAAGGAAAAGCCCGGAGAAATCATCCAGAAATACATCCAGCTCCGCCACGTAAGGAGGTAGCGGAATCATGTATCTTCTCTTCCTGATTATGTGACCCTCGTGCTTGCCGCGAAGTCGAAGATAGGAATCCTGATCCAAAGGCATATTATCTTCCCGACGCATCAGGAATCCGGCTCCCTTGTAAGTCAGTTCATATTTCTCCTGTATCAAAGTGGGGTCGTACATCGCGTCATGACGAACTCTGACTACTGGAGAAAAATTCAGATAGGCCTGTTCAATCTCACGGTAAGCATAACGTTCCAAATGATCCGGCAGCTTTTTCAAAAGCCACTTACGCTCAATCTCCACTCCCATATTATGAAATCCTTTGTAGCTATTCAGTTAGCGCCTCTGCGAATCAAGCAGGGGTGATGAAATCCCCAATTTATCCGCAAGCCGCCGATTCCCGCAAGGCAACTCCCTTGCAACGGCTCTGCGATAATAAAGCGCGGAACAGAATCCAAACCCTGTCCCGCGCTCATTCAAGAAACAATGGAATCAATACATCCAGTCATTGGGCAACTATGCAGATCATGCATGCGCCTTATGCCGAATGCACGACAATTTCTATTTCTATTCCTCGTTTTCCTCGGATTCCGCAGCCTCGGCCTCCGCCCTTCCTACTGCTTCTATATCTACATCCGCCACATCCTGGTCAGCCTTTCTTTCATTATCCGACAGGAGAGCCTTGATGGAAAGCGAAATCTTGTGATTGTTCACATCAAGATCCACGACCTTGGCCTTAATCTCCTGACCGGTCTGAAGAACATCGGACGGCTTGTTCACATGTTCCCTGGAAATCTGTGAAACGTGCAGAAGCGCGTCAATCCCCTTGTCAAGCTCGATAAACGCGCCGAAATCAGTCATACGGGCGACCTTGCCTGTGACGACCTGTCCAATCGCGTACTTCGTTTCGGCATCCTTCCATGGATTCTCATCAGGGAATTTGCGAGTCAGCGCAATCCTTTCGCCGCTGATCTCCTTGACCAGCACCTTGACCTCCTGGCCGGATTTGAAGAGCTTCTTGGGATTCTCGATCCTTCCCCAGCTCATTTCAGAAATATGCAGCAGTCCGTCCGCTCCGCCAAGGTCAACGAAAGCGCCAAAATCAGTAAGGTTTTTGACAATGCCGATACGGATGTCGCCTTCCTGAAGCTCGGCAAAGAGCCTGTCATGCTGCTCCTTCTTCGCGGCAATCATAAGCTGCTTCCTGTCGCCAATGACGCGGCGCTTCTGAGGATTGAATTCGGTAATGACGAACTGAATATCCTGCCCCTGATACTTCGTCAGATCCTTCTCAAAAGTATCAGATACAAGGGAAGCCGGTACAAATACCCTTGCGCCGTTCACTTCCACATTCAATCCGCCCTTCACTACCTGGATAACGCGGCCGGTAAGGACACTGTTCTCTTCATAGGCCTTGCGAAGCTCCTCGGATGCCCTGGACTGGAGAGCGTCACGATGAGAAAGAATAACCTGCCCTTCGCCGTCATTCACTTTCTTCACCTTGCAGTCAATTTCATCTCCCACATTCACAACTGTTGTGAGATCAAGAGAACTGTCCGCGCTGTAATCGTTTCTGCTCATAATGCCGTCAGATTTGTAACCGATATTCAGCGCGATCTCATCAGGTTTGACACTAATGACTTTGCCAGTAACAATCTCCCCCGCATGAATCGTCTTCCATGAATCCTCGAGCATCTGGTCAAAACTTTGTTCTGACATAGGTTAGAACCTCCTCAATAATTTCTTTCGGGGTGCTTGCCCCTGCTGTAATACCTACGTTGCGAATCGCTTCATCTGAGTTGAATTTAAGATCTTTAACCGTTTGTATCAGCTGGGTATTCTGGCATTTTGCCTTACAAATCTCAAATAACTTCTTCGTGTTCGATGAACTGCTTCCTCCAATAACAAGCATAGCGTCAGATCTTCCAGCCAAAATCTCCGCCTCAGCCTGTCTTTCGAGCGTTGCGCTGCAAATCGTATTTATAACATGAACATGATAACCCTTTTTTTCCAAAATAGCAATGATTTGTTTAAAATTATCTGCGTTAAATGTTGTCTGTGCCAGAAGGACCACATCCCTCGACTGCTCCCCCGGTACCAGATCGCCGGCATCCGGCAGGCTTTTGGCATTTTCCGGGTCGGAAATGACGGTGACATCCCCCCTGGCCCATCCGATAATCCCCTGCACCTCCGGATGAGAGACGCTGCCGGCAAGGAAAACCTTTTCACCCCTGCCCGTCCTCTCCCTTACGATACGCTGTATTTTTTGGACAAAGGGGCAAGTCGCGTCCAAAAGAACAAGGCCCCGGTCACGGATCTTTTGGTAAACCCGCTCCGGAACCCCATGGGCACGGATAACGACTATGCCCTCGCGAAGGGAATCCAGCTCCTCCTCGCTTCCAATTACCTTTACGCCCTTTTCGGAAAGCTTGCGAATAACCGATTCATTGTGGACAACGGGTCCAAAGGTGTAGACAGTCCTCCTCTCTTTTAGCAGAGTGGGGTTTTGCTGCTCTGAGTTCTGACATGACGGGCTGCCTGCGGGGAAAATCGGCTCTTTTATCAGAGTGGGTTTTGACCGCTCTGAGTTCTGACTTTGCGAATAGCCTGCGGGGCAGTTCGGCTCTTTAAGGGGCTCCGCGGCCTCTTCCTCCGCAATCCTTAGAACCATGTCCACGGCCCTCTGGACACCGAAGCAGAAGCCCGCGGTCTTTGCGAGTTCCACTTTCATATACTGCCCTCCCGGGAGCTGCCCAGGGCAAGGGCAAGCAGCCTGTCCAATGTTTCTTCTATTCCAAGAGTGGTGGTATCCAGCTCCACCGCGTCCTCCGCCTTCCTCAAGGGGGAATGCTCCCGATTCATGTCCTGCTCATCCCGCCGCCGGATAAGCTCCTCGATTTCGGAAAGTTCCTTTCTCTCCCCCCGGGCAAGGTAATCCTTCATGCGCCTTTCCGCCCTGGCCCTGGGGCTGGCTGTAAGGTATATCTTCAATTTGGCGTCTGGAAGAACCTTCGTGCCAATATCCCTTCCATCCATGACCACGGAATTCTCTTCCGCGATCTTCCGCTGCAGGGCGACCAGGCGTTCCCGGACTCCGGGATATTTTGAAACAGCCGACGCAGCCTCCCCGATTTCCTCCGTCCGAATTTGAGAGGACACATCCCTGCCGTTAAGGTAGACCTTTTGGGCGCCGTCCTCTCCATAGCCAATTTGGATGTCCGCCCGAGAGGAATTCTCGTTCACCCGTTCTTCGTTCAAGAGCGGAATGCCGTTTTCCACACAGTACAGGCCCATTGCCCGGTACATGGCGCCGGTATCCACATAAATATAACCCAGTTCCTTTGCAAGGGATCTGGCAAGCGTTGATTTTCCCGCGCCTGCCGGCCCGTCAATGGCAATGCTGTAAGGCATGCTTCCTCCTCCGTTAAAAATCCTGAGCAACTGTTCTGTCAAAGCTGAACCGTTACATCTTCCCATAAATTCAGCTTTTCTGTCGCCTTGAACGGGAATGTTCCGACAAGGGCTGCCTGGCCGCGCTCCTCCCCGCAAGATATCCTGTCGAGAACGCGGCCTGCATATTGAATCCTCCGGTATAGGCATCAACATCCAGAACCTCACCGGCAAAAAACAGGCCCCTTACCTTGTGGGATTCCATGGTGCGAGGGTCTATTTCCTTTACGGAAACTCCACCCTGGGTCACGATGGCCTCACGAAAAGTACCCGTCCCCCGGATAGTATAACAGTAATCTTTAAGGAGGGAGACGATCCGCCTCCTGGTCTCTTTTGAACTGTCCGCGGCCCTTTCCCGTCCGTCAATCCCATCCCCCCGCAGACGCCGCAGGAATTCCCGCGTCAAACGGGCTGGCAGGAGGCCTTCAAGAGCCCTCTCAAGGCTTTTCCCTCCCGAGCTTGAGAAATCCCTTGCCAGCCTGTTTAAAAGCTGCTGTTCGGAAAGGGCCGGCTTCAAGTCAATATGCATGGAAAAGAAGCGTCTGCTCCCGCCCCCCTTCCCATTTAATACGGAAGTGGTGACACAGGATGCCGAAAGGGCCAGCGGACCGCCTATGCCGCCCGGGACGAACTCAAGCTCCCCAAAAGACTTGTAAACAGATTTCCCATCTTCATTACGTACCGAAAGCTCTATATTCTTGAGCCTCAGGCCATTCAAAGCGGCAACATCCTCATCAGGAACAAGGTACGTAAGGGATGGATAACAATTTGTCACCTCAAGACCCGCGTCAAGGGCGAATCGATAGCCATCCCCCGTGGAGCCAGTGGAAGGATAGGACAGGCCTCCTGTAGAGACAATGACCCTGTCCGCGCTGAGAAAGGAGCCATCCCCAAGGATCACGCCCTGGACCCGTCCCTCCTTCATTTCAATCTGCTTCACCCTGGCGCCATAGCGAATCAGCACGCCCTCCCGCTTCAGAGAACGCTTCAGGCAGTCTGTTATAGAAAAGGCATGACCGGAAGCGGGGAAAACGCGTCCCCCCCTCTCTTCCCGGCATCTGCAGCCGCCCTTTTCCATCAGATCTATCAGATCCTTATTGGAAAAAGCCTGCAGGGCCGGACGAAGAAAAAGGGGATTCCTGATGTATTGGGGGAAAAAATCCTGGATATCACGGCTGTTTGTGAAATTCCCTCTTCCCTTTCCGGTAATAAAAATCTTCTTCCCCAATTTTTCATTTTTTTCAAGAAGAACGACTTCTGATGAAGGATCCTCCCTTTTGGCTGAAAGAGCCGCCATCATCCCGGCCGCGCCCCCTCCGACGACTGCGATCACCATATCCTTGCCCTGATTATATTGAATACCATATCCTTGCCTTGATCAAACGAGAATAACTATTGAGAGTAACTATTCGGCACGCTATTCGCGGCGTGCCGCGCGCTTCGCTTACGAGCTCATACCGAAAGCACGAACATATTGTAAATGGCGCGGATCGCGTTTTCAAAGTCTTCATTCCTGACGCCGATAATGATATTATATTCACTGGAGCCCTGGTCAATCATTTTTATATTGATATATTCATGAGCCAGCGCGCTGAAGACCCTTCCGGCAACTCCCCTGGCCGACTTCATTCCTCTCCCCACCACGGCGATCAGGGACAGGTCGGCTTCCAATTCAATTATGTCCGGATGCACCGCCCTCTGTATCCCCTTGAGCACCCTCTGCTCGCTGTCCTCCAGCTCCTGCTGGTGAATGAAGAGCGTGAGGGTGTCTATGCCGGATGGCGTATGCTCCACGCTGATATGATTTTCCTCAATGACGGACAGGACCTTCCGGATAAAGCCGATTTCGGAATTCATCATGGCCTTTTCAATATTGATGGAACAAAAGTCCTTCTTTCCGGCAATCCCCGTGATGATGAACCTGGGCTTTTTCAGGGTATTCGCAACAATCATGGTGCCATGGTCCTCAGGGTGATTGGTATTCCTGATCTGAATAGGAATGCCTTCCTTTCGTACGGGGAAGATCGCGTCCTCATGGAGGACGCCAGCCCCCATATAGCTCAGCTCGCGAAGCTCCTGATAGGTAATGTAATCAATGACCTCGGGATCCTTCACGATCCTGGGATCCGCCACCAGGAAACCGGATACGTCCGTCCAGTTCTCATACAGGTCCGCATGAAGAGCGGCCGCGATAAGGGAGCCGGTGACATCCGATCCCCCCCTGGAAAAAGTCCTCACCCTCCCTGACTCATCCAGGCCATAAAAGCCCGGAACTACGGCAAAAGGCAGATCCGCCAGCTTCTCCTCTGTTTTTTTGAATGTTTGAGCGAAATCACAGCTTCCATCCTCGTGGAAGCAGACGCATTCCGCCGCGTCCACAAAGGCAAAGCCGAGGTATTCCGCCATAAGCATCCCATTAAGATACTCTCCCCTGGACGCCGCGTATTCCTCTCCCGCTCCCTCAAGGATGTCGGAACGGATTTTCTCAAGGAGGGGCATGATCTTTAACGAAAGCCCGAGCCCGTCTATGATTTCCTGATACCTTGCCCCAATGGCCAATAGGATGTCCGAAGAAGTCTCTCCTGCTCCTTCACCCTGAACGTCCTCGGACAAAAAGGCGTCTTTGGTATGATCCGCGCTCGAGACCCCGTCCTCATCCCGGAATGGCTCGGAAGCCGGCCCCCGCTCCCTCTCCAGGCAAAGCGACCTGTAAAGCCGGTACAGGAGGTCTGTGACCTTTGTGTCCTTTTTGCTCCTCTTCCCCGGAGCGGATACAACCACGAAGCGCCTGCTCTTGTCCTTAAGAACAATATCCTTTACTTTTTGAAACTGCCTGGAAGAAGCACAGGAACTTCCGCCAAATTTCACAATCTTCAGCATTTACCCTCCCGATACGGAAATGACCCATCTGCCATAATCCGCTCCCTATCACTTGTCCACCATATTCCGCTGTCCGGCTTCCCTGGCCAGCTTCCAGATCAGGCTTTCGCCCTGAGCTATTTCCAGATCCACCCCCGTCTTGTTCGGCTCATCCTCTTCGAACTTGTAATCCTTCCCGGGAAGGATCGCGTTAAGCAGTATGCCCACGAGGGAACCCGTGGCTATGCCCGAAAAGTGGATGACAATGCTGCCAATGGAAAATTCCAGGGAGCCCGCGCTGCTGTAATTGATGCCGATTGCCAGAACCAGGATCAGCGCCGCTATGATGACGTTCCTGCTTTGAGAAAAGTCAACCTTGGTTTCCACGATATTCCGGACTCCTACCGCGGAGATCATGCCGTAAAGCACGAGCGAGATGCCGCCTATCGTGGCACCGGGCATGACCTCGATGACCGAGGCAAATTTGGGGCAGAAGGAAAACAGTATGGCCAGAACGGCGGCAAGCCGGATCACCATGGGATCATAAACCTTTGTCAGGGTAAGCACCCCTGTATTCTCGCCGTAGGTAGTATTGGCCGGAGCCCCGAAGAGGGAGGCAACGGTAGTGGCCAGCCCATCCCCTGTCAGGGTCCTGTGAAGGCCCGGATCCTTGATGAAATTCTTGCCGACCGTGGATGAAATCGCGGATATGTCACCGATATGCTCCATCATCGTCGCTAAAGCAATGGGGACAATGGTAATCACGGACGTGATGAGCAGGGATGAGTTGAGATTTCCGCCCGTAAAAATGGAGAACACCGTCCTTTCGTAGGAAATGGGGAAGCCGAACCAGGGCGCGGACGCTACGGGAGTGAAATCAATCACCCCCGACAAGGCAGCCACCAGGTAGGATCCGGCCACGCCAAGCAGGATGGGGACGATCTTCACCATTCCCTGCCCCCATATGTTACATACAATAACGATCACGATGGCAATCAATGCCACGAACCAGTTTCCCGAACAGTTCTCCACCGCCGATTGTGAAAGGTTCAGTCCAATGGCGATGATGATCGGGCCGGTAACCACCGGAGGAAAATACTTCATGACTCTGGAAGCCCCGAAAGACCTGAAGGCGGCAGCCAGGACAAGGTACACTAATCCGGCGCAGGAAACGCCGAAGCAGGCATACGGCAGGAGCTGGGGGTCACCTCCCGGAGCAATCGCCGCATACCCCGCAAGAAACGCAAAGGAGGAACCCAGAAAGGCAGGAACCTTCTTTTTGGAGATCAAATGAAACAACAGCGTGCCCAGGCCGGCAAACAGGAGCGTCGTACTGACGCTGAGTCCCGTCAGAAGCGGCACCAGTACGGTGGCGCCAAACATGGCAAACATATGCTGCAGGCCAAGCACCAGGACCCTTCCGGTTCCCAGTTGTCTGGCATCATAAATCGCTTCATTTCCAATCCTGCTCTTTTCTTTATTCATTTTACTCCTTTCTCATACATTGACTTGATGCCGCAGGCATTGATTCCCAGTTGTGACGCGCCAGCGGCACAAAAGAAGTATGAAAGACTTGTCTTTCATACTTAACGTAAGCATTCAGCACCTTATTCGCAGTCGTTTTCAGCCGTCCCTGACAATTGAAAACGACTGCGGATACAGATGAACGGAGGCGCCTCTCGCCTTGTCCGCCCGCATGCTACCTCGAACCCTTGTCGTACGGAATGCCCTCAGCCTTCGGGGCCCGGGAATTCCTGGATGTAAAGGCAAGTACCAAAAGAGAAATGATGTACGGCATCATGTTGTACACAGAGCCTGGCAGCTTTAACGCCGCAAGAAGCGCAAAGCCTGAATAAACATTGGAAAGCGCCCGGAAAAAACCGAACAGCAGCGCGGCCAGCGCGATATTCAGCGGCTTCCATTGCCCAAAGATCATCACGGCCAGGGCAAGGAAGCCAAAGCCGGCCACGCCGGTCTCGAATTTCCACTCGGACACCCCCGCCGTAATATAAACTATGCCGCCCAGCCCGCCCAGAAAGCCGGAAATAAGGACGCCGGCCCAGCGCATCCTGGCCACATTTATGCCAACGGAGTCCGCCGCCTGGGGATGCTCCCCGCAGGCCATGAGGCGCAGCCCGAAACGTGTTTTATACAAAAGGATATGTGAAACACCAAGCATGCAAAGGGCGATCAGCATAAACCAGTTGAATTGAAAGGATCCGATGTTTACGAGGAAGGCTTTCTTCGCATTGACATACTGAACCGTGGAGGAAACGTTATCGGGATTCTCCGCGATATTGATTGATTTCACGATAACGGTTGCGGCAGCAGCGGCCAGCATATTCATCGCCGTGCCCACAAGGGTCTGATCCGCCTTGAAATTGATTCCCGCAATTCCGAGGAGCGATGAATAAAGCATTCCCGAAAGGACGGAAACAAGCACCACGCAGAAAATCATCACAAAGGCCGGCGTCTGGGCGGGCAAAAAGCGCATCGTCAGGGCGCCTCCCAGTGAACCCATGACCATTACCCCCTCCAGTCCCAGGTTGATGACGCCTGAATGCTCGGAAAAACAGCCTCCCAGCGCCACCAGGAGCAGCACGCTGGCAAAGAGCAGAGTATATTGTAAAAGAAGAATCATTTCCCGCTGCCTCCTTTCCTCCCGGCATCCTGTCTTGCGCTTAGCCTCGAATTCAGAAAGGTCTTGAAAAAGAGGACAAATCCGCAAAGATAAATGATGATGGACGAAATCAAATCGGAAATCTGGGAGGGATATACCGCCTTGTCCAAAAAGGAACCCCCGCTGGTAATATGCTGGATGAAATAGGACGAGAAGACCGTCCCTATGGGATGAAGCCCGCCAAGGAAGGTAGCCGCGATCCCGTTAAACCCCATGCCCGGAACGGAGGACTGGGTGCATGACCATTGCTCATATCCTGAAAGGTATAAGAAGGAAGCCCCCATCCCGGCCAGGGCGCCCCCGATCATCAGGGTCAGTATCGTATTCTTCTTCTCCTTCATGCCGCTGTATTTGGCCGCATCCTTGTTGAGTCCGGTAGCCCGGAGTTCATAACCGAAAACCGTCTTGTTTAACACGATCCATATCAGCAGGGCGCAGAGGATGGAAAGGGGAATCGCGATGGTGACGTATTTATTTTTTGAAAACAGGCTGCCAAGGCCCATGGAAGGGATCAGGGCGGAAGGGTTTGTGCTCGCGACCTGCACCGTATATGGGCTGGATACCTCCTTAGCCGGTGAAAGGAGCATATTGACCGAATACAGCGTGATCCAGTTAAGCATAATGCCCGAAATAACCTCGTTCACATTCCGATATGCCTTCAAAAAGCCCGTCACCGCCGCCAGCGCCGCCCCGGCCAGCATGGCGAAGGGCACGCAAAGGAACCAGGGAAGCTTCCAGATCAGGGCGGCATAAAGACACATCCCGGCCCCGGCCACGTACTGCCCAGCTACGCCGATATTAAAAAGTCCGGCCTTATAGCAAAACTGTACGGAAAGCGCGCACATAAGGAGCGGCGCCGTCTTCACCAGGGTATTGCCCAGATATTTCATCTGCGCCGCCCGGGAAGGATAGGTCATGAAATTTTTGAGAATGGCAAGAATCGCTTTGTTTGCCCCTTCCCCGTTAATAAGAAGAAGTACAATATATCCAAACAAAATCCCAACCAGGATGCAGAGAAAGGACGCAAGCACAGACTGGAACCCTTCATTAGCCAGAAACCCTTTCTTTTCAGCTTTCATGAGAAGGCCCCCCTTCCTGATTTATGCCCGTGCCGGACCTCCTGCCAGGATCCTGTTTCTTCGCGCCCGCCATATAAAGGCCCAATTCCTCCCTGTTCGTCTTACGGGGGTCAAATTCCCCGACAATTTCCCCCTCATACATAACCAGGATGCGGTCGGAAACGCTCAGCACCTCTTCCAGCTCAAGGGATATCAGCAGCACGGCCCTTCCGGCATCCCGCTGGGCAAGAAGCTTTTTGTGTATATATTCTATTGCCCCCACATCAAGCCCCCTGGTGGGCTGCACGGCAATCAGCAGATCCGGCTCCTTATCGATTTCGCGGGCGATGATAGCCTTCTGCTGATTCCCGCCGGACATACTCCTCACCTGGCTTACAGCGCCCTGCCCGGAACGGACATCATACTGCTCAATCAGCTTGTTGGCATAGGCCCTTATGTCGGGACGTTTTAAAAACCCCATCCTGCTGCGGAATTGTTGTTTGAAATATCCCTGGAGGATCAGGTTGTATTCAAGGGAATAATCCAGCACCAGGCCATGCTTATGCCTGTCCTCAGGGATATGGCTCATGCCCAGGACAGAACGTTCACGTATGGATGCATGGGTAATATCCTTCCCGTTCAGAAAAATCTGCCCCCCCGCCAATGGCTCAAGGCCTGACAAGCCGTACACAAGCTCCCTCTGCCCATTACCGTCTATGCCCGCAATACATACGATCTCGCCCGCCCTCACGGTAAAGGACACATTTTTCACCGCATTATTTTTGTGCATTTTCGAGGCAACGGACATATTGGAGACCTTCAGGATTTCCTTCCCCGGCCTGCTCTCGTTTTTCTCCACTTCAAGCTGCACATCCCTGCCCACCATCATACGGGACAGCTCTTCCCTGGTGGTGTCTTTGATGTCAACGGTTCCAATGTATTTTCCGCGCCTGAGCACGGTGCACCTGTCAGCCACTGACATGATCTCATTCAGCTTATGGGATATAAAAAGGATGGACTTCCCTTCTTTGGCCAGACTTTTCATGATCAGCATCAAATCGTCAATTTCCGCCGGAGTCAGCACGGCCGTGGGTTCATCAAATATAAGGATCTCATTATCACGGTAGAGCATCTTTAAGATTTCCGTCCTTTGCTGCATTCCGACAGTAATATCCTCTACCATTGCGTCCAGATCAACTTTGAGACCGTATTTTTCAGAGAGTGCCGCAACCCTCCTCCTGGCCTCCTTCTTCTCCAAAAGCCCATTCCTGGTACTCTCCACGCCAAGGATGATGTTGTCCAGCACGGTGAAGCAATGTACCAGCTTAAAATGCTGATGCACCATCCCTATACCGAGATCGTTGGCGTCATTCGGGTTTTGTATCCTGACTTCTTTCCCATCTTTCTTAATGCTCCCCTCTTCCGCCTGGTACAGGCCGAACAGAACAGACATCAAAGTGGACTTTCCGGCGCCATTCTCTCCCAGCAGGGCGTGGATCTCACCCTTCCTGAGCTGCAGAGTTATATCATCATTCGCTATTATTCCCGGAAAACGTTTCGTGATATGTAACATTTCTATAGCATATGGCTGCGAGCCAGGCTCCATATGCTCCATGGTTTTTTCCATCTCTGCCGTCAAGTGAACCTGCCCTCCTTTCCCGCAGTGAATTTAAAGGATCGACCAAAGCCGTATTTCCCCGTATCATTATGCAGTCATATCGCATGTCATAGGTCATGAAAAGCCATCAGGGCTTTTCATGACCGTATTTGGCGAATCCCGTAGGAATTTGTCCTACTAAAGGGAGGTTTTGACGCGCTTTTCCTTAGAACGCGTCAAAACCCATGTCATAATGAAAGGAACCGGCGGAGGTTCCATCGGTTCCTTTCTGTCATTCTGCGCCGGCAGATCCTTATTTGATATTCCCCTGGAAATTGATCTTCACGGAGTCGGCAGAAGGCTGTTCGGCGGAAACATCATCGGAAACGGTAATTTCGCCGCTGGCCATCTTCTTCACCAGATCTTTGTAATCATCTTCGGTAAAGCCGTCATTCCACTGCGTGCTTTCAACAGGAAGCTGAACATAATTAAGATGAGGGTCATCAGAGGATACCATGCCCAGTGTCTCGATTTTCCCTTTATAAAGATCCCATGCGCCATCTCTGATGGCTGAAAGCAGCGTCTGCACCGTTTGGCCAAGGCCCTTCATCGCGGAGGTGACGGTCATTCCCTCGCCATACTGCCCGTCAATAATACCTGCCTGGTCAACATCCACGCCGACAACTTTCCCGTCAACCTTTGCGGCCGCTTCCGCCGCGGAAGTATAGATACCGCCGCCGCAGGCAAAGACGAGCTCCGTGCCGCCGCTGTACCAGGTATCCATCACAGCCGTGATATCCGCGTCGCCAAAGAACTGGTTCCCGTAAGCATAGTTCATCTCCACTTCCTCGCCCAATTCCTTTGCGGCGGCATCGGCGCCCTGTACGAAGCCGTAACCATAACGGATAACGGCAGGTACTGCCATACCGCCAAGGAAGCCCAGCTTCTTGTAACCCAGCTTGACAACGGCGTAGCCTGCCATATATCCGGCAAGCTCTTCCTGATAAACCGCGCTGTACACATTTTCCTGAGAATAACCGTCTGTCCCCGCCTCCGTGGAAAGATCGTATTCGGAAACGTCAAGGGCGATGAACTTCACATCCGGGTACATCTCGGCTGTTTCCACAATCGCTCCCGCAAAGGCATAACCGGGCATTACGATGATGTTATATCCATCCGCAACAGCCTTGTCAATCATGGCGACGCGGTCGGCTGTCGAATCGCCTTCTGGCTTGTAATAAGTGAAGTCCACACCGTTCTCGCCCGCGAAAGCCTTGCATGCCTCATAGGTGGTCTGGTTGAAGGACTGATCTGTGATATCGCCATAATCCGTGACCATGGCCACGCGCATATCTGAAGCATCCCCGCCGGAAGTCTGCTGTGCCATGACGCTCTCGGCAAGCTCCTTGCCCTGCTCCGCAAGGCTCTCCACCGCTTCCTTGCCGCCGGCCGCGTCCACCAGGCTTTCCACAGCCTCCTTGCCGCCGGCCGCCTCTACAAGGCTTTCCGCCGCGCTGCTCAATTCCTCGGCGGCCGAGCTTGCCGCCGGCATGTCGCTGCCGCCGCAGGCCGCAAGGGACGCCGCCATAATGAGGGCAGTTACTGCTGCTAGAATCTTTTTCTTCATAAACGCACTCCTCCTTATGCACTCCTCCTGATAACACCCGCGCCATTAAGAAAGGCACGGCATCACTGAAGCGTACCCGGAAAGAAAAGGCTCTCAGCCCTGGCTTCCCGAAACTTTCAGATTAATTATAAGGAGTATTTTGGCGTATGACAAGGATTTTTCTTAAATATATTTTTTTGTTATTCCCTCGCTATTTTTGATTATATTCGATACGCATTGCTCTTTTACGCATTTGATTTGGAACATTCCTGATTAGAACTTCCTGATTAGAGCTTCCTGATTAGAGCTTTCCTGATTAGAGCTTCTTGATTAGAGCTTTCCTGATTAGAGCTTTCCTGACTAGAGCTTCTTGATTAGAGCTTTCCTGACTAGAGCTTTCTCGATTAGAGCTTTCTCGATTAGGAGATTTATGATTGGAATTTTCATTTTTGGAATTTACATGATTGAAACTTTCACGGGATTTGATTTTTAAAAATTATCCGAGTGCCGTTATAAGCCGGGTTATGTATTTGGCAGCCATCTATCTAGGATCCATGTCACCATGGATCTCAAGCAGCCTACCCGAGGACGGACGAGCAGCCCTATGCCTCTGTTTGGCCTTGCTTCGGGCGGGGTTTGCATAGCGCTTCCTGTTACCAGGAAGCCGGTAGTCTCTTACACTGCCTTTTCACCTTTTCCAAAAGCGAGGCCGCGGCCTGCTTTTGGTAGTTGTTTTCTGTTGCACTTTCCTGTGAGTCGCCTCAACCTGACGTTATCAGGCGCCCTGCTCTGTGAAGCCCGGACTTTCCTCTCCCGGACGCTTTCGCGGATCCGGCAGCGGCCGCCTGCGGCACTCGGACGAGAGTGGATTTTACGTGTTTCCTCTCCGTTTGTCAAGCAACTGATATCGCGCAGCCGGGTTTCGGCGCCAAAAGACGATATCCTGCCCGGGTTCCGGCAAGAGATGCCAAGGCAGAATACCCGGCAGATAATGCCGCGGCAAGTGATCCGGCAAGATGATGCCGCGGCAACAATTCGGCAAGATGATGCCGCGAAAGTGTCCGGCAAGATGCTTCATCCAACATCCAGGCAGCTCCCGCCGATAAATTCCCGGAGGATGGAATTCTGGGGCACCCTTTCTGGGCTGATGGGAAGGACATAATCAAGGAACTTGAGGAGCCGGCGCGCCTCCAGAAATTCAGGGGAATCTTTTGAAATCTGGAACAAAAGAGGGACAGCAAAAAGCTTCAGTACCGGAAGCTCATAAACCATGGATGAATTCACCATAACGTCCGCCTTCTCCTGATTGGGGAAAATATTCTTCTCCTCGCCCCGTCTTACGCTAGGCCACATCGCGAAGGTATTTTGCGCGGAGTAGCCCCTGGTCCTCCTGTCCCGTACCATGCGCCGGAGCAGCCTCCCATCCGTTGTGGGGATCCTGTTATGCGCGTCGATATTAAGCTGCGTAAGCGCGGAAATGTAGATGCGGAACTTTGCGGAGTCCGGAAGGGATGCCGACATACGATCGTTCAGGCAATGTATTCCTTCGATGACGAGGATATCCCCTTCGGAAAGCCGGAGGAAGTCTCCTTTGTACTCCCGTTCACCCGTAAAGAAATTGTAGCGCGGCATCTGAACCGTCTCACCGGAAAGGAGTGCCGACATGTCATGATTGAAAAGCTCAAGGTCTACGCATTCAATGGACTCGAAGTCGTACTTCCCATTCTCGTCCCTCGGGGCAAGCTCCCGGTTCCGAAAATAATTGTCCACGGATATGGCATGGGGGCGGAAGCCCAGTGCCTGCAGATGGATGGACAGCCGTTTGGAAAGGCTGGTCTTTCCGGAGGAAGACGGTCCCGCGACCAGGATGCATTTCTTCTTTTCCACCGCGATCTGCATGGCGATATTTCCGATCTGCTTTTCAAAAAAGGCCTCCTGCATCAAAATCAGGTGATCCGCCTCGCCCCGCACGATCATCTCGTTCAGCTCTCCGATGCTGCCGACCCCAATGCCCTTGGCCCATTCGGACGATTCCATCTGAACCCTGTAAAGCTTGTCCATGGGTCTGAATTCCGGCAGCCGGTCAGGCGATGATGTGGTGGGCAGGAGCAGCACGAATCCCTTTGCGTAAGGAATGAGGTCGAAAAGCGTCAGGAAACTGGTATCAGGTACCATGTACCCATAAAAATAATTTTCAAAATCCCCCAGGGAATACAGGTTTACGTGCCCTTTCAGCCGATACCTGAACAGGCTTTCCTTTGAAACCATCCCCATTTCATGGAAATAATTCATGGCCTCGTCCTTTCGGACGGAACGTTTGCTAAAAGGAAGGGCCTGTCTGACAAAATCTTCCATCCTGGCCTTAACCCTGGAGAGAAGCTCCGCCGTGGGCTTGATTTTCCCGGTCAGATAGCAGTAAAAGCCCCCGCCCAATGTGAAATCAATTATGACGTTAAAGCCTTCCCTGTCCGGATCATCCTTCACAACATCATAAAACGCACGGATCATCAGGAAAATAGCCGAACGCTGATACGTCATGCTGCCGATCTTGTCCTTCCCCGTGAGGAAATCCACTTCCATATCCCGGTCAGGCACTTCCCTGGGCAGTTCATACAGCTTGCTTCCCCTCCGCGCGAGAAGGATTCGAAGAGGGCTGAACTGTTGGAAATACCCCGCGACATCAAGCCAGGTGGAACCCCTCTCAAATTCCCCTGTCTTTCCAAATGCTGTTATCTTCATATAGAACACCTCATGAAAAAATCATGGTCAAGACAGTCCCCCCAGAACGAGGGGAAGCAGCTCAAGCTCATACCAGGTTTTCAGGAAAATGAACCGGTTCCTCCAGAACGCAAAGCTCAGGGAACAAGCCCTTCAAGTATTCCGAGGCCCAATGCATAAAGGGGTATTCAAGCCCGTAATGGCCCGCATCGATAAGGCTTATGCCAGCTTCCACGAAATCCAGGCCATCATGGTGGCCCATGTCACCTGTAAGAAAGGCGTCCACCCCGCTCCTCAAAACCTGCTCAAACTCACCGCGACCGGAACCGGGGCAGCAGGCAATACGCCGGATAGGCTTCCCTGCATCATAGAAGCGCACGAAGGGGAGCCTGAAAGCTTCTTTGACCTGCAGGGAAAGTTCCTTGCAGGAGGCTTCCTTCGGAAGAACCGCAATGAAGCCCAATCCCTGACCCGTCCCTTCTTCCTTTGTCGTAATAATGTCTGAGCTTTCCAAAGAGGAGGCGGACGCATGCGGCCCGTCATGCCCTCCGTACTCCCCGGAAAGCGGTTCCAAAGGCCTTTCTTTAATAAAGCCAAGCCTCCGGCAGGCCAGATCCGCCATGCCCCCAGGGCACTTGTCAAAATTCGTATGCATGGAGAAAACGGAAATGTCATGCCTGATCAGGAAAAGCAGCTTCCTTCCCAGGGCAGTCTCATCACTGACGGACTTTATGCTATGAAAAATGACGGGGTGATGGGAAACGATCAGGCTGCAGCCCTGCCGGGCGGCTTCTTTGGCAGCCTCCATGCTGGCGTCCAGAGCAAGGTACAGCTTGCTGACCTCCCGAGAAGAGCTGCCCACCAAAAGGCCGGGATTATCCCAGCCTTCCGCGACGTGCCTCGGGGCAAATCGCTCCATGGCATCCATTATATCCTTTACAATAATCCCCATATGCTTCTCCGTATAAAAATCAGGTAACCACTCATATGACACATCCCTGTGGGAGACGCCATATATGTCAATACTGCATCAATGCCTTTCGGCACAGCAGATATTCGTTCAGGATTTTCCTTGCCCCCGGAGAGACGGCCCCGCCCGTTTCCGTCAGGCCTTCCCTTAGGACATTCCCTGTCCACACCGCCTGATCCGTGCCGCCTGCCGTTTCATCTGACGAAGTGTTTATTCGCCGCTCTGAACTCTGACACTGCAAGCTCCCCGCGGAACAAAGCGATTCGCCTGACATGAATCCATCCCCTGCAGGATCCTTGTCCCGCCCTGACCAAGAGGCTGTGCCGCGCAGGCCTTCGGAGCTTTGAAAAGACGCGGGGAACCGGAGTGCCGGGAGGGAGGGGAGGATTCCTTCCATCCTCTCCCTTTCCTTCAAAAGGTAACGGTAAAGAACAGGATCCCTCCTCGAAAGCAGATGTTTTCCATAGGCATATTCATAATCCGCGTATTCCCAGGCCACCGGGGAGCTTCCGCAAAGAAGTACAGTGTAAAATTTCCCATCCTCTTCCACCATCCCCTCATTAAGGATTTCCACAGCGTTCCGGGAAAGGAAAACGCGCAGCTCCCTGAGCCTGGAATGAGGGGACAGCAGAAGGTAGGGGAACTCTCCCGCCCTGCCCCCCAGTATCCTCATCATCAGGTCGCCCCCCATCCCGCTGATCAGTGCAAGCTCTGTTTCGCGAAAACCCACAGGATCCAATCCATCCCCCTGCCTGGTTTCTATCCGCTCCGAAAAACCGGCAGCCCGAATATTTTCCTTTGCCCTCTCAAGGGGCAGCGGGCGAAGATCGCAGGCGATGATTCTTTTGGCCTTTCCCCGTTCCGCAAGGGCAATAGACGCATAGGCATGGTCACAGCCAATATCACAGGCATTGTCCACCACGGGAGCCATATCCACGATTTTTTTAAGCCTTTTTCCAAGCTTCAAATTGTTTCCCCCAGGCTCCATTCCATTATGCCCTGCTCTTCCCGGAAGAGCTCGGCGATCCTTCCCGCATCCGTCTCCTTCTGTATTTTTTCATTCACTGCCTGAAGACGTATATTGCGTATGACATCAGAAAGCCCCTTTCGGAAGACCTGTTCGTCATAATCCTCGCCCAAAAGCCTTCCGTTAAGAAGGTCACAGGCACGCTGATAGGACTCCTCGTCCTCCCGGAATTTATCCAGGATCCTTCCCGGAGCCATTTTTTCATATAAGCAATCCAGTATTTTTCCCGCCAGCTCATCCGAAAGATCTTCGGCCTTGACATACGTTCTGACCGTTTCCGTTATCTCAGGCCGTTCCGCAAGCCAGGTCAGAAGCTGTTTCACAGATTTCTGGATGCCGCTTTCCGCCTGTTTCCCTCTTCTGCCGGCCCTGCCCCGCCCACTGCCCTCGCTTACCGGGCTTTCCGGAGAACTCCTCCCTGGAATGGGGACCTCCGAGGGACTCCTGTCCTTTTGACTCGTCTGCCGGTAGCTTTTCTGCCCGTAAAGGGATCTGTGCTCCTCCCCTATCCGGTTGCAAAGCCTTCTCAGCCCATCGTAATCAATCATCTGTTCCCTGGCGACGGCCTTCATGTAATTATCCCTTTCCAGGGGCTCAGCAAAGCGGGCTGCCAGCATTTCCGCTATTTTCCGCGTATAAGCCGTCTGACCAGCGGGATCCTCGAGATCGTAATCCTTCCTGAGTACGTCTGCCTCCCAGAGGAAGGCATTCCTTGCCTTCCCGATTCTTTCAGAAAAGGCCTCTTTTCCCAGGGTCTTGACAAATTCATCGGGATCCTTGCAGGGGGAAAGGTCAAGCACCTTTGAGCTGATGCCGGCTTCCCGAAGCATGGGAATGGCCCTTTTGGCTGCACGTATTCCCGCCCCGTCGGAATCATAAGTCAGAACCACCTCGGAAACATACCTTTTCAGTATGATGGCCTGCTGCTCGGTAAAAGAAGTTCCCAGAGATGCCACCGCATTCCCAAAGCCTGCCTCGTGCATGCTGATCACGTCCATATAGCCTTCGCACAAAAGCATATATTTTTCCCTCGAACGCCTTGCGTAATTGAGCCCGAAAAGGTTTCTTGACTTGTCAAAAACCTTTGTTTCAGGGGAATTCAGGTACTTCGGCTCCCCTTCCCCCATCACGCGTCCCCCGAATCCGATGACCCGGTTGTTATAATCCATGATCGGGAACATGACACGGTTAAAGAATTTGTCATAAACCCCACGGTCATAAAAGGAGAAAAGCCCCGCCTCCCTGAGCAGGGCGTCCTCATACCCCTTCCCCCTGAGAAAGCGGTATAACGCGTCCCTTTCCTTGGGGGCGTAGCCGAGTCCCCATCGGACAATGCCCTCTGCCGAAAGCCCCCTGCCCTCAAAATAGCGCATTCCCTGGACGCCGTTTTTTGACTTCAAACAGGCATGGAAAAAAATCGCGGCCTGCTTGTTGACCTCCAAAAGACGCAGCCTAATGTCCCTCTCCTTCTTTGCCGAAGGGTCATTTTCCTTCGGCTCCGGCAGGGCATAGCCGATTTTCTCTGCCAGACGGACAATCGCTTCCTGAAACGTGATATTTTCGTATTCCATCAGGAAGCGGAAAGCGTCCCCGCCTTTCCCGCAGCCGAAACAATAGAATATCTGCTTCCCGGGGGAAACGGAAAACGAAGGGGTTTTCTCCCCATGGAAAGGGCAGAGGCCAAAATAGCTTGTCCCCTTCTTTTTCAGGGCAACATAGCCCCCGATCAGGTCCACTATGTCCGTACGGTTACGGACCTCCTCCACAATTTCATCTGCGTAATACATTTAGCGGCTCCAGCTCCCGGGCACGAAAAATTCCTGAAATTTAGCCTTGCAATAATCATCCGTCATTCCGGCAATATAATCACAAACGATTCTCTGCCTTGCGGCGAGGCTTTCCCCCTCCCCTGATTCAAGCATGCTTTGACTTGATGCCGCAGGCATTGAGTCCCATTTGTGTCGCGCCAGCGGCACAAATGAAGTATGAAAGGCTTGCCCTTTCATACTTACGTAATTCGGAGGCATGCAGCCGGGATTTTCCATGTAGAAGGAAAAGAGCAGGGAAAGCATTTTTTCAACCTTCCACTCTTCTTCCTTGGCCGCGCCGCCCTTATATACGTGATCGAACATCCACTTTCGCAAATCCCGCATGCATTCCCCCACCCCGGCCTCCATGGAGAGCTCCGGCTGCCCGATGGAATGGAAGATCACCGCGCGGATCATGGTATTCAGCCGCTCCCTGACCGAATGTCCGAGCAGGCCGGTGAAACGTTTCGGGATATCTTCCTCGCGGAAAAGACCGCCCCTTATGGCATCATCTATATCATGATTGATATAGGCGATCTTGTCGGCAAAGCGGACCGCCTGCCCCTCCAGCGTGGATGGGTGTCCGGAGCTCCTATGGTTCAGGATGCCGTCCCGGACCTCCTTCGTAAGGTTAAGGCCGGCTCCGTCCCTCTCGAGCACCTCCACGACCCGCACGCTCTGCTCAACATGGGAAAAACCATCTATGCACAGCCTGTCCAGGACGGCTTCCCCCGCATGCCCGAAAGGGGTATGCCCAAGGTCGTGGCCCAGGGCAATGGCCTCTGTCAGGTCCTCGTTCAGGCACAACGCCCTGGCAAAGGTCCTGGCAATCTGGCTGACCTCCAGTGTATGCGTGAGCCTCGTGCGGTAATGATCCCCCTCCGGCGCAATGAATACCTGCGTCTTATGTTTCAGCCTGCGGAAGGCCTTGCAGTGAAGAATCCTGTCCCTGTCCCTTTCATAGACCGGCCTGATATCATCCTCCGGCTCATACCTGTCCCTGCCCTTGCTCTCCGCTGACAATGCCGCGTAGGGGGAAAGGAACTGCCTTTCCCTTTCCTCGATCTGCTCCCTGATTTTCTTATTTTCAGTCATTGAGCCCCACCCCACAAAAGATTATGAAAGGCCTGCTTTTCCTATCCCTGCTTTACAGGAAACGAAACATATTGCGTTCCTGTGCCCAGGGTATAGCCCCGGAACCGGACAAGTTCGGAAACCGTCACAAGCTGAAAGCCCTGCCTTGCCAACTCGGGAATCAGCGTCTCATTTGCTGTCACCGTGGCCTTCCATATCTCATGCATCAGAACAATGTCCCCGTCCTTTACATGGCCCAGCACGCTTCCGATGGTCTTGGATGGATTCTTATGCTCCCAGTCCCTGGTGTCAATCGTCCAGTAAATCATGGGCATGTCCACGTTCTCTCGCACCGTCTGGTTGATATTCCCACCGGGCAGACGCATCAGGGCCGGGGCAACGCCGCAGGTCTCGTAGATTGCCGCATTGCACCTCGATACCTGCTCCCGGATGGCGGAGGCAGAAAGCTTATTGAAATACTGATGGTCAAAGGAGTGATTGGCCACCTCCATCCCCTCCCTGACCATGCGCTGTACCTCGTCCCGGTTGGAAGGTACGTTCTTGCCCACAAGGAAGAAAGTGGCGCGCCCATTGTTCTGAACCAGGAGATCCATCAGGCGGTTTCCATTGGCAGCGCTTGGGCCATCATCATAGGTCAGCGCGATCATCGGCCTGGACAGATCAAGCCAGCGTCCATTAGACCATACAAGGTTCGGATTTTCGGATGCGGGGGGATCTGTCTGCTGTGTTTCCGAAGCGGCCGTTTCCTGGATGCCCGGCAAAGCTGTCGTCTGTCCTCGCGGATCGCCCGTCCCCTGAGTTCCCGGCTGCTGAGCCATTTCTGCCTGTCCCGCTTCCCCGGCTCCCACGGAAAGCGCCCCCTCGGGAACAGGACCGCTGCCTCCATTCGGAGCTTGTGTTCCGTCCGGCGCCGGCTGCCCTGATCTTGCGTCCGCAATCTCACCGCTCTCCTCATTGATCCACTGAGCCTCAGCGGGACCTGTCTTTTTGTATGTCCATCCTGCGGCAGCCTGGATTGAAATCAGAAGAACACAGAAAATAATCGCAACAGTAAGATTTCTCATTTTACCCCTGAATAAATATTTCATTTCACCCATCTCCTTCCTGATTAATAACGATTCGGCGCCTCCTAGATTTCATGTTATGCCGTCCGGAACGCTTGCTTTCCAGACGGCATAACATGAAACCCAGGGGGCGGAAAGGGCGCATAACTCCCCTCTACGCGCCCATGTCCCAGTCCGGCACAAAGGAAGCATCGGCCGTGCCCGCCTCCTGCAGGAATGCGTTATTCACGCCAAGGCCGATCGCAAAGTCCACCATGCGCTCATACTCCCTTTTTGTCACCCTTCTTCCAAGCTCAGGGAATCGTTCCGATGCTCTTTTGAACGGCGTATACTGCCTGAGGAGGCTGAGAAACACGCTGTCTCCGTAAGCGTCAAAAACATACGAGATGATTTTCTCCGCCTCCCTTACCATTCCCGGGAGCAGTAGGTGACGCACGATGATTCCCTTCTTCATAATGCCCCGGCTGTCGAAAACAGCTTCGGGAACCTGACGGTGCATCTCTTCAAGGCTTTCCTTCGCCCTCTCCGGATAGTCCCCCGCCCCGGAATATTTTGCCGCCTTTTCCGGATCCATGTACTTGAAATCCGTAAGGTAAATATCCGCAAGCCCGTCCAGCCTCGAGATAAGCCCCGCTGTCTCATAGCCGGAGCAGTTCACCACAAAGGGAACGGACAGCCCCCTCCCGCGGGCAGCCCTCATGACAGGAACCAGATCGGGAATAAAGTGGTCAGGCGTTACCAGATTGATATTGTTCGCCCCCTGCCTTTCCAGAGAAAGAAACAGATTCGCAAGCTCCTCACAGCTTACAGGCTTTCCAAAATTCTCATGGGAAATCGCATGGTTTTGACAATATACGCAGCGAAGGGCGCAGCCAGAGAAAAAAACCGTCCCGCTGCCTTCTCTCCCTGAAATGCAAGGTTCTTCCCAGAAATGGAGCGCAGCCCTTGCTATGCGGATTTCCGATGCGGCACCGCAGAAGCCAGCTTCGCCACCGACCCTGTTCGCGCCGCAGCGGCGCGGACAGAGCCGACATTCTTCCAATATTCCTTTTCCTGATACCATATACCATTACCCAAATCGCTGCAAGAAACAAAAGCAAACTTTACAAAGGCTTTATTTGATCATGGGCATGCCGTCATTCTCCCCTGTCAGAGTGGGTTTCACTACTCTAATTATATGACAAACCGATGCGGCATCGCATCAGCAAGGCTCATCTATCAGAGTGGGTTTCTGACACGGCGAACCGTCCGCACTGTGATATTAACATGGGGCAACTGAATGCGTCAAGGCGCATACGAATTGCCGGAATCAAGCATGGCTTAAGCTTTCCTGATGAACTATAGCATTATCTATAAAAAGATGCTAGAATTCCCTATTGTAGGTATAAACTATGCATCAGGCATAGTTTATACCGTATTTGGTACATCCCGCAGCATTCCTTGATCTGCGGAAAAACCTACATAATTCGTTGTAACTCAAGCTTTATCGTGATTCTGGCATCCTGGCACAGCGGCCTTTTTTAATAAAGGGGAGGAAAAATGGAATTCACAAATTCTCAGGAAGATTTTTTGATGCCGCAAGGCGCCTCTTTTCCGGAGCCCGGCGAAGATGAAAGCCGCTCAAACAGAAAAGGAATAGCCGAGGGGGAAACACAAGCCGAAAGAATTTATGAGAAGTGCCTTCGGAAAAAATTCAAAAAGGAGCTTCCATCGAAATTCGCGAAGGCTGTCTCCGACTACGCCCTTCTCAGGGAAGGGGACAGTGTGTGCGTCTGCGTGTCCGGCGGAAAAGATTCCATGCTCATGGCAAAACTGTTTCAAGAACTGAAACGGCGCAACAAATTTCCATTCACGCTTCGTTTCCTCTGCATGGATCCCGGCTATAACGAAAAAAACCGCTGCCTCATCGAAGAAAACGCAGCCCTTCTGGAAATACCCCTTGAATTCTATGAAACGGATATCTTCGGCGCGGTTTTCCAGGTGGAAAAGTCGCCCTGTTACCTCTGTGCCAGGATGCGGAGAGGGCATCTCTACCATAAGGCCCAGGAAATGGGATGTAATAAAATTGCGCTGGGGCATCATTATGACGATGTGATAGAAACCATCCTCATGGGAATCTTGTACAGCGGCCAGTTCCAGGCAATGATGCCAAAGCTCCATTCCCAGAACTTCCCGGGAATGGAGCTCATCCGCCCCATGTATCTTGTCAGAGAAGACGATATCAAAAAGTGGCGCGATTACTGCGGCCTCCGCTTTTTGCAGTGCGCCTGCAAATTCACGGAACAGCTCGCCAGGAATGATCAGGGAAAGACCATGAGTTCCAGCAGGATTGAAACGAAAAAGCTGATTGCGGACTTGAAAAAGACCAATCCATATGTGGAAGGAAACCTCTTCAAATCAATGGAAAACCTCTCCCTAAATGCCGTTCTGGGCTACAAAAAGAATGGCGTCAGCCACAACTTTCTGGAATGGTATGAGAAAGGGCATCCATAAAGCAGTGAGCCGATTTGCCCCGCAGGCGGTTCGCTGTGTCAGAATTCAGAGCGGCAAAAGCTTACTCTGATAGATGAGGCTTTTGACGCGCGTCTTGACTCGCGTTTCCCCGGGCCTGTCAAAACATCTATGGATTTTCCTGCCTGCAGGGGGATATTCGTAAAGACTTCCGAAGGCGCGTTCCTTTGAGCAGATTTCCCTGCCTATATGGGGATATTAAGCCCAGAGCGAGGTTGCCAGGGTGATCCGGGCAGACTTCCCTGCCTATAGGGGAATATTTCCATGCTTCCTCGGGCTCATGCCATCCCTCTCCTTGTTTCTGAGCAAAAGGAAGGCCTGACTGATGCGTTCCCTTGCCTCCTCCGGAAGAATGATTTCATCAATGAAGCCTTTTTCCGCCGCAATATAGGGCGTCATGAAATGCTTTTCATAATCATCGACAAGCCTTTCCCGTTCCTCCGGCTTCCTTTCGATATCATGGCGGAATATAATGTCTACCGCCCCCTCCGCGCCCATGACGGCTGTCTGCGCCGTAGGAAGGGCAAAGACAACATCCGCGCCCATTCCCTTGCTGTTCATGGCAATGTAAGCGCCGCCGAATGCCTTCCTGAGAATAAGGCTCACTTTGGGGACCGTGGCCTCGGCATACGCGTAAAGGAGCTTTGCGCCCTTCCTTATAATTCCCGCATGCTCCTGCCCCTTCCCGGGCAAAAAGCCCGGCACGTCCACCAGGGTAAGGATCGGAATATTAAAGCAATCGCAGAAACGTACAAAACGTGCCGCTTTTTCAGAAGCGTCAATGTCCAAAGTCCCTCCAAGGCGGGAGGGCTGATTCGCCACTATGCCAACTGTCCGGCCATCAATTCTTGAGAAGCCGATAACGATGTTGGTGGCAAATTCACGCTGCACCTCAAGAAAAGAGTCCCTGTCCACAAGTGCCCTGATCACCTTCTTCACGTCATAGGAACGTTTTTGATTATCGGGAATAATATCCTCCAGCTTCTCAATAGAAATTTCAGAAAGCCCGTCCCCAGCCTCCGTCAGGCTTGACGGCGCAATGCCGTCCTCCTGAGCAGGAGGAAAGGACACGGAATCAGAACTTCGCGAAGAGTACTCCCGAAATTCGGAAATAAGAGGGGGTTTCTCCCCACAGCTTTGAGGAAGGTACGAAAGCAGCTTCCGGACACCCTCAAGGCAGCCCTGGTCATCGGGGAACGCGAAATGGACGACACCGCTTTTCCCGGCATGGACACGGGTTCCTCCAAGATCCCTGGCACTGACTTCCTCGCCGAGAACTGCCTTCACGACCTGAGGTCCGGTAATGAACATATTCGCGGTTTTTTCGGACATGAAGACAAAGTCACAGATTGCGGGGGAATAGCACGCGCCGCCCGCGCAGGGGCCAAGAATTACGGCAATCTGAGGTATCACCCCGGAAGCCCTTGTATTCCTGTAAAATATGCCGCTGTACCCGTCAAGGGATGAGATTCCCTCTTCAATCCTTGCGCCGCCGCTGTCATTCACAGAGATGTATGGAACCCTCATCCGAAAAGCCATGTCCATGATATGACATATTTTTCGGGAATGATATTCCCCCAGGGTGCCCCCAATGACGGTAAAGTCCTGGGATGAAGCGCAGGCCATCCTTCCGGAGATCAGGCCATATCCGACAAGCACCCCGTCCCCGGGAATCTTTTTCTCCGCCATGCCAAATCGGGAGGACTGCGCTTCCACCAGGGAATTAATCTCCCGGAAGCTTCCCTTATCGAACAAGAGATCTAGCCGCTCACGGGCAGTGAGTTTCCCCTTCCCGTGCTGGGCCGATACCCGGTCAGGACCGCCTCCCGCGGCAGAAAGGCTGCGGCGTCTTTCTAATTCTTCCCGAAAGATGGAATTCCACATTAAAATCTCCTCTTAATCAAAATGGTTTTTTCCGCTTTAATCCCTGACAAAGAGCTGCGGTATCGCGGAGACGCATGACCCCGCAAAGCGCGTTTTTGTCCCGATCTCCGCCAGACAAAGCGCGCGATATATCTCCTTGCATTTCATGCCCATCACCTGTAAAATCAGCAGTAACGCCATCAGGCGTTTTCTCAGGACGATTCCCCCATTACCGGACGGTCATTCCCGGACCGGCCTTGACGGCCCGGAGCATATCCTTATGGGAGTGTAACTGCTCAGGTTCCCTGAGAAGTTACGGCAAAAGACGCAGCGCTTACGCGCATTCCCATGCGTCTTTTGCTTGTTTTTCTGCTTTTTTGCACGCCGCCTGCAGCAAGTGCAAGCGGCTACCTGAATGATAACATAGAAGATTCCAAAATCGGAATTAACCCTGTTTGACGCATGGTCAAAAGATACCGAAAGGATGGAAACAGGCATGAACGCGAACGCCGATATATACATTTCCAAATATAAGCTTTACAATTATATCCTGCCTGTCCTGAATTCCAATATGTTCATGCTTGCGGGGGATTCATCCGCCCTGCTCATTGATCCGATAAAAAGCCCGGAGGCGGAAGGCCTGCTGGAAAAGAAAGGCACAAAAGAACTTCTGATCCTTCTGACTCATGAGCATTACGACCATATTTCCGGTGTAAACAGATGGAGGGAATGGCTCTCGGGAATAACTGGCCATGGGAAATGCTTTGTTTTCGGCAGCGAAAAATGCCGGGAACTGGCCGGCAGCCCCCGAGGGAATCTTTCCGAATATTTCATGGCGCTGGTGATAAGCAAGTCGCCGGAAGAGCAGGCATTGGCGGAAAGGATATTTGAAAAGGACTATAGCTGCTCTGTTGACCGTGTTTTTTCCGGGGAATACGATTTTCGCTGGGAAGATCTCAGGATATTCATGAAAGAAATGCCCGGCCATTCCCCCGGGAGCATATGCCTTGAGTTCTACACGGCTAATGAATGCGGACAGCCGGACCAGGGGCGCCATGCGAAGGATGATAACCATGATAACCCGTCCGCTGAGCCGCGATACGCGAAGGGCCTTCTTGCGCTGGCCACGGGAGACAGCCTGGTCCAGGGTCATAAAGTGATCACTAGGGTTCCGGGCGGGAACAGGAAGCTGTACCAGTCCTCTGTGCGTCCATACCTTGAAAGCTTCTCTCCCGAAACCCTGATCCTGCCAGGCCACGGAAAACCGGGCCTGCTGCAGGACATGGAACTGGGATGACTGATGATTCAACAGCTTGCGCGCCTTAAATATATAAAAAGCGAATGATAGGACAAATCAGCAGCACCCTTGCCATTCTCCGGCAAAGGCGCATTCAAGAAATGCTCTTTCATGGAATGATATTGCAAATATCCCCCACGGTCTGGAATTCCTTGATTTGCTTTGTGGAAAGGCTGACATCAAACTTTTTCTTCATCGTGGAGATCAGCGCAAGGACGCTCAGGGAATCCCATTCCTCCAAATCCTCAAGGGGCATGTCCGTACGGAGCTCCTCTTCATAATCCATGACGTCCTTCAGCATTTCCAGCTTTTCATCCAAAGACATATACATTGACCTCCTTTAATTCATTCATCGGGCAGGGCAAGGTGAATCCACACCCCGCCCAGTATACAAGCATAAAAAATCCATGCATTATATGCCCCTTTTGGCATACGGGCTCATTCAAGTCTGATTGTCCAGCCACGCGGAGGGAAGCCTTGGCTTATCCTGATCGCCATCCCCCCGGAACAGGCGGATGCCCGGCACGCCAGGATCCACCAGAGCAATAGAACTGTTTGTCATTTCAAAAGGCTGGAAAGAATTGGGTATGATATCCGGTCCATCGGGGTTACAGCGGACAAAGCCCCCTTCCTCATAAATGGAAACGGGAACCCCGTAGGAATAGACATCCGTAAATTCATATCCCCTCTCATCCATCATCCTGTCGAGCGCCGGGGCAATTTTCCCCAGTGCCCTGCTGTCCCCATAAAAATCCACGATCTTGCAGCTCTTTGCTCCCCGGGCCCTTTCCTCCCGGGTAATCAGAACAGCCTCCGCCGGCCCCATGGGGGGCTTTATCTTCCAGAAATCATAATGAAAAATCGGATGTTGAAAATAACGCCAGTTAATATAGGCATAATCCTTGCAGGGAACGCATTTGAAAAGCTGATCCTCGCTGATGACTGATTTCATTTCTTCTATATCGGAAAATGACTCCAAAGAATAAGCGTTATCCAATATGTAGGGAATCCTTTTTTCCGTTACATGGACAAGACGGTATTCCGCCCGCTCAGCAAGCCGGTAGTAATGATCCATCCATCGTACCGTGTAACCGTTAAGCCGGTAGATCCGAACGGCCTTTTCCCTCAAACCGGGAGAAAAGGAGGCCCTGGGATGCAGAGCGGCCCACATGGCATCCCCTGTTTCAAACGCCAGTAAGGGATTCGGGCTTTTCAGGCTTATCCAGAGAAGTCCGGCAACATCCGGACTCGCGTCCGGAGACTGGCTCATCCCAGGGTGGTTTTCCCTGCAGTAATAAAGGCCTCCCTGCATGGCGTAAAGCTTCCCCTCTTCCTCATCTATCCCGATCCAGATATTGAGTTTTCCATCCCTCATGAATTGCCAGTCAAAAAATTCCCTGTCATGCGCCAGGACATACCCTTTCAGCCAATGCTCATCCAGAAAACGCATGATAAGGGGAATATCGTCCAAAACAGCCCTGCGTATATTTATCATATGCCTAATGTCCTGATTCATTATTAACTATTCGGCAAACATAGCTGCCTGTAAGTCATAGTACCTTTTTAAAGCCGGCCGCTTTTACGGATGTCACAAAAAGCCTGCACCAGACGTGAATTGTCCTCCGGCTTAAGGAAGCCGATATGCCCCACCCGGAATACCGTATCCCGAAGGGATCCGCCATTAGGACAGATCCAGATATCATATTCCTCCTGAAGCGTCAAAAAGAGGTCGAATGCTGAGATTCCCTCCGGAGGATGATAAGCCGTGAGCGCATTGGATCTGGTTTTTGAAACATAAGAAAATGGCAATTCGGCTTCCTCTACCTTCCTCCGTAAGTCCTCGGCAAGAGCGGCAGTCCGCCGAACCTCCGCCTCCGCGCCTCCCAGGGCTTCAATCTGCCGTAAGCGCCTGTGAAGCTGTCTCGCCACGCCGATGGCCGGGGTGAACGGGGTCTGCCCCCTCTCTCCGTTAAGCAGCGCTTCCGATAGGGAAAGGTACATGGATTTGTCAGGGATACGGGCCACCCTGTCCTGGGCGTTCGGAGAAAGGCAAAGAAAGGACAGCCCCGGCGGGCAGGCGAGAGCCTTCTGGGAGCTTGCGATCATGACATCTGCCCCCAGTCCCTCCATATCAAAGGGATCGGAAAGGAAGCTGCTGATTGCGTCAATGATGAGGAACAGCCCGTTCCTCCGGCAGAAATCGCCAATCATGGGAAGGTCGTACATGACCCCGGTCGTGGTTTCGTCCGCATTGACAAGGAAGGCTGTGTAACCCATCCCTTCAAAGGGCTCAAGCTGTTCAGGCAAAAGATCCGCGCCGTATTCAAGACTTATTTCGGTAAAGTCTATGCCGTGCATTTCAAGAAGGGAGCAGAAACGTTTTCCGAAGCTGCCCCCGTTCACCACCAATGCCCTGTCTCCTGATGAGAGGCAATGCATGACGGCCGCCTCCATGGCGGCCGTTCCGGAACCGGTGAGGAAAACCGCCCTTGCCCCCTTCCCGGCATGGGACAGGCGAAGCAGCATGTCTTCATTCTCCTTCATCATAAGGGAAAACGCGTCTGTACGGAAATACGGCACCTGCTCACTGCCAATTGCAAGGATTTCTTCTTCTGCCTGTACCGGCCCAACGGCAAAATTCAGCATTGCTGTCCTGCGACCTCCTTTATCAGCCTGGGTTCAAAATTCTTTGATTTTATAAAAAATGTGCGACATCATATCGACAAAGCTTTTATATCAAGAAAGGGTTCCAAATAAATCGAGTAGGGAAGATGAAATCGCTGTCTCGACTCATAAGATGCCCCGTTTTTTCATGAATCTTTCCACAATGTCGGCCATGGCGATGGACTCTTCCGGCGTCAGCTTATAGGAAGCGCCGCCATAGCCGTTGATTTTGCCGGCGAACTCATTGATTTCATAACGGAATCCATCGCCTTTGAAATTGGATTCATAATGGTCGATACGATTCGGATCTTCATAACGGACGTCAAAGGCCCTGGTGAGCCACCAGGGGGACTGGGCCAATATGTATCCATTCGTGCCTGCCACGATCAACTGCCCTTCGGATTTGACGCCCGCTCCTGACTTGCTGCTTCCCAGAGCCGTCTCATAGCGAAGCAGGATTTTTGTATAGGCATCGATACCGGACGCTGACGTAATAAAATCAATACGCACATCCTGGTAATGGATGCCGAGGAGCTTGAAAACAGGCAGCAGGCTGTAGCTTCCATATTCCAAGAAGGCGCCTCCGTATTTGGCGTCGGTCATTTCCCTGGATGATGGGTCAGCCAATCTGGAAAAACAGGCTTCCACATCACGGATCTCGCCAATGACGCCTGACCTGGCCACGTTAATAAGCTGCTGAAAGCCCGGCAGATAGGCCGTCCGGATGCCCTCCATGAGTACCTTGCCCTTACTATTCGCGTAATCATACAGCTCCCGCGTCTCGTTGCAGGTGAAGGTCATAGGCTTTTCGCAGAGGACATGTTTTCCGGCTTCCAACGCCTTCCAGACATAACCCGCATGGGTTTCGTTGGGTGATGCCACATAAACGGCATCCACCTGCTCGAGAAATTCGACAAAAGAATCAGAGTAAACCCTGATCTGGAACCTGTCCTGGAAACGTCTGCCATCCGCCTTGTCCGGGTTGTACGCGCAGCTCACAACCACACTGGACACGTATTTCGACTCATCCAGGAAACGAGGGGCAATGCGCCCCGTGCCAATAATCCCAATCTTCGTAATCCTGATCAGGCTGTTCCTGCGGAGCGTCGAGGATACATTTGGCGTCCTCTCCAGATAAATGACCTTGCAATAGGCATTGAGATAGTCAAAATACCCCTTCCAGTCGGAACCCACGGTGAAAATATCCACATTATACCGTTGGATGTCATCAATCTTCTGGCCGTCATGATCCTCCACGATAATCTCGTCCGCAAAGCCCGTGGCGCGCACATTTTCGATCCTGGTCATGATCGGATCCATCAAATTCAGCTTTCCCCTGGACTCATCGTAATGCTCCGTTGTCACCCCGACAATCAGGTAGTCTCCAAGCGCCTTTGCCCTTTTCAACAGGCGGTAATGCCCCTCATGGAAAAGATCGAAGCTGCCATACGTGATTACCTTCACCATAGAACCAGAACTCCCCTTGTCAAATCATCCGGCCAACACGTCATAGTCCAACGCATTTCAACTGTGACAAGCCCCGCTGCATTTTGCGAAGCACATTTCCGTGCCCAATCTCATAAAGCTTTTCGATGCCCAGCTCTTTCGCGGCAAGCACGCTGTCATACCATCGCACCTGTGAAGTGATCTGGCGGAGAAGGCAGTCCCGGATCGTTTCGGGATCCTTCGTGGGTATTCCGGTCACGTTCGGGATAACGAAGCAGGAGGGCTCATGAAGCGCTGCCCTGTCCAACTCCCCTCTCATGGCCTCCGCCGCGTCCCGCATGGACGGGCTATGGAAAGCAGCGGAAACCGCAAGCCTTTTCACAAGGACAGGCGTTTCGTCTGCCGGATCCCTTTCCCGGAGCCGTTCTTCCAGCCTGTCAAGCCCCTCCAGCGAACCAGAAACCACGATCTGTGTCCTGGTATTAAGATTGGCCGGCACAACCCCTCCGCACTCTCTGCAAATTGGCGCAAGCTCTTCCTCCGTAAGGCCAAGCACGGCGGCCATTCCGCCTTTTCCGTTTTCCGCCGCCATCGCCTCTCCGCGTTTCCATACCAGATGGAGACCATCAGAGAAAGAAAAAACGCCTGCCGCGTACAAAGCGCTGTACTCCCCCAGACTGTGGCCCAGGACACAGGAACAGGAAAGCCCCATGTCCTTCGCCTTTTCCAGATACATGGCGGAGCATGTATAAATGGCTGCCTGCGCATATCTCGTATCTGTCAGAATGTCCGCCGGGCCTTCAAACATAAGGCTCTTAAGATCGACAGGAAGTTCCTTTGAAGCTTCATCCAGGATGCGCCTTGCCGCCGGGAGCGACTCGTACAATTCCTTTCCCATGCCTACGGACTGCGATCCCTGCCCCGGAAACACAAAGCCAATCTCCATGACCCTTCCCTCCTGATTCCAAATGACCGTTCCCTCCTGATTCCAAATGGCCCTTTTCCCCGGTCCCAATGGAATCACGCTGAGCCATTAAATCCTTCTGATGAAAACGATGTGTTATTTTACCACTTTTCCATGTCAAGGTCAAACACGAGTTTCCTTTCCCAGACTTCCCGGAAATCTTCACCGGACAAAGAAGTCAGCACATGGACATAACTTTCCCTCGTCTTTTCAGAATCAAGAAGCACCATGTCAGCATGTACCACGCCCGGCACGGTCACATAATAACGCATATTGTAAACTGCAAAGCTGTCAGAAGGCTTCCTGTAATCCACCTCGTCCATAGTGAACCATGGTATATAGACAAGCCTGTCCGTATAGGCTTTTAGCAGCGAGGAATAATAGGAAGGCTCCACGCTCGTCACCGTATTATACTCATCATAGGGATTCTGAATAATGATGGCAGCCGGATGACGGGCCGCAAAATTATATTCCCGATAATCCGTAATCTTCACATTCTCCGGAAATCCCTCTCTTTCACAGATTATTTCCTGCCGCAGGCTGCCGTCGGCTTCGCGGTAATGCCAGGGAAGGGGGATGACGAACACGTCAAAGTCATCATGTTCCTTCGCTTTGAAATATGCCTCCTCCATGTTCTTCCAGCAGGAAGCCTTCCAGGGCAGGAACACGATTTCCTTCCTTTCCGAAAGCCCGTCCCGAAAGCATTCCCCCATCCTCTCCAAAAGCTCAGACAGCGTACGAGTTCCCTCTTCCGCCGTTTTCGGGAATGTTTTCTTTTGAAGATCAATATTCGGGGATTGTTCCGCATACGCACGGACATCCTGATGCAGTCGGAAAAGAGCCTCGCAATATTCCTCCAAAAGGGCAACGGCATCCCCGGCCCCGATGCATCCCGATTCCTCCAGCATGGTGCCAATACGAAGGGCAAGCTCCTGGCTTGATTCCAAAAGCCGCAATACAAGGCCATATTCGCCTGCCTGAAGGCCGTCATGAAGCAGGAGCCCGGATCTTCTGAGATCGGAAAACCATTCCCCCGCCCTTTCCAGCGGGCGCTTCCAGGCAGCCCTCGCGGGATTCTCCATATCCGACGGGGAAAAAACATAACGGAAAAGGGCATCGTCTTTGAGGCTGTCCATTATTTCCGCCTCCATTTCCCTGTAGCAGGGATAAGCATGCAGCGACCCGTCCCGCGCGGGCGTCTCGTAATTCCCGTAAATGACACGCAATAATTCCTGATAGCCGGAAGGAACCCGGATTGTCCCGTTCTCAAAGGGCAATGTCAGCATTTCGGAAAAGGCAGTGAGCGGATAGTCCGGCATCCCCCGGATGTAAGTATTCGGAAGATAACTCATCCTGTCAGATTCCTCCTCATGGAACAAGGTGCATAATCCCTGGAAAGCAGAGAATATTTTGTCCATTATTGTCTTCCCTGAGGGTCGGACTCCGGTTCTCCTTTCCACTTCCCGAAGCTCCCGAAGCAGCTGCTTTTCGTCCTTTTCACCTTTTTGCAGCTCGAAATGCATTTTCCATACGGCGAGCATCAGCATTCTCCTCGCCTTCTCCCTCTCGGGATCTCTGGAAGAAAAATCCATCGTGAAAATATCTATGCTTACCGGGTAGGGGAATCCGTGATATTTGGAAAGACGTGCCCTGTCCAGGATCAGATGGCTCCCGTTGGCAATATTTGGCGGAGCCAGGCTGTCTCCCCCCCGGGTGCTGGGTTCATTAATGCGGCAGCCCTCCGGAAGCTCCTTGCGGCCGAAGCGCAGGAACATTTCATAGTCCCTTCTCGGCATCCAAATGTCGATGTCGTCATCCCATGGCACATAGCCGCCATGCCTCGCGGCGCCAAGCAATGTCCCAAAAGCGGCATACCACCGTAAGCCATGCCTTTCACAAACCTCGTTCAAATCGGACAGCAGCTCCATCTGCGCGGCCCAGCACTGTTTCATAAGGGCAGGGACATAAAAGCCGCACCGAACCTCGTCCTCCAGCCATGAATCCGAAATATGCATAATTTCTTTCTGAAACCTTTCCGAAGGAAAAACCTCCCGGAGAACCCTTCCGGGGATTATTCCAAATCCGTCCCGCAAACACCTCGACGCTTCACAAAAGCCTTTCAACTACCGGCTTCAGCTACCGGCTTCATAAAGGCTTTCCGGATACCTGCCCTCGTCCACCAGCCTGCGGAGGGCCTTTTCCACCAGGGGCCTGTCCTCCGCGTAGGTCACGCCAAACCAGCGGTCGTGATCCTCCAACACCCTGACCCTGGCTTTTTTCTGCTTCATCAGCCTGTCAATTTCCGCCGGGAGCAGGTATTCGGACTTGAGCTCCCCGCCGTGCTCCCGAAGCCACGAAGGGAAATGCTCCGCCAGAGTATCCAGGAAGGAAGCAGGCAGGCCGAACATGTTCATGGAGACGATGGCATCCCCACGGACGGAGACCGGGTGACCGTCCAGATCCCTGCCCGTAATCTCGCCTGAGGGAAGCCTGCTGAGTTCATACGTCTCCCTCAGGGAAGTCAGGTACCCTTCGCCATCCGTCTCGCATACGCCCCTGCTGACCGTGCCGTAGTCCGAGAGCGTATTCCCAATGTAATATCCAGCCATGCAGATGTCCAAATAGTCCGCATTGTCATCCATTTCCTCCGTCAGGAAATGATGGATCAGCCTATATCCTTCACTGCCGTAAAAATCATCCGCGTTTATGACGGCAAAAGGGCAGTCCACTATCCCGCGAACCTGCATCAGGGCATGGGATGTGCCCCATGGCTTTTTCCTGCCCTCCGGCACCGAAAATCCGTCCGGCAGAGCGTCCAGTTCCTGAAAGGCATAGTACGTATCGGCAATCTTCTCAATCCTGTTGCCTATGATCTCCCTGAAATCCTTCTCAATCTCCTTCCGGATAATGAAAACGATCCGGTCAAATCCTGCCAAAAGCGCGTCATGGACGGAATAATCCATAATGATCTCTCCGCCCGGACCCAGCCTTGCCAACTGTTTGATGCCCCCGCCAAAACGAGAGCCAATGCCGGCCGCCATAATGACAAGCGCTGTCTTTTTCATATTTCCTCCTGTCTTTCCCTTTCCGACCATCCATACTATTCATCAAAACTCTAATTGCACGATTAAGCCTGTGAGCGAAAAACGTTCCCGCTCACAGGCTTAATCCTCATATCTGCCCAGGCAGCCCGGGCAGCCGCGAATCCTCCTACTTCAAGACCCAGTCCCCATCGGCCATGATAAAATGTTTCTGAACCCCTATCAGATCCATCCAGTATTTGGTTAACGCTATGGTATACACTTCCTGACCCGGATCGAAGCTGTCATTTACCCTGTCCCACAATTCCCGGTGCGTAGGCCAAAGGACATAGGACGGATGGACGGCATTATAGAAGTCAAAGGAACAGCCATGCTGGCCATGGTGCGCCATCTGCACAACGTCCGCATGAAGTCCCTCGGGGCCATAGGTACGAAGGAGTTCCGTAGCGCCTTCATAAGGCATATCCCCCGTTATCAACAGGCGCTTGCCGTTAATGGTGATCATATACGCAATGGTCGTATTATTGCCAGCGTCCACAGACATCTGGTAAGGCTGGTTCATCACAAAAATATTTACGTTACCCACATTAAAGGACGTTCCCGCAGGGAGGCAGGCATGAATCCTTTCCTGGTCAAAGGCCGCAAGATCCGTATAAATCTCCTCAATGAAAGGAATCCGGTAAGCCTCTTCCGCTGATTTATAGAAATCCAGGGGGGCAAAGCCATGATAGATTTCCCGGATGTCGATGTCAGCATAATCCCCAGGATTCGAACCGTTCATCCTCTTTTCCAGAAGCACCGCCAATGCCCCCGCATGATCCACATGAGGATGTGTCAAAAGCCAGGCGTCAACCTTGCCGCCATGGGAACGGATGTATTTTCCGAGGTAAGGCGCATTGGACTTAATGCCCCCGTCCACCACGATCAATCCGCCATCGCTCGCCTCGATCACAATGCAGAGCTGCTGTCCGAACTCATTCCCCTTCATCATCGTAATCTTGGCACCGCCAAGCCCCAGGGAGCTGTCTTCATTTCCGGAAACAGAATTGTATACCACCGCGGCAGAATGATTCATTACAGACGCCATCTGCACCACCCCTGTCGAGGATGGCTGGGAAACCGCGGAAGCCGGAGATGCCGAAGTCGGCGCCGGACCCACGGCCTGCCGGGAGGCCGCGTCTGCCGCTTGTTCAGCGGTTTCCTGACTCTCCACTACGGCCACGCCGGAAAGCATGTTCGTATGCTCCTGGAAGGCTTCGCTGGCCGTAACAGAACTTTCCACATATACCACGCCAGGACCCGCGGAAATCCCCGGACCATTTCCATCAGCAAAGACGATCTGGGTTTCAAATATAAGTATAACGGCCATTACCAATCCCAGCAAGCTGTATTTACAATTCTTTGTCCCCTTTTTTCCGCTTCTCAATTTCCTACCCCGCTTTCGCCATGAGCACACATACATACATATCTATTCAGTGCCCTATTCTCAGACGCCTTTTGCTAACTGCCCATGTGGGCGATCAGAGGCGCTCCGCGCCTTGTCCGCCCTCCTGGTTTCAGGGAATTCCAGAGGAAAAGCCAGCTTTCCATCTGGAATTCCCTGAAACCAGGAGGGTGCTGAATAATCACAAATAAGACATCCGAACCCGTTCAAATTGACGGAACAGGCTCGGACGTCCTCGTGTCTTTCCTCAGCCGATCCATGCGCCGGACTGGTCAACTTTAAAGCTGCGCCAGGCTTAACCAATCCATGCGCCGGATTGGTCAAAGCTGTACATGACGCCATCAATCATTCTGGAAGTCCCCTGGAGCATCGCCCCGCTCTCCTCCATATAATACCAGACATTGTCAATGATCTTCCAGCCAGTGCGCATCGCCCCATCCAGGCCAAGCCAGTACCACACATTGTTGATTTTCGCCCAGCGGTCAGCCATAATGCCGTCTTGCCCGAAATAATACCAGGCTTTGTCTATAAGCTTCCAGCCCTGCGCGGCTCTCCCGTTTTCATAGAAAAGCCATTTTCCATTGCTGTTTTTAATCCAGCCGCTCCGGCTCACCGAGCTTGCGGACATGGTTCCAGGGGCGGATCCTTCATGATATACGCCCGTATCCGGGGAAGGCGGATCCTGAGGCGTAAATGCAGGCGTATCCCCGATGGAACCCGCCGGCCCGAAGGAGGATATGACACCCTCCGAAGCCGTAAAGCCGCCATCTTTCGCAGCCTCGTTTTCCGAGCCATTTCCCGCCCCTCCTCCGGAAGCTTGCGTTTCCGAAGCAGGCTGCGCGGAGGATCCCTCCCCGGAGGATGCAGGTACCGGTTCAAGAATCCTGCCGTCCGCGGGCGGGGCAGCAGAACTTGTGCTTTCCCCATTGCCACCTACGCCCGAAGCAGGCTCCCCGTTCCCATTTCCGGATGTTCCGATGCCGCTCTCCATCTCACTTCCACCTGCGGGTCCTGAAGATACTACAGGAGTATCACCGCCGGAAAATACGGGGGAAGCGTCATTCCCACCCTGACCGGATGTACCGGTTCCGGATGAGCCGGAAGGAAGGGCTGCGGATCCGTCAGACTGCGGCCCGGATGAAGCCGAAGGCTCCACGCCGCCTGGCCCAACGGCAACCGCCCCCTGGCCGCTGCCGGAAGCCCCTCCGGAAGAAGACCGGGTACCCCCAAGTCCGTTATAGGCCACCTTTGAAAATTCCGTGGTGATGGTCCCTTTGATCCCGTTGACCGTGCCCGCCTCTCCGGATTGCCATATCGTTGTATTGCACCCTTCCACAGGCCGGTAAACCTTGTCCGAAACATAAGCGGCATACCATACATCGTCGTGTATGCCGGAAACATCTATGTATTTTTCAAGCCATTCCTTGTTCGCGTAAAGTATGGGGAGATAGCCGGCATTTCGGATAATCTCGCAAAACCGGTTGGACATGGCCGTCAGATCGCTCTTTGTAGCCCCTTCGGAAAGAATGGAATTCACTTCCACATCGTAAGCCACGGGATACTGGAGATTATACTTGCTGATCTTGGATACGGCAAGCTGCGCTTCCTTTTCCACGCCCTCCATGTTCTTCGCGGTGGAACAGACATAGGCGCCTACCTTCAGGCCGGCAGCCAATGCCTCGGAAACATTCTCATCAAAATAGGCATCCTCGGTAAGCCCGAAGGAAATCCTTACCATGACGAAATCCATCCCATCCGCCTTGACGGCATCCCAGTCTATTTCACCATAGAGGTTCTGAAACTTGGATACCTCCGTCCCTCTTTCAACATAGGTGAAATCACTGCCATCCGCGTTTTTGTACCCATACCACGCGCTGTTTGTGACCATTTTTGACTCTGAACCGGCCGGGGCGGATGCCGCCGACTGAAGGGAAGCGGACGTGTCCCTTCCCGTCATGCCGACAGCTTCGCCAGGCCCTCCTGCAAAAGCAGCAGAATGCGTAAGCATCCCTATTATAAGCCCTACAGAAAGAGCCTTTCTTTTCCAGCCCCTCATATGTACATCCCCTTACATAAAAGCTTTTCCAAAGGGAACGACTCCTGGCAGGGGACGTTCCCCTCTACGCCCTCAAGCCTCTGCCTGTTCCCTTATGCCCACATACTCTAACAGCAAAAAAAAACAGAATCAATAGCGTGGGCGTAACCTTAAACAATCGTCAAGAAAAAGTAAATTTCAGAAACGAACCGTAATTTAATGTAATCTAAGACATTCAGCTTTTGATATTTCTGATTCAAAGAAAGCCGGTTTTGTGGTATGATTGATTAAGCGCATCATAAGAAAATGTCAAAGAAAGGATTGATATGAAAGATTTGCTTGATCTGTACCTGGCCTTTTTCAAGATTGGCATGGTGAATTTCGGAGGCGGATATGCCATGCTGCCGCTGCTCGAGGAGGAGCTTGTAAAAAAGAAGCATTGGACAAGCATGGACGAGCTGATGGATTATTTTGCCATCGGGCAATGCACGCCTGGCGTCATTGCGCTGAACGTCTCCACCTTTATCGGTCATAAGAAAAAAGGAACGGCCGGAGCCATTGCCTCAACCATAGGCTTCCTGAGCGCGCCAATTGTCATTATCCTGCTCATCGCCTCCTTCCTTACAAATTTCGCCGATCTTCCGATAGTGAAAAACGCCTTTGCCGGCATACGGGTCTGCGTCTGCATCCTCATTATCCAGGCCATACTTCGCCTTTGGAAAAAAGCCGTGGTTGACAAAATGGCCCTGGCTCTTTATCTTGTCATTTTTTTTCTTGCTGCCTTTTCAAAGCAGCTTCCCATCTCGCTGCCCGCGGCCGGCCTTGTGATCATGGCCGGAATCTTCGGCATCTTTTTCAGAAGGGAACAAAATGGGACAGGCGAAAGTGAAAGCAAAGCCGGAACAGGTGGAAGTGAAAACAAGCCTGATCAAGGCGGAAGCAAGACCGATGAAGGTGAAAGCAAGGCTGATAAAGGCGGGAACAAGCCTTATGAAGGAAATAAGAAGCTGAGCGAAAGTGAAACTGAGAAACGGGGAACGGAAAGGGAGGACGCGGGAAAATGAATATGTCAATTTTGAGACTTATGCTGGATTTTTTCAAGACAGGGCTTTTCGCCGTCGGCGGCGGCCTCGCGACGCTCCCCTTCCTCTATGAAATGTCGGATACCCATGGCTGGTTCAGCCACGCCGATGTGGCGGACATGATTGCCATTTCAGAATCAACGCCCGGTGCCATCGGAATCAATATGTCAACCTACGCCGGCTTTAAGACGGGCGGCATTGCCGGAGGCATCCTTGCCAGCCTCTCCCTTGCGGCCCCTTCCCTGATCATCATACTGTTCATTGCCAGTTTCCTGGACAAGTTCAAAGGGAACAAATATGTCGAGAGAGCCTTTTACGGGCTGAGGCCGGCCTCGATCGCCATGATCTCCGCGGCCGGCATCAATGTGGCGAAGACATCGCTTGTAAATGTCCCCGCACTACAGGAGGGCAACTTCGCGGCTTTTTTCTCGTGGAAAGCCATCTTGCTTGCCATCCTGCTCTTTTTTGCCCAGAAAAAGGTCAAGCTCCATCCCGTGTTTTTCCTGGCCTTTGCCGCCCTTATCGGGGTTATCTTCCGATTTGCGGAATAAGCCGCGGCAAATCGGCAGTTAAGCGATAAAATAGGCCAATCTAATGATGGCGTATGACCTCGAAGCGGGCCAGCTCCACCTGATCATCATCGGGGCGGATGCCGGCCTTTTGCTTTGCGATGGATAACTGCTCTTCCACCGTATCCACGCCGTCAAGGTTCGGGAGAAGCAGCCCCCTCTTCCTGCCCTTTGTGACAACGACGCCATAACGCTTCACATCCAGCATGTCCGGGGACGGGATCGGCTCCAGCGGCCCCAGCACATCCACGCTGATGGAGAGCCTGGGAAGCTCTGATGATGTGATCGGCGGGAACCTTGGATCACGAACAGCGGCGCTGATGGCATTTTCAATGATTTCCTCCGCCACATTCTCATGAACAGCGGAAATGGTGCCGATACAACCCCTGAGCCGGCCTTCTTCATGAATGGATACGAAGGCGCCCGCCCTCCGGGACAACATATCCTCAGGAAGACCCTGCGGAAGCGGGATCTTCTTTTTATTTTTCACATAACTCTCAAGGGATGCCCGCGCAAGACGCACGTAGGCATCCTCATTTTTCCTTTGCTCCTCCATTGCCCTCTTCTCCCTATCCTCAAACTGAGCAAGAAAATTGCGGGAAGGATCCAGCCCCTCCGCCCGATATGTACAGATGCCATAGCCAACGCCGGTCACATCCTCATGCGACAGCATCCTTACCGAAACCCTTGTGCAGTCCAGCGCGCCGGCCATCATTACAAAGCTCCTGTGGCCGCATTCGGCGGCTTTTTCACAGAAGTATTCGGAAAAATCGAAAAGCTTCCCAAAATCCCCGCTCCCCATAACTTCCATAATCCTTTTATCATACTCTGGACCGGCCGGATCAAAGCCATAGGGGCCGTATTCCTGGAGCTTATGGGACAGATCCCCGCTCCCGATATAAAAAACCTTCCTTGAGAGCCTTTCGGACGCTTCCCGGATGATCATGCCCAGCTCATAATGCATGGAAAACGGAAGGCCGGACAGGCCGATCCTGACCAGCTTGTAGGACTTGTACAATTCATTCACGAAATAAAGCGGTACGAAGGTGCCATGATCCAGGGAGGCGTCCCTCTCCCCCTCCGTCCCGGCAGGGAAATCCCGGCTCTGGCAAATCCCTTCGATCTCCCGGACCATCTCCGTATCATACTCTGCCGAAATGCGAAGATTTCCCGCCCGGAAGCGCGCCATGCTGCCGTCCGCGGAGCTGCCGGGGGAAATATGGAAATAATCACTGTACATGATGCTGTGGGGGGATGAAAGCACAATTGTATCCGGTTTAAGCTCCGCCACGAGCCTGGCGGCCTCCCTGTACGCATCGGACGTCGATTCAATCTGTTTTTCCCCTCCCCGCCCTACTTCCGGAAGAATGAGCGGCGGATGGGGGACCATAATAGCGCCTATAATTGCCATAAACAACCTCCCATTCTTTCTCATCAACAGTTTCCCGTATAAACATATGAAAGCTTTTCTTTGGCCACATCCCGGAGGCGGTAAATAAGGCCCGGATCCGTTGCGTTTCGGTCCGTCAGATGAAAGCGAGGGAAAAATCTCGAAATATGGAGCGGTATTGACTTTCCGGCAGCCGCCTCCAGTTCATGGATCCATGCGGATATCTCCCTCATCTCTTCCTCCGTGTCATTCACGCCCGGGATGATGAGCGTTGTCAGCTCCACATGAGCGTGCCTCGCGGAAAGCGTAATGAAATCCAGCACCGTGTCAAGGTTGCCATGCAGGAAATCCCTGTAAATCTCGGGACGGAAGCTCTTTAAGTCAATGTTCATGGCATCGACATAGGGAAGGAGCTCTCGAAGAATCTCCTGGCTTGCGCATCCGTTGGTGACAAGCACGTTTTTCATACCGCCTTCATGGCAGAGTCCCGCGGCATCCCTGACAAATTCATAGCATATCGTAGGCTCATTATAGGTAAAGGCAAGCCCGATATTTCCCTGGGACTTATAAGCCCTGGCCAGTTCGAAAAGCCTCTCAGGCGAAACGAACTCTGTAAATTCCGGTGCTTCCGAAACGGCGGCAATCTCATGGTTCTGGCAAAACGGGCACTGCAGATTGCAGCCGTAGCTTCCAACCGACAAAATTTTCTTGCCCGGGAAGAAACGCCGCAGGGGTTTTTTCTCCACCGGATCCAGCGCGAGGGAGGTAAGCATACCATAATTTAACGGTTTAATACTGCCCCCCTCGTTCTTCCTGGCATGGCAGGCGCCCGTCTGCCCCTCGTTCAAAACACAATGACGGAAGCAGACGGGGCAAACTGCCCTCCCTTCTGCCTCCGCCTTTCCCTCCCGACCTGAATCAGTATTCACGGACATAGGTTTTATATTCACTCCCATTCACAATGCTAAATCAGCGTTTCCCTAACAGCGCGTCATAACCTACTCTTTTGGCACGGCCTGAAATACCTCCGACATACGTATTCCCTTCTTTGTCACATTCGCGGCCTCTTCATAGCTGTTAAAATAAATATCAATCATCTTTCCCACTACGCCGCCGCCGATGTCCTCTACCGTATAAACCGTGTCGCCAATGAAGATTTTCGTTCCCATAGGAAGCACGGAAATATCCGCGGCCACGGTATGGTTGGCCTGTGCCGTTTTGCCGGAATAAGTACTCCCGTCCCCATAATATCCCACTATTTTGAATTCGCCCAGAGAATCGCCCCTTAGGTACTTGGAAGACTCTTCCGTCGCGACATTGCCGATGGGCGTTTCAGGGAGATTCCACAAATTCCGGGAATTGCTCTCAGCAGAATCCTTGTCATTATTGTTGTTTGTACTGTTTGTATTGGTATTACTATTCGCGTTAGGATTGGTATTTGTATATGTAGTAGTACCAGTAGTGTTATTACTGTGAGTATTGATATTGATATTGATATTGGTATTCGTGTTGGTGTTGGTGTTCGCGTCAGTGCCGGGATTAGTACCTGTGTTGATATCAGTACCAGGATTGTTATTGGGAGCGACATTGGAAGCATTCTGGCCTGCAGGATCATTTTCAACGGTTTTGCCATCGGTTTCGGAAACGGCGGTCGTGCTGCCGGAAGGACCGTTTGTGCTTATGGATGTATCAGCCGTCTGGGACGTGCCCAAAGCGTTGGCAGGATTATCCGGATCAACGGATGCAGCGGAAGCATTTGCGGCAGCCGGGTCAGGGGATGCGGCAGGATGTTCTTCGGCCTCCACAACGGACGCGGAAGGAGGCGCGTTATGCTCTCCTGCGGTATGCGAAGCCTCATCCTGCACGGTTAATGAGCTGCCCCCGGCTCCTGAGCTGACCTGAGCATTACCGGAATCCCCATTTCCCTCCGAGGATACCGATGCCCCGTTGCCATCCGTGATAATTGCTTCCTCACTGGACAGATCCATTTGCACGCCGCCCTGGAATGCCGGTCCCATAGCCTCTTCCGCAAAGGCGGGAGATGTACAGGCAAATATGCCCGCGACAAAACAAAAGCCAAGAGAAAGCATTAACCCCATCGCAGGACGGCCTTTTGAATAAATCATCTTTTTACTCCCTTCGTTCCTGAAGAACGTAATGCCTGAGCTTATGAATTCTTGCATTCTGAAAACGTTCGTGAAATCATTTCTTTCGCAGCCATTCCTGGCATATGTATTTCGAAATCTTTCGCGAATTTGTTCTCCGGCACAGGCATTCAGCTTAGATAAAGTCATTATTCTGACATTTACTTAAAAATAACAGGGAGCTGAATGAAAGTCAAATTACATTTTCATGAAAAGGATGTCAGTATAATGACATGATAATAATAAAAATTTTATTGTGTTTTGTACAGCATTATATCACACATCAAACATCTTGAATTTGCCTTGCTTTTTTTAGCAAAAATCGCTTTGTGGCAGTTTGCTATATACCTTATCATTTTGTATTATTTTACCATAAATCACTGTCAATTCTGCTGTCAGATTTGCTGTCAAAAGCCGGATGGGGACTTCGTTCGTATTTAGGTACGAACGGAAGGAAATCCCTTCCCTCCTCCGCGAACTCGTTCGCAGTGATATTCGCTTTCCACCATTTGGAATAATTGCTCTGATCCAGCTCCAGCCACCCATACAGCTTCCTGGCCATTGTAAAGCCGTCATCATCGATTCCCAGCGCAACCTCGATCGGCGTGAGGTTGCCCGTATCCCTGTTCTCTTCCATGCCCTTTTGCTCCTTCCTTTATCCGGCAAATAAGGTATCAAAAAAGCAGCCGCCTGGCTGCTTCCCACGGTGTCGCTGTTCGGTTCTTCAGATTATTCAAATTCGGCAATGTTTGTCTTCTGGCATTCCACCAGTTCCAACGCTGCCTTGTTGTACGCGATGGCACTTTTGAGCGCATGCTCAAAATTCGCATTGAGGGACAGCCCGCATACGGGACAAATGAAGTCTTTTCCGAACCTGGATGTAATCTTGCAGGTGATGCTGGTGTCGCAATCCGGGCAAATAATCGTAATCCCAGAAACAAGTTTTGTATTCATACACACCTTTCTATGTAAATACTATTTGTCAACTACATTGCATTATTTGTGATTAATGCTTAGAAAATTTGGTGGATCCCAATGAACCGAAGAATCAAAAGATTCTCCTTCAGGCACATATGCCTCAGGGAATATCGTGTCCATGTGCCTCCTTATATCTTCATCCATTTGCAATCCCCTGAACATCTCCCTCTTTTGGTCAAACTCTTCTTCTGATTGTATCTTTAAGAATTCCTTTTTTAACTCACTTTGACTCATTTGACAGTTTCCTCCATAAAGTCAAAATATTCTGGATACTGTTTTTCAAGGCAGCAGCATCTTTCCAGTATTCTCTAAACGTTAAATTCCCAAATTTCGGGACTAATAACATGCCAAAAGCCAGCATCAG
>CAMKKZ010000002.1 GCA_946413525.1 uncultured Oribacterium sp.
TCAGGATTCAGAGAACAGGAAGTTCTTTGTCGATGACTACGCCCCCGATTCGTATTATGACCTGGACAAATATGTCTGCCTGCCTGTTTACATAAAGCCGTATTTAAAAAAGAACGGCGAACCGTCCTTCAATTTCAACGTCCAGAAAAGGCAGAGCGGACGCGGCGAGTGATTTGCAATTTAAACGCCTGCAGATTCTTTTCCGCAGGCGTTTCCGAATTCCATATCCGTGATCACTTTCTTCTGGCGGGGATTGCGCGCGGCAACGTGCCAAGGTTGCTGACATAGCGAACCGCCCAATGGATGTTCAAATCAGCTCAATTTAAATCAACCCCTCTTGTTTAAAGCAGCCACTACCCAGGCCAGAGCCTTTTTTTTTTGGTTTTTTCAGACAGTACATTCTGATGGACAACATGTCTGTCTTCATTTCATCTGTCTGCTCATAATTGTCATTTACAAAAGAATTGTATAAAAAATCCGGGTCTTCAATGCTCAGAATAGTATTTGTCCCATATTCCATGTAGTTCACATAAAAGATTTTTTCAGGCACCTCTTGTCTTCTGACGTATAGCCTGTACAATTTGTCCGGATTATTCATATGATAGGCATACTGCATGCAGTCCCACGTCCTCACATCACATATCTGTCCGTTTGCCAGAAGATATCCGGATGGAACATTGTCCCGGAATGCTATAAATTCCTCATCTGATGTATTATTCCGCAGGTAATTTTCATATGAAATAATCCCTGCCGCCCGCCCAGACGTTGTATATATTCCCTTATACACGCCATTCTCTACTTTTGTATCCAGGAAGCACAGCGGTTCATCTCTATAAATATAAGTATAAAACGAAATCAACGAACATGATATCACCAGCAGCGCAAACGTTGAAATTGCCAGCCTGCATATCCTTTTCAGTCTTGCATTATCTATTACCGATTCGAACTGACCTAAATATAGTATAAACGGAACCACCGCAGGGTACAAAAAAAGAGATCTGGAAGCAGGGGATGTCGTTCCCACAACAAAGATTTCAAACAGGAAAAAGAAGAACTCCGGCAGAACCAGAAACACGGTCAATGGATTCTTTGTATGAAAAAGAATAAAATATAACCCGATGACCAGACCCACGGTCCCGCCAACCACCCTCACTGCGCTGCCTCCTTTTAATGCATATCGCACAAAATAAAGCAGCGGAAAGGCAAAGCTAAACAAAAGGCATAAGGAAATGATTTCCTTATGCCTCAATATAATTCGACTTTTCATTTTCAAAAATACTGCGACAAACATCAGAGCAGAACCCACAAAAATAATGCCGCAGTGTATTCCATACGAATACCATAGCTGTCTCAGAACCCATCCCAACGTAGGCATCATTATTTCGTCTTCGTTTAAATAGAAGGTGTCAAGCAACCCGTCCGCAAGCTTCGCCACGCCCGATTGCATCAGGATTGGAACGAATACCACTGTCACCTGCATTAGCCCCCCCACCGATATAGAGCAGAAGATCCCTCATGGAGAATGAGAACGCAATGATGCCCATCAGAAATATAATCACTTCAATCGATGCCACAGGATGCGCAAAAACAGCCAACGCCGAACATATGCCTGCAACGAACAGGAGCATGTTCTTTTCAGGCGAACTGCATGTATTTTCATAACGTAGCAAAACGCATCCAACCAGATAAATCAAATATAATGAAATCGTATTATAATTAAAATCAGGTATCGACATATAATGGTAAGACAGCATCATCAATGTAGCCAGGCTGACAGCCAGTCGGTTTTTATATTTTTTTTGAAGAAAATATGCGGCCAAAAGAACGATCAGCGTCCTGACTGCCACAAAAACAAAACGCATAAAAAGAAATACGCCTTCTTCTCCTGGCACGAACAACGTGTAAAGCCAATAAAACGGGATTGTGAAAAAGGTCATTCCCACAGCCATGCCTGTATTGTACACATAAGGAATATTCCCTTTTAGAACCGTCTTTGTCTCTGCCAAATGATATGCCTCATCTGTTATTTCTACACCGAGCCGTATCCGATATAGACTGATAATTGTAATTCCTATGACCAATATCCAAAATAAGATATTAGATCTCACGCCCTCTTTTATCCGCTTAGGCATCACAATGGCATTCCTCCTCACATGACTTTCTGCAAAGCTTTATTTACTTCCCACAGCATTGCATCCCCCTATCTCTTTCCGAATATCGTTCCCAGGATGCTTTTATTCTTTATTATGAGGGGCAGGCATATCGCCCCATATATTATGGCAGATATCATCACTGTGACAGGAAACCGGGCACATGCATTCAGTCCGGGCATATGCGCCCTGATCCTCCATGATGAAATTATGCATACTATAATTCCGCTCACCCAAAAAGGAATATATTTTACGATGCCAGAAAACTTAATGTAGCGATTGTGTTTCCTGCATGACAATATATTCAGGACCGAGCAAATCACCATCGATATGCTGGATGCCAGCGTGACCCCCAGAACCCCTATATATTTTGACAGCACGATGCTTAGCAGGATATTAAAGCCGATGCCTATCGAGGAATTGATCATTGGCCTTCTGGAGTCCTTGTAGCTGTAATGCAGGCGGCTAAATAAATCTCTATATGCGTAAAAAGCGCTCGAAACCCCGTACCCCATCAGAGCGGCAGCGGTATCCATGACCGCTTTATCAGAAAAGGATCCTCTTCCATATACGATCCTGACAATGTCCGCGGCGTTCATTATTATTAATACGGACACAGGCGCCAAAATTGTCGTGAAAAAAACAAAAAATCTCATGACAAGCTCTGCCGCCCTCTTTTCATGTCCATTTGCCACGTCCTGGCTCACATAGGTAAAAACCACCGAGCAAACCGAACTGACCAGGGTTGAAACAAGGTTGATTAATACTGCCGCATAACCCACAGATGTCACTATGCCATCACCGAGCCCGGATACGATTACCTTGTCCACCTGCTGATTCACAAAAACAATGGAGTAACCAAGCAGCAATGGCAGGCTCATGGATATCATCTGTTGAATGTTACTGTCATAAAATGGCCTTTTTATAAGCATTTTCCATTCTTTTCTTGAGGCGACAGCAAGAAACAGAACGTCTGCCAGCGTATAGGCAAAGTAGCCGATAAGCAATATTATAACCCCAATGCTTTGCCCAAAGCATCGGATCAAGACTATCATAACAACGCTTTGAATAATGCTTATGAATTCACCAGGTACAAATCTTTCATTAGCTTTGAGCAGGGCGTTAAGGATCGCGCAGACGATCATTATCGAGATTGTAGGCGCATATATCCTAAGATATCCTGTAAGCCTTAACTGCAGGATCTTTCCATAGCTAGGAGCAATTATATTGGATATAATAGGAGCTGATAATTCCAATCCTAAAACAATCACAGCGGATATAAACAGCCAGATAATCAGGGAATTGCTCACAAACCTGTCCGCATCTTCTTTATTTCGGCTTTTAATCCCAACATAAATCGGAACAAACGCCGTCAAAAAGACCTGGACTAAAAGATAATCAATGTCACCAATGACATTCTGCGAGAGCGATATTAAGTCCGTTTCAATCGTTGCGCCAAATTCTCCTGCTGTCACCATCTGCTTCGCAAATCCAAGCAGCTTGGAAAGTACCACGACGCCTGTAACGGAGAACATCTTTTTCAGAATCAAAATATTTTTTTCGCCGCTTCTCATGCCGCTTCTACACCAAACAATCTCATAAATAACTCAGTGCTTAGAAAAACCTCTACAGCATATGCGTTTGGATTCTTCTTCCATAGCTTTTTCACCGCGTCTATATTGAAAAACTTACTGCTCCTTGCATCTATGAATAAATCTTCCACTCTTTCTTTGTCCAGTCGACTAATCCACCGTTCGCGCGGAGAAGGCCAGCCCATTTTATTCCTGCGCCATACCACATCCTCAGGAAGCTTGTTCTCAATGTTTTTTCTTAACAAGTATTTTGTATAACCATCTTTTATCTTCATGCTTTCTGGTATTCCCGTTGCTGCTTCAACATATTTATAATCAATAAATGGAACACGACTTTCCATGGAAAATGCCATATAGCAGCGATCGTCCATTCTTAAAATATGCGTTAATTGCGTACCTCGAATCTCATTATATTGCATTTCAGACAAGGATTGGAATTTTATGTACTTTTCAACATCCGTGTTATTTTTAAAAATGTTAGCAACCTTCTTTGTTATATATGGAGCCATTCGGCTTTGACATCTTTTTTTTCTGATATAAATATTGTTAAAATAAATCACATATTGGAATAGTTCTATTATTGACAACCTGCTGTTTTTAGCAGCTTCAATAAACTCCTTGACAAATGCAAATATCCCCTTTCTTTTTAGGCAATCCATCAGATACCATGTATAATATCTTTCATATCCAAACATTGTCTCGTCCGCGCCCTGTCCATTTATAATTACCTTGATGCCTCTTTTTCCCACCTCTTTCAAGGTCATAAAACTTCCCAATGTACTGAAATGTCCGAGACTTTCAACATGCCATATCATATCCTTAAAGGCGGAAAACGTGTCCTTTTCATCCGGATAAATAAGATTTTCTCTGGTTCCACAATATTTGTTTACTGCATGAGCATATTCCCGTTCATCTCCCTCATCAAATCCTTCATAGCAACTTGTAAATGTGTTGATATCCTCTGCTTTTCTTCCTGTTTCCCTATAATATTCTGAAATCTCCGCAACCAGGGAAGAACTGTCCAATCCGCCAGACAATAAAATGGCTATGGGCACATCACTTCTGGTACGAATCCTAACCGCATTTTCGTGAGCTTCAAATGCCTCCTTGATAAATGAGTTACTTTTTGTCTTTTCTGTATCTATATCCCAGTAACAGTAAACATGTATGCATTCAGAAACGTTCCTGTCTCGGGACGACATATCTACAATCATACTATGTCCCCCCTTCAGGCATCGGACTTTATTAATCAATGTTTCTTCTGAAAAATCAGAAATCCCCCACATCATTTGTGTAACGAGCATACTTTCATTAATTACACGAGGGACAATTGAATTCTGTATCAGTTGTTTGATTTCAGAAGAAAAAATCAAGTTATCATCATCCACATAGTAATAAAAGGGCTTTGCCCCCAGTCTGTCCCTGGAACAAAACAAACACTTCTTTTCATTATCCCATATGGCAAATCCCCACATTCCATTTAAATGAGATACACAATCCGTACCCCACTCTTTGTAGCTCAAAAGGAGTACCTCAGTATCCGAGTTTGATTTAAAATCATAGCCTTTATTCTCAAGTTCATTACGAATCTCTACATAATTATAGATTTCCCCATTAAAAGTGACACATATCTTTTGATCGGGTGAATACATCGGCTGATGGCCTTGCATAGACAAGTCTATGATGCTCAATCTGCGATGTCCCAGTGCCAAAAAGCCTGGCAATTCTTTGGTGGTATTGATATCCATATAAGGTAGCTTAACACTATCTTCGCCAACAAAAGGAGTTATCATATCATCGTCAATTACCATATAACCTTCATCGTCAGGACCGCGATGTTTTGCAGCCTGATTCATAGCTATAATCCTTTCCTTGTTCAAAGCTTTCTTTCTGTTGTACCATCCACATATTGCGCACATAAATAATCTATCTCCTGATTCATGACAAACAATAATTTATCCTCATTTCCTTTGGATTAGATCGTCTTATCATCATTCCCCTATTATATATGCCCATACATAACATCATCACAATCCCTCCGTGCGTCAATAGGACTGTGAATAAAAAAGAATTATCGAGCAGGACGGACAGGAAAAATGCCCAAACCGCAATGAGCGGTGATGGAATGTTTTTCGAAAAATAATCATAGATTTTTAGCACGAACACCAATAGTATAGGAAACACTATCAGTCCAACATATCCCAGATTAACTATCGCATCCGATATTAGACCATTATTAGCTGAACCTTTAGGCATATTTTGATATATTGTTGAAATTGTTCCTTTTAAATCCCCGTAGGGACTTACAAGTCCAAAATGCCTCAAAAAACTGCTCCGAAAAAAATCAGGTATTCTTCCATGAAAATAATCAAAATATGCTGTCTCCAAAAAAGTTGGCACATAGAAAGTACGTCGAACCAGATACATAGCCAGATAATACGTAGAGAATATTTTATTTTCAAGTAATGACAAGAGCATTAACAATGATAAGCCAATCATAGAAAGGTAATTGATCAACTGTATTGATAACTTTCTAACAAAGAATACGCCTGTCGCCAGCAGCAAATTAAAAACAATGCTCTTTGTCCCATCAATCCCAAAACTTAATAATACGCAACCCGCAGCCATAAAATAGATTGATATATTTTTTTTATAAGCCCCGATAGAAGCGATCAGGATAAGCAGCATTCTATTCGCCGCATATAAATAGGCCAATGCCCTGGGGAGATTATAATCTGCCGCCTCGCCCCTTAAATCATATACATTGTCAAATCTGAAATTCAGTCGGAAACGTGCATATTTCCAGGACACGTATATCGTCAGCAATATTCCCGAAAATATCATAATCAGAAGCAATATCCTCGCAGTCGCCTTGTCAATTGTCCTGTTGATTTTACAGCCTCTAAACTTAACATAATTCAATACGACAACAAATACCATCCAATACGCAATATTACATATGCCAAAAAGCCTTGTTACCATTCCGAACGCCATGAGGGATGTGAATGGTACAAATGCAATCAAAAACAAGATCCATAAGACTTCATATGAAAACCTGCCATCATTGTTACGCCAATCTTTATAAAACAATGCCGCGCCCAAAAGCAAAACAATATAGGACACAACCCTGGTAACTGGCGATTCATTATTTAAAAAACCATAGATGCGAAAGATTGGTTGGATAATATGCTTATAATTCAAATCCAGAAGTACTCGGAAAATGATAAGCCATAGATAATAAGAAATATTAATTTTAACATTTCCTATCTTAATATGATTTTTCTCACATACTCTGTTTAACACGCCCACCATATATATTGCCTCAAAATCATCAATGATATCACCATATAAAGTCACTTTATCATTAAGATAATATTAGTTTAAACCCATTACTCATTAATTCCCCCTACACGCTGTCATCAATCCACAAAAAAGTTTGTCTAAAAAGTTTCATATAACATAATCAGCTCTTTCTCACATATACTCCAATTATATTCTTCCTCAAATGCTCTCCGTCCAATCCTTCCCATCCTTTTTGCCTCCTCAGGATGATTAATTAAATAATTAATTTTATCTGCTAATTCATCAGTATTCTCTGGATCAACTAAAAGGCCAGCTGGATATTTTTCAATAAAACTTCGATTAAATGAAAAATCAGAAATAATAAAAGGCATCCCCATTCCCATATACTCATAAACTTTTGTACTAAGGTTACCCATTTTATCGTATTGACCAATTGGAAGCAGGATGCACAACCCTATAGAACATTTCATATAAAACTCTCTCAAATCAGATTTGCCCAAATAGCCATGGTAAACAATAGAACCACTTTTTTCCATCGACATCACTCTGTTTTGCAGTTCATCATTTTCAAACACTCCTGCCAAATGGAGTGTGACTTTCGCCTTTTTTGCCGCTTCAGCCATCTGCAGCGTACCTCTAGCATAGGTGATTGCGCCGGCATAACATATATTTCTGTTATCTTCTGAATTTTCATAATCTATTTCCTGTACTTCTGATATTCTGGGATAGTTGTTAATATATATTAATTTATTTGATCTGTTTATAAAAGAATACTTGGGATCTGACTCAGAAACGGCTATTACCGCATCAATTCTATTTGTTATGTAGCTTTCATATTTGAAATAAAAGAAGGCAATGAGTTTAGACAAAACTCTAGATAAATATTTTTTTTCCTTGATTTGCAGCGGATAGCATTCATGACTGTCGAATATAACAGTCTTTCCTCTTTTTTTTAATTTCAAAGCAATACTTAACAATTCTGGATCGTGCAACTGATAAACATCAGCATCAATCATTAGCCCTGCCTTATATACATCATTTACGCCGGAAATCATTCGAATAAAACGATTTCCCCTGTATGAATGTCCGGTAGATTTAATAGTGACTCCCTCGTAAACTTCATCCGGTTTGTCGTCATTTACAACGAACCAAACTTCATACCCATTGTTTGCCAATGAGACACATTGACGTCTAAGAATCCTGGTATCATATCTGGGATGCACACTTGAAAGGTGACAAACCCTAACTTTTTTATTGCCCATAGTATGGCCTCCAACAACCCGTGATTAGTAAATATATATATTCATGTGCTTCGCAGACATTAGGATAAAATGAATCCTTCCTCTCATTTGATTCTTATGATTAAAAAATCTTTAAACATACTAGATGATTCAACCATCATCTCTCATATGATTCGAAAATAAGCATCGTATCATTATTGCGCACTCTTATTTTCTTCACTCTTACGAACATATTGCGGTTCTTTCTTGCAACTCCGCAATGATTTAATAATTCCTAGATGGCTGCATTACACTAATCTGCGTTTCATTAGGTTTCCAATGACAAATAGTGCCCGCACTACACAAAAATGGATAGATGTTTTCTACTACCCATCCTAATGTCATCAGGCATCAATCGAACCATATTTTATAGACTGCTGTGATTTCAATTACTTTGAAGCCCTCATACAAATAAGCCCTCCATACATGTATGAAACTGTTGTATTAGTTCAATGTATGGAGGATTTTACACTATTTCACAAATATTATTCTAATGTACTATGCAAATTTGTCATCTGAAAACATTTTATTCAGAATTATAATCTCCACCATTGCAGTCCTGAGGATTTCAAATCTTCAACCTTGTATAACCCTTTAACATCAATAAGGACTTTCCCATCATCTACCCCATCCCTATACATTTTCTTGATATCTTCCAGAGAGAGCTCTTTAAATTCTTTGTGCGCTACAGCAACAATGATGCAGTCGGCATTATTAACATCCTCAAGCCTGGTGAGTTCTACGCCGTACTCATTCATTGCGTCTTTTTCATTTGCCCAGGGATCAACAATTATGGGTATAATTCCAAAACGAGCTAATTCATTAATAATGTCATCAACTTTGCTATTTCTAGTATCAGGGCAATTTTCTTTGAAAGTGAGGCCAAGAATCACAACCTTGCTCTTTTTCGGTGCCTGACCTGCTTCGATCATCTTGTGAACAGCCTTATCCGCCACATATGCGCCCATACTATCATTTACTATACGACCATTGAGAATTATCTGACTATGGTAACCAAGCTTCTCTGCCTCATAGGTAAAGTAGTAAGGATCAACCCCAATACAATGACCTCCGACCAAACCAGGCCTGAACCCAAGCGCATTCCACTTGGTGTTCATTCCATCCACAACTTCGTTAGTATCAATATTCATACGATCGAATACCATGGCAAGCTCATTCATAAAAGCTATATTGATATCACGCTGACTGTTCTCTACAACCTTTACTGCTTCAGCTGTTCTAAGATTAGATACTGGATATGTACCAATCTCAATCACGAGATCATACACAGCCTTAATCTCTCTAAGTGCCTCTTCATCAATACCAGAAACAATCTTGTGAATATTTTCAAGCCGATGTAGCTTATCACCGGGATTAATTCGTTCCGGACTATAACCCACTTTGAAATCGACCCCACATTTCAATCCACTCTGTTTCTCCAAAATTGGAATGCAGACATCTTCTGTACATCCGGGATATACAGTTGACTCATAAACCACAATTGACCCTGGAACAAGGTAACGACCTACAATCTCTGAAGCACTAATCACCGGTGTCAAATCTGGAGTGTGATCTGTGTTCACAGGAGTCGGAACTGCAACAATATGGAACTTTGCTTTTTGAAGATCCTCCTCATCAGACGTAAATCGCACAGATGTTCCTGATATAACCTCGTTGCCAACCTCCCTGGTCGGATCTACGCCAGATTTATAAAGTTCAATCTTCTCTTTATTCAAATCAAAACCAATAACAGTAATGCCCTTTTTCGCAAAGGCCACAGCAATGGGCATTCCAACGTAGCCAAGGCCAACGACAGCAAGATTTTCTTCGTGTTTTAGCAGTTTATTGTAAAGTTCCAATTTGTTTCTCTCCTTTTTGTATTACCAACATATTTCTTTTTTCAATTCTGATGCAACGAAATCCACATCCTTTTTTGTCATATATGGATCAATCGGAAGGCTAAGAACAGTGTCACAAAGCAATTCCGTGACCGGACAATCAGCAATAGCCGAATCGGTTCCGGCAAATGCTCCCTGTTTATGCATTGGCTTTGCATAATAGACCATAGAAGGAATGCCTTTCTTGCCCAATTTTTCCTGGATTACCTTACGATTTAATCCTTCTGGCAACCGAATCGTGTATTGTGCCCAGGAACTATAAAAAGAATCCGCAATATGTGGTAACTCAAGTCCTGTTCCCCTTAATCCATCTGTATACCAGGCCGCAATCTGATTAATGTCCCTCAACTCATAATCCACAAAAGCTTTGAATTTTGGAAGAAGAATTGCTGCCTGCAATGTATCCAAACGGCTGTTCTTTCCCAGCCTTACATTATTATATTTCGCCTCTGAATCATTTGGATTACTTGTATCTTTGCCATGTACACAAATGGAACGGATCAAATCAGCCCACTCATCATTATTTGTAAAGATGGCACCACCATCTCCATAACAACCAAGAGGCTTCGCTGGAAAAAATGATGTAGTAGAAATATCTCCAAAACTACATGCCATTTTACCCTTAATACTTCCTCCAAAGCCCTGAGCACCATCTTCTAAGAGTAGTAGATTGTACTTTTTACAAAGCAACTTGATAGTTTCATAATCTGCAGGAAGTCCAAAGAGATCAACCGCAATAACTGCTTTTGCCGTATACTTTCCTTCATTAATAACCCTTTTTATCGTTTTTTCCAGCTTGGATGGGTCAATGTTATATGTAAACGGATTAACATCAACAAAAATCGGTGTTGCGCCTTCATCGGCAGGGCATTCACCAGATGAGAAAAATGTGAAATCCGGAACAAATACGGCATCTCCGTGGCCAATCCCCCACGTTTTCATAGCTATAGAAATAGCATCGGTTCCATTAGCGCAGGTAATGCAGTGTTTGACACCAACATATTCAGATAATGCCTTTTCAAGTTTATGAACCTCAGGACCATTAATAAAATGTGAAGTTGAAGCTACGCCTACCATGGCAACATCAATCTGTTCTTTTAACGCCACATACTGTTTACGTAAATCCCTGAATTGCACCCTTGCCCCCCACTCTAATATTTATAAAATCCTTCCCCTGTCTTACGTCCAAGCTTTCTTTCTCTTACCATTTTCTTAAGCATCGGCTGAGGAAGATACCTGTTATCTCCTGTTTCCCTCAACATTACGTTAAGAATTGCAAGGACAACATCCAAACCAATTAAATCACCGAGTGCCAAAGGACCCATTGGCTGATTTGCGCCAAGCTTCATTGCAATATCTATATCTTCAACACTGGCAATCCCCTCTGCATAGATACTGATTGCTTCATTAATCATAGGAATGAGCACTCTGTTAACAACAAAACCTGGTGCTTCCTTGACCACTATAGGCGTCTTTCCTATATCCTTTGCAATAGAAACCACAAACTCTGTAATCCCCGGAGGAGTTGTTGCCGAGATAATTACCTCTACAAGTTTCATCACAGGTGCTGGATTAAAAAAATGCATTCCAATAAGAGGTCTTTTCATGCCATCAGCAATCTCCTTGATCGGTAGGGACGACGTATTTGTCGCAAAAATGCATTCTTTCTTGCAAATACTTTCAAGCCCCTTAAACACCATTCGTTTAATATCCAGATCTTCAGCAACAGCTTCAATCACGAAATCTACATCTGCGGCATTGTCAAGATCACCATCATAAATCTTTTCAAGATATCCATCTGCAGCTTGCCTTTCCATTTTCTTCCTGTCAACCAATATGTCAAGTGCTCTGGCAACGATCTCCTTTCCTTCACGGGAACTCTGACGTCCTTTGCATATATATACTCGACCTATACGGTCACACTGGGAAAAAACCTGAGCAATCGTCGTCCCTAATGTTCCTGTTCCAATAACGGCAACTTTCACTGCACGCACCTCCTCACGATTGTCGAACATCCCATTCCTCCTCCAATACATAGTGTTGCAAGACCCATTTGCGTTTCTCTCAACTCATGAATCAAGGTAACGAGAATTCGACAACCTGATGCCCCAATAGGATGACCAAGCGCAATTGCACCGCCGTTGATATTCAATTTTCTATCCAATATATTCAACTCACGCTGAACAACAATAGACTGAGCTGCAAAAGCTTCATTAACTTCAACAATATCAATATCATCCATATCCATATTTAGCTTTGCAAAAAGTTTTCTTGTGCTGTCTATTGGTCCTATTCCCATGATTGCAGGATCAACGCCGGCTATCGCCCCTCCAAGCCATTCAGCTTGCGGCAATATGTCAAGCTCTTTAACTTTGTCTTCTGATATCAGCACAACTACTGCTGCTCCATCATTTATTCCAGAGCTGTTTCCAGCAGTTACTTTTCCATCAGCCTTGAATGCAGGACGAAGCTTCTCCAATCCTTCTACTGTAGTGCCAGGCCTCGGCCCCTCATCTGTATTAACAACTATTTCGAGATTACGTTCTTTGACAATGACCGGGACTATTTCTTTCTTAAACCGCCCTTCAGCTATGGCTGTTACAGCTTTTTCCTGGCTTGCTACCGAAAAGGCATCAAGTTCGTGACGCGTTATTCTATATCTCTCAGCAAGATTCTCCGCAGTTATCCCCATGTGATAATCATTTATAGCATCCCAAAGTCCATCGTTTACCATGGTGTCTATTAGTGGCGTGTTAATCATAGGGTTACCCATACGATAGCCAAACCTCGCCTGTTTCAATGCAAATGGTGCGTTTGACATAGATTCAGTTCCACCAGCAATAACAACATCCGCATCACCTGTTTGAATAATTCGCGCGGCTGAGTTCACCGCATCCAATCCTGACCCACAGACAATGTTTAGAGTTTCAGCAGTAGTTGTGAATGGAAGCCCCGCCTTTATTGCGGCTTGTCTTGCAATATTTTGTCCAAGTGCGGACTGAAGAACACATCCCATACAAACATGATCTACCTTATCTACCCCCGCTCTTTTAACTGCTTCTTTTATAACCAGCGCACCAAGATCTACCGCTGTGACAGATGCCAGCACTCCTCCCATTTTTCCAATAGGCGTTCGACATGCGCCAAGGATAAATACTTTCTTCATGCTTATTATTTCTTTCTTTCAAAGCGTCTGGCAGGATTTCCCGCAACAGTGACATTTGCCTCCACAGATTTCGTCACAGTAGCCCCCATGCCAATAACTGCGTTATCACCAACTATAATTCTATTGCGCAGAACAGCGTTTATACCCACATATGCATGATTGCCCAAAATATCAAAACCGCCAATAATACCGCCTGCAGTAATCTCGACATTTCTGTGCAAATGAACATCATGACCAAGATGCACTAAAGCATCAATCTTGGTATTGTCCTCGATGATAGTATCACCTGCAGACCCGCATGAAACATTATCGTGAGCTCCAATCTCAACATTATTCCCTATAACTACTCTGCCTAATGTTGGAATGCGGAACTTATTGCCATATTCATCTTCAGTCATAGTGAAGCCATTTGTGCCAATTGCTGAATATTCATTGGCGATAAAATCATCGCCAATGGTTGCCCTTCGAATAACAGCCCCCGCCAGAATCCGGGCATTCTTACCTATCTGCACATCCGGTCCAATGACACATCCGGGTTCTATATACGCATCTTCTGGAATAGAAATGTCAGAACTGCTATAGTATCCAGCAGGTTCAAGACTAAACTTTAGTTTTTTTTCTTCCTTAAATCGCTCTTCTGCAAATCGTGCAGCAAATCTTGCATACTCTAGCTGCGGTGACTTAGTGAAACGAAACACATGAGAAGACATCAGTTTTTCTGGTACTCTTATGCCATCTTCTGCAAAAATCAGGCACTCCTTCACAGCATCCAGAGTATTCAAAAGATGCTCAACCTTCTTTGTAATATACATTGCTGTATTAGATTTCGGAGCGCCGATATATGAAATCCCTACAATATCAAAATACTTTTCAGCTTCAATGCTACTAAAATCCAGCCTCATCACGCTGCTCCTCTTCTCGACATTTTCATCAAAAACACTTGTTGGATGTATATATTCTTGTTCATTTCATAATTTTCCGTTCACCGAACCGTCCAGCGAAATCCAATGTTGAACAATCTGCAAGTGGCAGCTTCACTGGCAGCCCTTCCGCAGATGACTTATAAATAGCAAGAACCAATTCGAGAGCTCTTCTGCCATCTTCTGCGGTAACATAAGGTTCCCTGTTCAGCTCAATTGCCTCAACTACATCTTTATAAAGCGGCGTATGTCCAAACCCATATACATTAGGGGGATTTTCATGGAACTGACGCATTACCTCTTCAGGTTCATCCAATTGATCTGAAAAACGCCATTCCTCAATACGGTTTACACTTGTTCCACCTGCTTTAATAGTTCCTTTCTCACCAAACAAATACAATGTTTCCTCGAGATTCTTCGGATAAATATCTGTAGTGCCCTCAAGGATTCCATAACTTCCGTTCTTGAACTTGATGAGTGCAATGCCAAGATCTTCTGCTTCAATATAATCATGATTAAGTTTATCTGTCATACCCATGACTGTATCAATTTCATTACCTAGCATCCATCGTAAGAGATCGGCGTTGTGAATGCACTGATTCATAAGGGCACCGCCATCCTGTTCCCATGTTCCGCGCCAATCAGCTCTCGAATAATACTCCCAATCACGGCACCATCGGATATGAGCTGCTCCATAAAACATTTTCCCAAAACGGCCTTTATCTACAGCATCACGGATTTTTTGAATTGATTTATTGAAACGATTTTGATGATTAGCACAAACCTTTACACCCTTTTCATGTCCTCTCCGAATGATTTCATCGGCATCCTTTAATGATAGTGCAATGGGTTTCTCAACAATCACATTACATCCCGCATCAATACAATCAAGAGCAATTGCTGCATGTTTACCTGATTCCGTACAGATTGCAACAAGATCCGGTTTTTCTTTCTCCAGCATTTCCAAATAATTCGTATATGTGTGAATCGGATCCAATTCAAATTTTAGTATCTTATCATGCATATTTGTCGGATTAATGTCACAAATGCCAACAAACTCCAAATGATTAGCTTTCGCTGCCGCAATATGGTTTGGACTGATACGTCCACATCCAATAAGAGAATATTTCATTGCCTCCTTTGCCTCCTTTGCCTGTAAGCGTCCAAGATAGCCCTATGTTTTATGAAACAAATAATATTTTTGCTTTTTCCCATCTGTGACAAATAAAAAAAGGTCTTGAAAAAGAACGGAAACGTCTATTTCCAGTCTTTCTCAATCCCTTTTGAGTTAAATTTCTCGTTTTTGGTTTCAGGCCACGCCCCCACGTACAGAGACGGCACGGAGTGCATCCGGCGACTCGCCTTTGAACCTTATTTTCACGTTTCCGGACGACATCTCAGATTCTGCCACACATTCATTCACATGGTAAGCCTTCTGCTTCTGCTCCTATTCAATGTGTATTGATGATCAGGGCATCCTCTCGGCAAACCATCCATTCCTGTCCCCAACGACCTTCTACTCTAGCTTCACATATTCCTCGACGATGAATTATATGTAGCAGTAGTTACCTGACCTATTTTCAATCAATATTTGAAACTTCTCGTTGATCAAATTTCCTTATATCAAATCACACTATTGCTCGACAATCTATCACCATACGAGTGATTGAGTGGGCTCATTGGATATCTATACGTTGAATCAAATCCTTTGCTAATAATGAAAAGTCAGTGAAATAGAGATTTTATCACAAGGTTTCTCGCTTCTGTGAACACAAATAATTATCAAATCTCGAAAATTCGGTATCACCGTAGAAAACATCTACATTATCTAATTTTATTTTACAGCTAAAACAATTTCGGTCATCGTAAATCTTATTAATAAAACTTCTTTCTGTCCGCTCATCCTGCTTATCAAATTTAACTGGCTTTGTTATATGAAACTTACTACAGTACTTACTAAACTGGTTGTTTTCATCTATATCAAAAGCAGGAATAGCCAGGTTCACCCCATGCGGATATTGGAATTCGTCATCACCCTGCGCTGATAGGTAGGCTATGCCGTCAATTCCTACTCTTTGAATAACATCCATAAGACACTGGGATATGAGGTACTCATACTTCTTTTCTAGGCTCGTATTCTTGATTCTATATGACATTGCAAGCACCAATGGATAGAGTTTTAGCATTGCGCGCTGTAAATCTATGCAATTCCCTTTTTCCTTTTCTGTACCCCTCCACCCGATACCATCAATGAGATATTGTGATATGGCAAGGTTAAGGACTTTCAACCTTTTCCCATCCTCAGTCGGCATAAAGGCAGAACCGTAGAGTTCCTGCGTATCTTCATTCCACCTACACTCTTTCGCACAAATCCACGAAGTTACAGCCAAGTACAAACACGGGTTCCCCTTTCTGCTATACCTCATATCACAGGCTTTTGAAGCCAATTTATACGGCAAATGGACGATGTCTTCAAGTTTTGATATAGTAGTAAGATTATCATTTATACTTTTCGTCCTCACCCTAAAGAACGTAAGGCTTGTAGTTAGGCTCTTCCTATACGTACTATCAAAACCGGGGACTCTCAAACACTGATACGGTGCTAGCCCCCTAAATGCGTATGACTCATCAAGATTACTCACTAAAAATCCCTCGTCAATGAAAGGTTTCAAGAAATCACCTAGCAATCTTTCCGCTGCACATCTATTTTCATCCTTTAGTTGCATGAAGATAGTCTTGATGCTTTCACAGTTATTTTGAACGGATGTAATCAAGTCCTTGTCATATGCAAAGGCTGGCTTGTCCAATGCATCAAGAAACTCATCCAGCTTTGCCCTTAAATCGTTCTCATAGTCTTGATTGCTCTCTACCTCGATAGGTAATCCTGCAACATTTATATTCCTATCTTTATATGCTTGAGACCAAGTGTCGAAATTATACTCATTCAGTGAAAAGAGTTGTTTGTGACACTCGTTACCTTTTAACTTATACTTCTTTATCTCCCCTTCAACCGAGTAAATCCGAGCGTCTTTCCAGCCACATATGGCCATCGTCTCCCTCGCCTCTTCTAACGAGTATCCCACGGGATTACAATCTTTTTTAGGAATCCACGCTTCATTGTCATGCACAATAATTAGATTATTTGGAATGTTATTTGGTGAAAGCTGCTTTAATGCATCATCAATAACCACATATTGCTTTCTACATTCCGAACAGCTAAAAAAACATGAAACGGTAGATTTCAGTACCTCTCCACACTCGCAGACCCAGCTTGTCTGCTTTGCCGGGACACCAGCAAATAATGCGTGCGGCGGTACATCAGAAGTTACCACTGCTCCATCTGCAATTGTGGCGTAAGCCCCCACTTCATGACCACAGACGATGGTAGCGTTTGCACCTATAGTAGCGTCATGGCAAATCAAAATTGGTTTATGCTTATGGTTCTTTGGATATTTAGCGCGACGGGTCAAATCATTCGTAAACACACAGCCGGAACCACAAAATACATAATCTTCTAAAGTCACTCCTTCGCAAACTGATACGTTATTCTGAATTTTAACGTGAGAACCTATCATAACATTGTTTGAAATATTCACATTCTGCCCTAACGAACAGGCTTCCCCAATCACCGTGCCAGATTGGACGTGGCAAAATTGCCTGATTATGGTATCCTTTCCAATTGTGACATGATCATCTATTATTGCTGATTCGTGTTTAATAAAACCTTTATCTTCCAATTCTGTATCTCCATTTCGTAATACTACATATTTTTTAGGAATTTAAACTACTTTAAACCTAAATAGTCAAACTTATTGTGGTAAAACCATGGTAATAAACGATTCAAATTCATCATTCCAGTGCCTTGGTGTTAAAGTATGCTGTACATCTACCAATAATAGACCGTATGCGCCGAAGAATCCTGGCTAACAATCCGACCTTTGAGATTAGCACTTATACGAACCAGAATCCAGGGAACAGGAAGCTCCTTGTGGGCGATAACACGCCCCCGATTCCTAAACTGAACACATTTGCTTGCCCGTTTGCACAGCCCGAGACGGGAGGTCCATGATCATCACAATAAGACCAAATGAATAAATTATTTTCTATAGTTCCATCCTTAATCCATTATGCAAAAAGCCCTCCATACATGGATCCAACTGTCATATCAGCTCCATGTATGGAGGGCTCTTAATGTTATTTCACAAATTATCATGTATTCTTCGTCTATTTTATTATGAAATACCACAGTGTTCCAAAATCTCCCATCACCGCTGATCCATATATGTGATTATTCATCAAAAGTACAAGAGGCCGATTCCTTCACTGTTTATAGTATATAGGAGTTCTAATGTGCCGTAGAATGAAAATATTTCGCTACATTTCGAAGTAATGATATGTTTCGCAAAGCTCAAATATTGGATATATATTTGAGTGATCTACAATTGCATTGCATCACATGAATCATCTTGTTTTGCTACTCTTTTCCAAATGTTTCTCACTTATATATTTTCTTCTCATTGAAATCAAATAATCCTCAAACTGCTTATTTACAATCACGGAATCAAACATTTCTCTGAAACAATGCAGGCCATTTCTACCCAAAGCTTTGCGTTTGTCCTCATCCTCATATAGCTCCAGGATTTTTCTCATACAATCATGAACATCATCAGATTCATACGTAAGCCCCATATCCCTTTCAGAAATAAAGGTCTTTGCAAATCCAGATAAAGAATTTAATATTGGCAATTCCTCTGATATGTATTGAATGGCCTTATTGCCAAAAGCGTCCTTGAAATCAAAAGTATTCTTATAACTTAACGCTCCACACTTTGCCACTTTCATCAGGGACACCATCTGATAATTGTTAAGCCAGCCAGCAAACACTATATTATTGCAATCCCCTGCAATATCTCTTAGCTCTTTTTCTCTATCTCCTCCACCGCCAAGAACCAGTCTTATGTCTGGATGGCTCGCTGACAAAGCCATAACAGCTTTGATAAGAATATCTACTGCAACAACAGAGCTAAATGTACCAAAAAAACATATAATCCAGTCATTCGGCGTTATCCCCTTTTCTCGCCACCATTCTTCTTGAATTTTTAACAGCCCGACATCCAATTCTACCTTTCTGTTTCCTATATAAATTGTCTTATCATTATCACCTGGCTCTCGTCCGGCATAAAGGCAAGCCCACCGTGTTATGGACTCTATCATCCCTGTTATGCCATAAGCCTCACTAAACAACCTTCTGGCAACCCCCTTCAAAGGAGAAATTATGATATTCCCGATCCCCCACAAAGGCTTCGGCAAGGCCCTTATAAAAAGATCCGGCCATTGATCCCGCGCATCCAAAATTACAGGAACACCGTATCTCTTGCCGTAATCGAGAGCGGCTTTTGGAAATTCCATGTTTGGATAAGAGCAAAGAATGATGTCAGGCTTTGTGAATTTTTTTGCCAACCTGCGAAATTGCCTTGACAGGAGCTTATGGTAGATGATTCGACTGACTGAGATATTTTTTTGATACGAAATCGGTGAATGGAGCAAAACAAGTCTCTCATTCTCACTAATAATTTTAAGCTCGTTACGCTTCGTTACGTATTTCTTTCCCTGATGTACAAAAGATGACGACCACCAGGTAACCTTGTGACCCTGACGGGCCAGATATTCCGCCAGCGCACCTGTCCTCATCAAACGTGCATCACTATTTACAGGAAGAGTCTCCCCTTCCTTAATCAACCATATCCTCAGCTTTTCTGTCATTTTTTACCCGTATTGCATTACATATTTTGACGCATTAATGATTGTCTTTCTATCTGGATAGTACGCCTCCTCCAGCGATTGACTTGCAGGTGCCGGTGCATCTGGAAGGGTTACAAGCTCCACCGGTGAGTGCAATTCCTTATAATGCTCTTTATATACACCTTCAGCAATGGACGCAGCTACACTTGAAAAATACCATTCCGCTATGGCAATCACTACCCTTTTCGTCTTTTTGACGCTATTGTTCACTGTTTCCATATCTACGGGCTTGATTGTGCGGAGGTCTACCACTTCAGTTGAAATGCCTTCTTTAGCGAGTTCATCCGCTGCCTCTATCGCCTCCTTCACCATAAACGATGCTGCAACAATACTAAGGTCTGATCCTTCTCGAAGTATATTCGCCCTGCCGATTGGTGTTTCGTAATCCCCTTCTGGTACATCATCTTCAACTTCGTACAACCAGCGGTCATCAATATATATCACAGGATCCGGATCCCTCAGTGCCGCAAGCAAAAGCCCCTTTGCGTCTTTTGCCGTTGCTGGTGTCACAACTTTGAGGCCGGGAATATTTGCGTATATTCCAAAAGGGCTCTGTGAATGCTGGGCTCCCTGTTCCCCTCCCCTGTTAACGATTCCGCGGATTACAATCGGCACATTTATTTTCCCATTGAACATATAGTTCCATGAGGCACAATGATTAATGATCTGATCCAGCGTAAGATACATGAAATCCATGCGCGGATGAAATACAACCGGATGCGCGCCGGCCATTGCGGCGCCGATACATGCCCCTGTCATTGCAGCCTCACTCACCGGTGAATCCATTACGCGCTCTGCGCCAAACTCATCCGCCAATCCCGTAGTTGTCCGACCTACAAACCAGGGATTATTCACTCCTTGCCCTATCAGGAAGCACTTTGGATCTTTTTCCAGCGCAATCCGATGTGCTTCATTGATTGCGTCACCATAACTCAACAACCTGCTCATACTGGCATAACCTCTTTGCTGTAAACATGACGAAGAAGCGTGTCCGGCGATGGTTTCGGATCCTTCAGTGCCTTGTCCTCTGCAATGTCAACCTTTTCCTGAATCTTTTTATGTATCATCTCCAACTCTTTCTCAGAAACGGTTCCCTCGCCTTTCAGCTTATTCTCCAGGTTTGCAATAGGATCTCTTCTCTTCCAGTAATCCAGTTCTTCCCGGCTCCTTAATCCAACGTCAATATCATCACGATTTCCAACGTGTCCAAGCCAACGATAAGTTCTGGTTTCAATGTATTGCGGTCCCTCTCCGTTCCTTAACCGTTCCACTGCATCCATTGCTGCCGAATTCACTGCGAATAAATCATTTCCGTCAACGATTTCTGTATGAAGCCCATGTGCTCTTGCCACTTCATATATATTGTCGTTCACTCTTCTGTCCTTTAGTGCTGCCGATGCCGCATACAAATTATTTTCGCAAATATATAATACAGGTAATTTTTTTACCGCTGCAAAATTTAAAGATTCATGCCATATTCCCTCTTCTGGCACACAGTCCCCATGAAATATGCAGCTGATATTATCTTCATGGAAAATCTTGCTTTTGAACGCCGGCCCAAGTCCGATGCCTACCGTCCCTGCCACTATCGAGGATGAACCCAGCAATCCAACAGAAGGGTCGCATAAATGCATGGATCCGCCTCTTCCTCCGGAACACCCTGTCTCCCGGCAGTATATTTCAGCAAACAGTTCATTCACATCGCCTCCTTTTGCAAGGAAATGTCCATGAGATCTGTGCGTGCTGAACACATAATCAGTATCCCTAAGCGCAAAGCATACCCCGACTGCGTCGGCCTCCTGGCCTATGTAAAGATGACATGGAGTAAAAACCTTCTTCTCCTCCACCCTTTTTGCGATTCTTTGTTCTGTAAGCCGAATAAGCAGCATTCTCTCAAGCATGGAAAGAATCGTTTCTTTTTTTATGCCTTTTTTGTTTTCTAATACTGGAAGTTCTGGCACTGTAAACTGAACCATCTCTTTACCCCTGTATGTAATACTCTTGATTCATCCTGATTTATCCAAAAGTGCTGCAATATCTTCTTCCAGGAGATTCCAATCCGATGATTTGCATATCTCCTCAACCTGATTTCGTCTCTTCATACCCACGAGGGCAACTGAATCCCTTAAATAGTCTAGAATGAAACGAATCGCAATGGCTGTAGGTTCTTTTCCATATTTACTGCCAAGCTTTCTCAATTCATCAACTATATCCAGGTTTTTTTGCAGCTTTTCACCATGAAAATTCGGATATGTTGCTCGTGATCTTCTGTCATTTTTTTCAAAAACAACATCCCGTCCATATTTTCCGGTAAGGATGCCCTGTCCCAAACTGCCCCACGTAAAAGGAGTAACATCTATGTCTTCAGCAATCCTAATGATATCTCCTTCATAATCCCTGAAAGCCAGACTGTACTGATCCTGAAAGGAAACAAATCTTCCTTTAAAAGGGAGTAGCGTTTCTATATCCCTTTCAAGGACATTCGAAAGCCCGTAATATCGAATCTTCCCTTCCTTTTTCAGTTGTTCCAATACTCCGATGACATCAACTATTGGAGTGATCCCATCAAGATTATGGATCTGATATATATCTATATAGTCCGTCTGCAGCCTTGTCAGACTTCCTTCTATTGCCTTCCGGATCCACTTCGGTGAATTATCATAATATGTCCTTGTGTTGTCCTCTGTTCTTCTTACTCCAAATTTAGAAGCAATAAAAACCTTGTCACGTCTTCCTTTAAGAGCCTTCCCCAGAATTGTCTCGGCTGTACCAAGTCCATATACATCCGCCGTATCAAAAAAATTAATTCCCTTATCTATACCGCTATGTACGGCATCTATGAGCTCCGCTTCGTTTGTTTCGCCCCATGCGTGACCGCCCATGGGATCACCGCCCAGGCATATCCTCGAAACACTCAAATCTGAATTTCGCAATGTCAGATATTCCATCACTTACTTCTCCAATATACGCTCTAGAACTCCAATTATTGTTTTCAAAAATATCCTGACATCAGTAAGAAATGAGATTTCAGACACATACCTTACCCGTAGTTTATTCTTCTCACCAAGTATCTCCCTTTGGAAATATTCATCCACATTTTCATCTCCAACCAGCTCATCCATATTTATGAATTTAAGAGAGCTGTAGTCTGTAATTCCCGGCCGTACTTCAAGTATGTATTTTTCCAACCCTTTAAAACGTCTGACATATTCAAGCACTTCCGGCCTTGGGCCAACAAAGCTCATCTCACCTCTGATAATATTTATTAATTGCGGTATTTCATCTAGCTTTGTCTTTCTTAACAAGGCTCCTACTTTTGTCACTCTCGGATCATGAAACGCAGTGGTATAACCACCAATCTTATCAGCATTTTTTACCATTGACCGAAACTTATAAATCCGAAATGTTTTGTTATGATATCCCCCTCTGTCGGCCTTATAGAGAACAGGAAGCCCATCCTCAAGCATTATTAATATAGATACTACAGCATAAACCGGCAGCAGTACAAAGAATGCCGGTACAGCAATCAGAAGATCAATCAGATGCTTTATTTTGCGGTTATATATTCCATTGACACGTCTTCTAATCTTCCTTTCAAGCTCAAGTCTCTTTCCTTCTGTCATTCCGTGCTTGCTCCCATTCGTTACAATATGCCGCTACAGACCGGCCACGATTACATATAACAATGACACAAAATTCGTGCATGCATCAAAATACGGATGGCAAAAGCATCTTTGCTATGTTCGTTCACAAATACGGATGATCTTACCCGTCCTACTGTTCTGACATTCATATTTTTACCAAAAAGCAGCCTGCGCATCTGTTTCTGCCGACAATACCTTTTCTTTCTTTTGCCTGCACAAAAGCATACTGAAAGCCGAAACCAGCACAAGGTACATCCAGACCCATTCCGAATAAAAATTCGAACTGGACGAAATGCTCACAATTGAAAAGCTCACGAAGCTTAATAATATTGTATTTTCAAGGCTGAATATCTGTTTGCTTTTCGTGCCAGCAGCAAGAATGCTGAAAAAAACCTTTAAATGAAAATAGACATAGAGCAGCATAAAGGGTATTCCAAAAGTAACCAATATTTCCGCATACCAATTGTGAATATAAGTCAACTGCCCAATATTGAAAATACTTCTGCTGCTCAGCCACTCATTGAGATTCCCCGCCCCAACACCAAAGCCATGAGTCACTACCAGAAAATGCAGTCCATTATTAATAAGATTGATCCTTGCTTTATCGCTTCCCGATTCCTCATTAATTGTATTCTGCTGAAAAAACTCCGTCACAATCTGCCGCAAAGGGGCATACGACATATATAGAACAAGCAAAAAACCTACAACAGCCAGTAAAATCAGCTTTCTTTTGTTGGAATTCCTGCAAAAAACATGTAAATATGTAACCGCTAGAATCAGTAAAGTAAGCATGGCTGCCCTGGATCGGCTGCAAAGAATCATGTATATCGACAGCCCGAATAGTGCCGCGTAATAAATCCGGAATGGTGTCTTCTTTTCAGAGAAAAGCCTGTATACCGAAAAAGGCAGCATTGTCGTAACAAATGTGGCATAGTCATTCAGGTTATGGAAAATCCCTATTGCGGCTTTCCCGTAATCATACGATGAGACATTTCCTGTTTCAAAAAGATATTTATCAACGCTTACTTCATACAATCCAATCAGAGAATGAATGAGAAGGGCATCGGCAGCCGCCCTCGCTGCCGCGTCAAAAGCCACCCGTCCATCGCATTTATATAAAATCTGCTGAAAAAGGATGGCGGTTGAAATCCAGACGAGGAAATACGCCCATGTGCCAATTTTCTCCGCCCTCCAGACGCTCCCGACAATCAAGATAAACCAGACATAAAAAAAGGAACTCTCAACTTCCTGGTAAATCTTTATTTTCATCGAATACATCAGCCATACAAACAAAACGGCTATGGTGAACATTGAGATGTTAAGCCCTATGCGCAGTTTGAAAGCGGAAATATACCTTGGCACAAGGCACGCCAAAAGCACACAAATATACACTCCTGCAGCCAGATGGTCATGGAACCATGTTCTGTCTTCAGATATCATTTTTTCTTACCATCTTTCATTTTTCAAAGCTGATCTTAGCCGCTATGATTCTCAGGATTAAGTGACTTTCCATATGCAAAACCGCGTACTAGCGAAAACATCTTTTGATGATCTCAATCACAGTATCCTGTTGCGATTCTGTCATTTTGATATCTGAAGGCAGGCACAATCCCCTTTCAAAAATATCCGTACTCACGGATATTTCTTCACCACCGGAAATATAAGCATTAGTACGCGCCCTGCCGTTGCCATTTTGGGTGACAAAGACGTTACTCATGAAAAACGGCTGCATATGCATAGGCTTCCAGATTGGACGACCCTCAGCGTTAAAAGCCGCCATTGCCTCCAGAATCTCTGTTGGACAGGTTTTTCCAGGAACCGTAAGATAAATGGCCATTCTTTCCGATCGAGTTGACTCGCACATAGCCTCCCTGTCGATAAGCACACAGGAAAGCCAATAGTTGGAACGGATTTCCTGCCCATCTGCCACACCACCTCCGGTTCGGGAGTCATCCATTGACGTGCCGTCCGGGTTCATTTTCATTGGCATGCCGAGAAAAGCGTCCCGATACCTCCTGTAAATGCCCTGTTTCTGCATTAGATGCTTTTCAATATAATTCCACTGCCCACGAATAACGCCGGCAATGACATTGGAAATACGGTAGTTGTACCCAAGCTCCTCATGCTCGTACCAGGGTGCGGCCTCCCTGCTCTGGGTAGACCATTTCCTGGCCTTATTGGCACTGTATTCATCACGTGTGAGAAGAACCCCGCCTGCGGAGCCTGTGATAATCTTATTTCCGTTAAAACTCAGCACCCCGTAATCGCCATAGCTTCCGGTTTGCTTTCCGCCTATGGATGCGCCCAGACTTTCTGCCGCATCCTCGATGAGCAGCGCGTTATGCCGCTCGCAGATTTCCTTGATTTCACGGATTTTTCCAGGCATGCCGTACAAATGAACAAAGACGACCAGTCTGACATCCGGATATAGCTTGAAGGCCTTTTCCAGCGACTCCGGATCCATATTCCAGGTTTCATATTCGGAATCTATAAAAACAGGCTCACCTCCCTCATAGACTACAGGATTGACTGTTGCCCCAAATGTCAGATCTGAACAAAATATTTTTTTTCCGAGCAGTGCTCCTCCATAACCGCGGCCGGATGGGGTGCTTATCCCCGTTGAGGATCCATAAAGCACTTCCGCCGCCAGCTTTACCGCCAGATGAAGGGCTGCGGTGCCGCAGGATAGTGCTACAGCATAAGGCATGTTTGTGAAATCCGCGGTCAGCCTTTCTATTTCATTAATATTTTCACCCATCGTTGTCATCCAATTGGAATCATAGGCTTCGCGCATATACTCCATTTCTTCCCCATGCATTGTCGGCGAAGAAAGCAGCGCCCTAGATGAAAGTGGTGAAAGATCTGCAAACCTTGAATCTTTCCTGAAATCATGCATATTATTACCTTTTTCCCGTGACCTTCCCTGCTTCAAACGCCCTCATCCGTCCTAGGTTGTTCCGGCGCGACACTTCCATAATGCATTTCCCTCGCTTGCTCCCATGCTATCCCTGCCTGACCCAGTCCTTTTCATCAAAACAGGCGTGAATGATTTCAACGATCCTCTCCTGTTCCTGTTCGGTCATACCCGAGGCTGAAGGTAGGCACAGACCGCAGCGAAATATCTCGCTGCTCACTATGCTTCTATCTGTCCCTTCAGAATAGAATATCTCTTTTTCTTTTTCGCTTTCATTTATTACCCATGAATTCCCATTTGAGGCAACGCATACTTGCGATTCTTTAGGCACACTGCAGAAATCTGATGTTGCCAGTGAATACCTTCTGAACGCCGGTTCGCTGTGCAACGGTCTGTATACAGGCGCTGCGTCAGCTCCGAATGCCTTTAATGCGTCATAAATCTCCATGGGAGCCGCCGCGCCATGAATGCCGTTATACGAATAGCCATCCTCAATGCGGTCTTCCTGAAAATCAATACCACCTTCAACCGTCATGCAGGACATTTGGAATGCAGGTTCAGCTCCGTACTGATAAGGCATCATCACGCATAGGCTGTCGTCCAGCGTCTCAAGATATCGATCATATATGGCTTTTCTTCTCTCAATACAAGATTCCCCATTTTGAAGCTCGTCCAATGCCAAAACTGCCGCAAGCATTCCAGGCCTGTATTCCCGCTCCAGCCATTCATTCTTATACCATGAAATAGGAGTCGAATCAGAATTAGAATTGGACTGGGAAATAGAGTTGAAATTGGGATTAGAATTAGATTTAAAAACAGGATAGGAATTTGTTCCCAAAGTTTTTTGCGGCTCTTTTGAAAGAAGGATTACGGCATCGGACATGCCGCCGCCTTGAAATCCCAGGACGCTATAGTCTCCAAAGCTCCCACAGGGTCGGCCATTCAGCCTGGCTCCCAGACTTTCCGATGCGTCTTCGATGAGAAGTGCTCCATGCGTGCTGCAAATACTCCTGATGTTTTCCGCCTGACAGGGAAATCCATACGGATGATGCATTATGACAATCTTTGTATCCGGAAAATTCTCAAACGCCTTTTCCAATGCTTCGGGATCCATTCCCCAGTCATCCCAGGAGGCATCGATAAAGACAGGCTCACCACCCTCATACAATACCGGGTTCACCGTGGAGATCGGCGCAAAATCTGAGACAAACACTTTTCTCCCGAAGAGCTCTCTGCCTGAAATGCATTCCAAGCTGCCGGAATACATACGATCTTTTCCATTCCCATAAATTTCTGCGGCAGCAAGACGCAGAGCTGTCTGAAGCCCCAATGTGGAAGATTTCAGAGCCAGGCCACAATCCATCCCAGCGTAATCAGCAGCTCTCCTCTCCACTTCTTTAATAACGGCAAAATATGATTCTGTCGTCTCGTCCCACTTATAGCCTCCCAAACATTCCTGTGCTTTTCCGATTTTTCCCCATCCGTGATTCAGGAGGTACGGAGAACAAAGGGATACCTTCCTTTCAAATGGCTCAATGCCCCTGAATCTCGATTCCTCCTTGATGGAATTCATCGCTGCCTCCGTCACTTTCTGTACGTCCTCTCTTAAATATATTTAATTTGTTTTCTGCTTTCGGGAAGTCACCGCTTATGACATCAGGCATTAGGGCATACCTTCCCCACCCAGGAGAAAGCGGAACTCTCCCCTGATTCCCACAACAATCTGTCCGCTCCTTTCAACGTCACGAATTCCTCAGCATCCGTCTTCCGGAACTTCTTGTAATCTTTTCGAAAATCCTTGCAAATCCATAAATAGGAAGTCATGCACATTTGGCGGGCCTGGCCTGTTCAGCTAGTTCCTTCATTGCAGTTCAGGTAATTCCATCCAGACAGTTTTATTCTTTCAATATCTTGCAAAAATTTTCTCCGGATAATTTCCTTGAGGCAGTTCTATAGTTCTATAAAAAATTTCCTCCTGGCAATTCATCCTTGTTTTCATGTATTTCAATTAAGTTTATTTCAATAAGCGGAATCAAAGCGCCCATGACAATCACATTGAATTATTTTCCATCTGGGCGCGCTTTACAAATTCCACTCCCATCCTCACTATGGTTTCCTGCCCCATCAAAGAAACAGCCACCCCCACCACGCGCTGACGACGGTTCGACCACTTCACCAGGCCTTCCATCCCCTTCATTGGCCCCTCCGTGATAATCAGCTTCTCGCCCAGCATATAGCCTTCCGAAGCGCGAATCACATGTTCAGGGCCTCCAAGACGCTTGAGAAAAGCCTCCTCCTCAGGCAGGATCGGTGCAACCTCCTCCCCCACCTTCAGCACCTTGGCCAGCTCATCGACCTGGCGGAGCCGTATCCTGAAATCATCTACCAGCCCTTCAATAAGCTCGGCAAAAACGTATTTCTGAAACGCAGGCTCCTCGCCCCGCTCCCATTTTCTACCTTTTCGGAGCAGGCGTTCCACCATCATGACAAAAACATCCTCTCCTGGAATCAGCACGTCCCGGCGGCACTTTTCAGCTACGGCAAGCTCCCTCAGAGCCTGCACCTGTATCACGTACCACAAATAGTCATGCCTCCTCCCCGCACCGCCCGTTCATCCTTACTCAACCGCCCTCGCTTTGAAACGACTGTGAGACAGTTTACGTACGCCAAAACATTCGCGGATTGCGGCATTCTGCGAAAGGTCATTTGAAATGTTGAAATGTGGGCTTTCCCCGGAGGGGTTACCACCTTATCGCACCACTTAAACGAGCAATTTTTCAGTCATTGGGGTATTGTCGTGGATACGCTTCCGAGGCTCCTCCATGGGGAAAAAGCCGGGTTCAGATGACATTTTAATTACAAATATCTTTCAATTTACTTGCGGCAAGGCATTGATGCATTGATGCGTTAATATAGACTTGATTGTCGGTTGTCAAAACCATCACTGAGAAATGACGGACTTCTATCATCTTCGAACAGGTGATGATATCTGACAAGCTGATTTGTTCCGCAAGCGGTTTGTTATGTCAGACCTCAATGTAAAAAAAATCTGATCGATGATCCGATTTGTCTCACAAGCAGTTCGCTATGTCAGAATTCAGAGCGGCCAAAACCTACCCTGAAAGATGATCTGTTAATTGCCTCCGGGTCAACCTTAAAACACGGTCATGATGTCCGAAAGCATATCCATGTATTTTTGCTTTGTCGCTTTTGTCGGATGAACATAGCGATCCATGGTAATCCTGACGCTTGAATGACCAAGTATCTCGCTCAGGGTCTTGACGTCAAATCCAAGCTCAACGCATCGCGTGGCAAAAGTGTGCCGAAGGGCATGGAAATTCACGTTTTTGATACCGGCTGCGTGAACTGCAGACTTGAAATGGTTTTCCATCGTCCTCGGTTCCACATATTTTTCTTTCTGCCCGGTCAGGAAATAGGTCTCCTGCGGGCCTTTCATGCTGCACAGAATGGCATGCATTTTTTTCGGTATCTGAATTCTGCGCACAGAACAATCGCTTTTGGGCATTGTAATCAGCACTTCCGTCTTGTGTCCTGAGGAATTGGGCGTCTGTATCCTGGCCATGGTTTTTCCAATGAACAATTCCCTTTCATCAAGGCGTATATCTTCCCAGCGAAGAGCGCAGAGTTCCCCCAGGCGGATGCCCGTGTAAAGGCAGAGGAGTATCCCTATGAGGTCGTTGTCAGTCGAGATATTTTCAATGAGATATTTTTCCAAAGCATGCTGCTCCTGGAGGCTGAGGACGCGGATTGGCTTGTTCTTATCCTTGATACCAAGCCCCCTGAAAGATGCGGTATGCGCATTTTTCCGATCCCTCGCGTATTCCGCAATGCTCCGAAAGACAGAAAGAATGCTTTTCGCACTGCTTCCGGAGATGCCCTTGTTCTCTCGGCCGCCCGTCGTTGTCAGACGAATGAGCAGCCTTCCAAGATCATCCGTCGTAATTTCATCTATTTTTCTTTCCCCAAAGACGGGAATCAGATGAAGATTCAGGTTGTTACGGTATTTGCAAAGTGTTGTTTTCTTCAACCTGCTCTCCCTTTCTGCCAGCCATTCGGAAGCCAGAGATGAAAATAACAACGCATTGTCTGGCAAAGACTTTTCTTTTTGAGATTCTTCAAGCTTTTTGATAGCCTCCTTCTTCTTTTCCAGGACTTCTTCATAGCTCGCCCCCGATACATAACCGTATCTAATCCGCCCATCTACCTTCTCCCTGGGATACTTCGCTTCCCATCTTCCATTTTTTCGCCTGTAAATATTATCTCCTTTTCTTGCCATTACAAACTCCCCCCTTAATTTTAGAAACAAACAAATAATTTGCCGCTGCCCTGTCACAAATAGGACTTCAATGCCTGCAGCATCAAGTCAAAAAATGACAAACCACGCTGATATGTCAGAATGGAAATTCCTATGATGTCCATAATTTTGCTTCTTTCAATTTCCACGTTGCCATGTCAGGATGGAAATTCCGACATGTCTGAATTTGACAGCTTATGGAATATAACAAAAGCAGTCTGTTGTTTGTATAACTGGGATTATCAGGAACGATTTGAATTTGAGCAATTTCAATACAATTGGGCATGGAAATTGGAATAATTGAGGATTTTTATGCCTTGAACTTCCTGCTGCCTTTGTCTGCGGGCCTGACTAATTGAGTTTTTATTTTCCCGAAAACAAGCAATTCGGATAAATGCTTAACTAGCGAACTTGCCCCGCAGGCGGTTTGCTATGTCAGAATGCAGAGCGGCTAAAAACCACTCTGATAGATGAGCCGATTTGCCCCGCAAGCGGTTCGTTATGTCAGAATTCAAAGCAGTAAAAAATCTCTCTGATGGCTGACTGTAATGAATCCAAAATGAATCCGGTGTGCTTCAAAATATCAAAAGATTAGATTCAGAACTTTGAGACTGGAGTTGTTTTTCACACCTCCATATCCATGCTAAAGGAAGGGAGCTTTTACGTTTTCCCCAAATGAGTTAAATCAATCTTTATCGTTCATAAATGTAGGGAAATGCCTTGACACGCTCGCGGGTCGAGGCTAGCCTTCCGGCAACTGAGGGATTTGCGGGTTAAGGCTAGTCTTCCGATGTCTGAGGGACAGAGCCGCTCCATCTCTCCGGCTGCCCGGATATTTGTCTAGCCCTCCGACGACTGAAGAACAGAGAAAAGGGCCGGAAAGAATGAAAGTGGTCGTTCTTTTGCTATGCGGAAGGCATTTTGGGACGGAGAAAAAGTTCAGAAAGAAGGAAAGTGGTCGTTCTCTTGCTATGCAGAAGGCACTTGGGGACAGAGAAAAAGGCTGGAATGACAGAATATGGTTGCCCTTTTGCTGTGTGGTAGCTATCTAAAAACAGCGAAGAAGATCAAAAAGAGATAAAGTGGTCGTCCCTTTGATGCACCGGGACTGCCGTTTAGGTCAAAACAAGCAATATAATGATTGAATAATTACAGACTGGCCTGACGCCAGGCTTTAGGCGAGATTTACTTATTGACAAATTTGGCGGCATGGTGTAGCTTATAACCTGTTATTTTATGAGTTATTATGTTTTTCGCAGAATGCCGCAATCTGAGATAGCAAATCTAATAAATGTCACTTTTTATGATGATCAATCCAGATGGTCTCTGTCTCTCATCCACCAACCGCAAATCAAAAATCCTATTCATATTAAAATCCACTTTCAAGAAGATAAATCTCAAACAATGACAAATTACAACAAACGCCAAAGTATATTCATCTCGTAACACTGTTATTGGCTGCACGAACATGACTTTATTTGAATTTGCATGACCGCATATGGCTTAACTAACTTCATAGGGTCTCATATGCCTTTGCATGACTTCTTTTGTTCAAGGCAAAGCTTGTAATAATGTCGTATACTATAATAGCTATACAGATACCATGATTAAAAATCCCGTGCATACGAATTCGTCACAAGACTTAGTCAATATCCATTGATCTAATTGTCATGAAGATAAGATGAAAAATAGGATGAAAATTATTTTTGGGAGACTGAGTTTCACTTGCCAGATTTTGCGGCATGTGCTATGCTTACTATAGCAAGTCGATATTCTTCGGCAGTTTTTCTGCCGTCTCATGCGGTATTCTCCGCTTTTCCCTTGCTGAAAACGATTTACAAAATGGACACAGCGGGGTACGGAGTTTTTAAGATTCAGTGCCTCCGCACTGCGGCACTTTTCATTACATCAGATTGCATTGCTTTTCATTACATTGTTTTGCATCACAGGATAATGAAAATGCCAGAACAACAAAAATAATCACATGACAAAATCGACACATAACACGCAAGAACAAAAACCAAGTTACGAAGAACTCGAAGCCCGCATCAGGGAACTGGAATGGCAGGCCAAAAACTCCGGCAACAGGGAATACAAATCCCGCCTCTTCTGCTTTCTTTTCGGCCGGGAAGAAAACAAAGCCTGGACTCTCTCGCTCTACAATGCAATTAATGGAACATCCTATACAGATCCTTCCGCCATCACGATTAACACCATCGAAGACGTAGTCTACCTGGGCATGAAGAATGATCTCTCCATTCTCGTATCGGATAACGTAAGCCTGTACCGCACAATGAACGTATATGAACAGCAGTCTACTTTGAACCCGAACATGCCCATCCGCAGTCTCATGTATGCTGGAAGGTTGTATGACAAATATCTATATATTTCAAAGCGAAACCGATACGGCAAAAAGCTCATTCCTCTTCCTATTCCGAAACTGGTGACATTCTACAACGGCATAGAAAACCAGGATGACGAATCCGTATTTAATCTTTCCGATGCGTTCCGGGAAGAAATTCGATGCCGCGTTCTTGAAAAGAACAAGACACTCACCCCGGGAGAAACAGATGCGGAAGTTGACAGGCTTTACCGGGAGGCCGATCCAGATATCCAGGTAAGAGTGAAAATGGTTAACATAAATTTCGGTCGGAACTCAAAGCTACTGTCAGCTTGCAAGCCCCTTGAGGAATATTCCTGGTTCATTGCCCAAATAAGGGAGAACAGCATGCCGCCGCCAGACGGCACTCATCCGGATATAGGAGAGGCAATTGACAGCGCGATCCGTGAAATGCCAGACGATTTTCTTATCAAAAAATTCATTATAGCCAATCAAGCGGAGGTGAAAAACATGTGTCTCACAGAATATGACGAAGAAGAAGTAATGGAAATGTTCAAGGAGGAAGGCAGAGAGGAGGGCAGAGAGGAAGGCATAAAGGAAGGCATAAAGGAAGAAAAAGAGCGAAGCACAGTGAACCACCTCCGAATGATTATGAGTGCTTTTAAAATCAATTTAGAAAAAGCAATGGACGTATTGGATATCCCCGGCAATGAACGAAATCAATATAAGGTTCTCATCAATAGTCAATGATACGTTTCCTGATGCATATGACATGGGAAATAGCCTGTTGTCAGACGGCACTCAACATATAGGGGAGGCAATTGACAGCGCGATCCGTGAAATGCCAGACGATTTCCTTATCAAAAAATTCATTATAGCCAATCAGGCGGAGGTAAAAAACATGTGTCTCACAGAATATGACGAAGAAGAAGTAATGGAAATGTTTAAGGAAGAAGGCAGAGAAGAGGGCAGAAAGGAAGCATGGATTGAAACCACGCTGGATCACCTCGGAAAGATCATGAATTATTGCGGAATCTCTCTTGACAAGGCAATGGACATTCTGGATATCCCAGGTAATGAACGAAACCGCTATAGAATTCTCATGGCAAAGCAATGACGCATATTCTGCTTCACGCAAGGTGAGACCGCCCGCCCTGCTGCCTTGCCAAATATGCAAAATCAATACAAAACTTTTTAAATCCCTTTTTTGGATGCCGCGTGCCTTGCCCTTGTTCCTTCAATCCGCTCTTGGTTCCCTCGGCTCGGGCATAAGTCAGCAAGGTAACATTCCTCGCATTTCGGACTCATGGAACTGCAGATTGACCTTCCAAGGGCAATGATATGCGTATTCCATCGAATCCAGAATTCCTGCGGCAGCGACTCCATAAGCTGGTACTCTGTCTTCACCGGGTCATTGGAGTCAGCCAGGCCCAAACGGTTCGAAACGCGGCGGACATGTGTATCCACAACGATGGAATCCTTGTGATAAACATTCCCCAGAATAAGATTCCCGGTCTTTCTTCCAACCCCGGGCAGCGCGGTCAGCTCTTCTATAGTATCAGGAACCGCCCCGTGATGCCTTTCCAGGAGAGCTCTGGCACATGCTTTGATATTCCTCGCCTTATTATGATAAAAGCCGGTGGACTTGATATCCTCCTCCAGTTCGGAAAGCTCGCATTTCGCGAAATCTTCAAGACTCGTGTACTTTTTGAAAAGCCGCTTCGTAACCATGTTCACGCGCTGATCCGTGCACTGGGCACTGAGGATCGTGGCAAAGAGAAGCTGCCATGGCGTTTCATTTTCCAGAAAAATCATGGGGCTGTCGCCATAATGTTCGTCCAGACGCTTCATGATTTCACGCGCCCTGCGCTGCCTTTTCTCCTTATCCTCATTTTCGAGAAACATTCCAGCCACCTCCCTTCACAGGACGATCCCTTCCGAAATCATTCCAGCCCCCTCTTCAGGACGATCCCTTCTGAAATCATTCCACCTCCCCCTACAGGACAAGCTCAATCTTCCGTCCGCTGGGCTTATACCGCCTGTATTCAACGCCCGCCGCGTCCAACATGCGACGGGAGGCCCTCACGGACGGCGTATCCGAATACTTGTCCTCCCGGTAAATCAACGTCCTGATTCCGGCCTGAATCAACGCCTTCGCGCAATCATTGCACGGAAAAAGAGTCACATAAATTTTTGCGCCTTCCAAAGACCCGCCCCTGTAGTTCAGAATCGCGTTAAGCTCCGCATGGGCTGCGTAAAAGTACTTCGCGTTGTACGGATCCTCTTCCGCCCTTTCCCGTGACCATGGAAATTCATCGTCGGAACAACCTCTGGGAAACCCATTATAGCCCATGGAAAGAATTTTATTATCACTAGAGACAATACACGCCCCTACCTGCGTATTCGGATCCTTTGAACGGAGGGCGGACATCTCCGCCACTCCCATGAAATACTCATCCCAGCCAATGTAATCCTGCCTCTTCCCCGCCTCTTCCATACCGCATCCCCTTCCCTCTTTCCCTATACGATCATTTCCCTCATGCCTGCAGCCTTTCGAAGGCGGTTCATCAGCGGGAAAAACAAGCCTCTTTCGGAATAACTCTCCGAAAAGATTTCATCTACCGCTTCCGCGTCAAACTCCCGCAGCAGACGATAGAGGTTCCTCAGCATGGAGGGAGGATCCTTCCGGGAGCCCAGAACCTTGATCCGCACCTTGATATTGCCATAACCGGTCCGATACCGGCCCTTTGTCTCCTCACAGCAGAGGATCCCTACGCGATTCCCCGCCTTGATGGAGATTTCAGCTTCCTTGTTAATGCTGTCAGCCACCTCCTCATCAGCCTCAGCCTGCTCGGCGGCATTCAGCAAATAATCTTTTTCCTTCATCACCCTTGCTGTAACAAGGGACATCTGAGCCTTCGGGGCGTAATGCTTGTACTTCATCCCCGGAGCCTTCGGCTGCGCCCCCTCTTCCATATCGCCCTGAAGAATAGCGGGATCAATCTCCACCTCCCTCCCCAAAACCTCCTCAAGCTCCTCCTTTGTAACCGCTCCGGGCCGGAGCAGCACCGGACTCTCCCCCGTCAGATCGACAATCGTTGATTCTACGCCGATGCCCACCGGCCCGTCATCCAATATGAAATCGATCCTCCCATCCAGATCCTCCAGTACATGGGCCGCCTCCGTGGGCGAAGGACGGCCGGAGAGATTCGCGGACGGGGCGGCAATTGGCACCCCGCTCTCCTCAATCAGCCTGAGTGCCATCTTATGCTCCGGGCATCGAAGCGCAACCGTCTGGAGCCCCCCCGTCGTCCTCAGAGGAACCTTGGCGGATTTGAACAGCACAATCGTGAGCGGGCCTGGCCAGAAACGACGCATCAGCCTTGCCGCAGTGTCCGGAAATGAAGAAACAAGGGGCTCCACATCCTGTTCCGATGCAATATGTACGATCAACGGATTATCAGAAGGGCGGCCCTTCGCGGCATAAATCCTGTCGGCAGCAGCCGGATCCAGCGCGTTCGCCCCAAGTCCGTAAACAGTTTCCGTGGGAAATGCCACCAGCCCTCCCTGCCTGATAATTTCAGCAGCTTCTAAAACCCCTTCAATTCCCTTGACAACCGTCTCCATAAGGCTTCCGCCTGCCCCCTTTCATCCATTTCCAAATAAATTCCAATTTTCTTTGCCATTATGTTTCCATATATTTCCGGATGATTCCATGCACATCCATATATTTCAATTTTCAGAAAAACATTTCCATAGATTTCCAACAGTCATCCCAATCGGCTCCCTCTGTCAGTCATTAAGCCTGAGGTTCTCCCAAAAGCCTTCGCTCTCCAGCCCAAGCTTCCAGGCCGCCACCCCGGCAACATCGGCCTCCCTGATGTGAGCGATCTTCAGCTTCATGGATTCCGATTCCTCCATCCAGATTTCCTTATGGCCGTCCTCGTCATCCAAAGACCCATAATATTGCCCGACACTGTCAAGCCACTCAAGCTTGACATTTTTTGACTGCACCCAGTCCCATGCGCCCCCGATGCCGAGAGACTGAGACCGCAGGCTTCCATCCGCCCTCGTAGTCCACAGCCTTGTATAGAAGGGCACAGCAATGATGATCCGTTCCTTCGGCATCATTTTCAGGGCTTCGTTAATGCCGCGGTCTGTATAGGAAATCGACGCAACGGAGCCGGGCTCCTCCGATCCGCTGTAATGCTCGTCATAACACATGATGACCACATAATCACAGTAGGTACCCAGCTCCTCCAGATCATAGTAGCTGTTATACGGATAAGGAACATAGCAGTCCACGGAAAGCACAAGACCCTCCTGCCTGCAGCGGATGGAGATCTCGCGCATGAACTGCACGTAATCCCTGGCCAGCCGTTCCGGGATAAGTTCGAAATCAATATTTAACCCATCGATCCCCTTACCCAAAGCTTCCGCTATAAGGCCCGCAATAAGCTTTGCGCGCACAACGGAATTCTTCAGGATCGCTGACATATCGATGCCCTCGATATCAAAATTATTGACCGTGGCCCAGACCTGATAGCCTTTCGCGTGGGCTTTCGCCGTATAGGAAGAATCGGCATAATTCACGAAATTCCCCTGTGAATCACTGAGCACGAACCAGGTCGGCGCGACTACGTTCATCCCTGAGGCATTCTGTACAAGGTTTTCGAAATAGGCATTTGCTTCCGGAAGAGTGACCTGATGGAAGCCGAGCTCCACCTTTTTCCCGTCCGCCATCGTCTTGTACGTGAATTCCGGAGCTGTGTATGTGCTTTCCAACTCCTCCTTATGGATATCCGAAAGCCTCTTGTTCCGCATGTAGCCGATAAAGCCATCGTCCGAAAGCACCCTCGTCCATCCCTCCCCCGCGTCCAGGATCGTCACTTCCATGCCCGGCCGAAGGGTCGTCAAGAGATTGGCGTGAATATCTTCAGCGACACGGACTGATTCCTTCCTCTTCACCTGGGCCCTTGTCCACTCCCGCAGTCCCTGCCAGATATAAATCCGCTTATGTCCATCATCCACATGCTGGCGGTAAGTCATATCCGTATATGTTGAAATCCAGTCCACATTAAGGTACGTGGTCCTTCCGTCCTGGAAAAAATAGCTGCTCCCGTCGTCCATCTGATCCGACGCGGAAAACCTGAGCGTTTCACCGGGCAGGGAATAGAAATACTGGGACACGTCCTCTGCCCAGTAAAACCTCCTGTTCAGCTTGCCGGTCACCCAGTCTGCCGGAAGGTAAATATGCCCATCGGCATACCGCCCGACCACGAGATATTCCTTTTCATTTTTCTGCTTCTCATAATTGAGATAAACCTGTACATTATCACCGGCCACATCAAAATAATTGTCCAGATCCTCCTGCACGCTGGACGGCCTGTACTTTCGGTTATAAATGCTTACAGCAATTCCAATGGCAAGCCCGAGGAGCACCAGTGCCACCGCGCCAACAACCATCAGGATTGTCCTCCGGTCAAATTCCGTCTTCCTTCTCGACCTCTTCCTATAACTGCTGCCTTCAGGCCGTCTCCTCGTCCTTGACGCCCCGAGAGGCCGCCTTCTCCGCAAAGGATCCGTTTCATGCTCCGTTGCCCGTCCGGCCCCGCTCTCGTTATTATTGATCCCATCGGAAGCCCTGGCAGTTGCCCTGGACTCCACTGCCCTGGATTCCGCCATTCTGGACTCTACCGCCCTGGATTCCGCCATTCTGGGCTCCACGGTTCTGGACTCCGCCATTCTGGACTCCGTTGCCCTGGGCTCCGCCATTCTGGACTCCGTTGCCCTGGACTCCACCGTTCTGGATTCCGTTCCCCTGGGCTCCTCCGTTCTGGATTCCGCTCTCCCGGGCTCCGTTTCTCTGGATCCCGCTCCCCTTGCCGCCTGCTGCTGTTCCTGCCTGTCGTTCCCTGATCCCTCTTCGTTCATCATTCTTCACAAACCCTCAATTATTTGGATGATTGTAACTTGAAGAACTCCGTCCTTCATCCCCCGCCGGGCCGGCTCCAAGCCCTGCCCTCTTCCCATTCCCGGCTCCCCTTATCCCTTAGAAACTATTGCCTTTCCACGAGACTGCAAACAGGAAGCTTCCTTCTTTTCCTCACAAGTCTGATTCCTCACGGGTTTTCCATCTTGCTGAGCTTTGCCGCCTGGTCAGCAGTGATCAGGGGATCGATCACCAGGTCCAGATCCCCGTTCAACACCTGGTCGATAGAATAAAGCGTCAGCTTGATACGGTGATCCGTCACCCTGCCCTGCGGGAAATTATACGTCCTGATTTTTTCAGAGCGATCCCCTGTACCAAGCTGGGAACGTTTCTCCGCTGATTCCCTGGCATGCTTTTTTTCCTGCTCTATTTCATAAAGCCTGGCCCTGAGAAGCCGCATCGCCTTCTCCCGGTTCTGCACCTGGGAACGTTCCTCCTGGCATTCCGCCACCATCCCTGTCGGCACATGGATAAGGCGGACCGCGGACGATGTCTTGTTAATGTGCTGCCCGCCCGCGCCGGAGGATCTGAACACCTCCATCTTGATGTCGGCAGGATTGATATCCACTTCCACATCCTCCGACTCGGGCATGACGGCCACCGTCGCCGTGGAAGTATGGATCCTGCCTCCGCTTTCGGTTTCCGGAACCCTCTGGACCCGGTGCACGCCGGACTCGTATTTCAGCCGTGAATAGGCGCCCTGCCCGTCAACAATGAAAACAACCTCCTTAAGCCCTCCAAGCCCCGTGTCATGAAAAGAAACCAGCTCCGTGCGCCAGCCCCTTCTTTCCGCGTAAGCCTGGTACATCCTGTACAGCTCGGAGGCGAACAAAGCCGCCTCTTCCCCTCCTGCCCCTCCCCGTATTTCCATGATAATGTTTTTGTCATCATTTTCGTCCCGGGGCAAAAGCAGTAAGCGTATCTGTTCCTGAAGCTCCTGCTGCAGCTTCTTTGCCTCGGAAAGCTCCTCTTTCGCCATTTCCAGAAGATCCGGATCCCGCTCGGAATCCAAAAGTTCCAGGGCGTCCTTCTCCGCCTGCTCCGCGCCGCGGAAACGAAGATATGCCTTGTACAAAGGTTCGAGACTTGCCTGCTCCCGGATCAGCTTGCGATACCTTGCCATATCTCCCGCTACTTCCGGCATTGTCAGAGACAGCATGATTTCCTCATAATGCCTTCGCATATCCTCCAGATTCTCAAACATCCAGTTCCTCCCGAGCCTTCTACGCCCCAATGATATCTCTATACATCATTTATATTTTGACTTGATGCCGCAGGCATCGACATCCCATCATTTGCGACACGCCAACGACACAAACTTCATGCTTCATGCTGTATACTTCATCCTTTGACTTGATGCCGCAGGCATTGAGTCCCATTTGTTTCGCGTCAGCGGCACAAATGAAGTATGAAAAGCTTGCCTGTCATACTTTGACTTAATGCCGCAGGCGTTGAGTCCCATTTGTGTCGCGCCAGCGGCACAAATGAAGTATGAAAAGCTTGCTTTTCATACTTCCAGTCATGGAGCCCCGCCCCACAGAAGATCATGAAAGGTCCCTTTCGCACTTTCAGCCATGGGGCCCGCCCCACAAAAAATCATGAAAGACTTAAACATCGGGCACCTTTTGCCCAATGGACACCCTATCCTTTCCGGAAAGGTCAGGAATGATCCGAAGCTCCCCGAAGCCATGCTCCTTAAGAAGCTTCAGCACATCATCCCCCTGCCCAAAACCGTTTTCCAGAAGAATCCATCCCCCCGGCCTTAGATACCGCGCGGCCTGATCCGCAATTCTCCTGTAAAAGAGGAACCCGTCCTCCCCTCCGTCAAGGGCAATTCGAGGCTCAAAGTCCCTTACCTCCGGATCCAACGCTCGGATAGTGCCGCTTTCTATATAAGGAGGGTTGCACAAAATCATATCAAAGCCGCTTTCCGAAATCGCAGCGTCATAAGGAGGGATGTCTTCAAACAGATTCGATTGCAGCAGCCGGAAAAGTGCCCATCCACCATCCTGCCGACCACGCCTGCTGCCGACCTCCTTATCCCCTCCATCACCATTCTTATTATTATTTTTATCCTTATCCAGTTTTTTCCACTCAGAATTCTGGCATGACGAACCGCCCGTGGGGCAAGCCGGCTCATCTATTGGAGTGGTTTTTTTCCACTCCGAATTCTGGCTTGACGAACCGCCTGTGGGGCAAACCGGCTCATCTATCGGAGTGGTTTTTTTCCACTCCGAGTTCTGACATGACGAACCGCCTGTGGGGCAAACCGGCTCATCTATCGGAGCGCATTCCCGTCGCCCCAACTCCCCATATAACGATCCACCTGTGGGGACAGCTCGCCCATCCAGTCCGGAGACAATTCGATAATGCTTCGGCAGAAGCTCCCTCGCGTTCCTCTCCGCGACAGCCAAAGCCTCCGATGAAACATCAGAAGCCCAAATCTCCAGAACATTCATGTAATCGAGGCCATAATCACTTGCCAGGCTAATACCGATACAACCACTGCCTGCGCATAGATCCAGTGCCTTCCTGCCTCCGCCACGCATGCTCTTTAGCAAACGCAAGGCCTCCTCCACCAGAATTTCCGTATCCGCCCGGGGGCAAAGCACATGGCGGTTCACAAAAAAAGGAAGGCCATAAAACCAGCACTGTCCCAGAATCTGCTGCAAGGGTTCCCTGGACTTCCGTCTCTCGATGTAGGAAAAAAACAGCGAAAGCCTTGCCGCCCTCTCCGCCCTCTCGGGAACAAGCTCCAAAAGCCCGCTCCCCCAATCAGAAAGCGCTTTTTCCCTGGAAAGATCAAAAGCTGCTTCAAACAGGCAACGGGCGTCATAGCCCGCGTCAGGGACGCCCGCAGACTCCAGCGTCCTCCCCGCCTCCCTCAAAAGCTCCCAAACCTTGCCACTGCCATCCACTTCCGGCATTTCTTTATCTTCCATGGCTCTTCATAACACATTTCTTAATGCGTCCCTCAATGCATTTCTTAATGTGTCCCTTAATATATGCATTCAGCCTTCCGCATCCCACCATCTATCCATGTCTGGATGCCGGTATTTCCAAACCAATCGGCACAGCAGATACCCCTGCCTCTACGGAAGCATGGCCAAAGTGCTTTTCCTCAAACTCTTTCCAGTCAAACACCTTTTCCACTGCCTCAATAGCCACCTCGATTTCCTTTTCATCCGGTTCCTTCGTAGTCAAGCCCTGCATCCACATGCCCGGCACAAAAAGCAGCCGGGTAAGCGCGTTGTCCTTTGTCCCCACAATGCGGAGCACCTCATAGCTGACTCCCGCAATGACTGGAATCAGCACAAGCCTGGAAAGCAGCTTCGCCCATATATTCTCGAAACGGAACACCATGAAGAACAAAATAGAAATCATCAGAACATACACTATGAAGCTCGTGCCGCAGCGCTTATGCTCCTTCGAAGAAGCCGCCACGTTCTCCACCGTCAGGGGAAGACCATGTTCTATACAGTTAATGCATTTATGCTCCGCGCCGTGATACTGAAATGTCCTGGCAATGTCCGGCATTCGGGAAACCAGAAGGATATACAGCACAAAAAGAGCTACCCTGAAAGCCCCCTCCAACAGGGAAAGAGCCAGTTCGGAACCAATAAATCTTTTGAGGAAGCTCATAACCCATGCGGGAAAAACCACAAACAAGAGCAAGGCCACCGCAAAGGAAAATACCATGACAACACCGCTGAGAATGCTTTCCGCCTTCTCCCCCATAAGCCCCTGCATCCGCTTCTCCAGGTTCGACGGCTCCTTCCCAGCCTCTTCCTCGTCATCCTCATAAAAAGAAGCGCTGTAATTCAGGCACCTCATGCCCAGCACCATGGAATCCGCAAAGGAAAAAATCCCCCTCAGGAAGGGCACATTAAGGATCGGATGCTTGTCGGTCAGCGACAGGTACTCATCCTCCTTGACATCTATGCTCCCATCCGGCTTCCGCACGGAAACCGCGTACCTGGTCTTATTCTTCATCATAATGCCTTCCAGGACGGCCTGCCCTCCGATCCCGCTATATACCTGGCAACTCGCTCCCTCTCTTCCCTTCATCCCTTTCATTCCTCGCATTAGCTTCCGCCTCCCTTCCTCTTCTTTCGTTCCTTTCCTTCCTTTTTCTCTTTCTTATTTATCCTTTTTTCTTTTCCTTTCTTCCTATCCTGCCCAATTCACGCCCTCAACTATAACATAAAGTCATTGCTACGACAAGTTTTCTTATCACTCACTTGATTTGCAGGTTTTTTTGTGTTATCCTAACCAAGCCTTGAAAACACCCATTATGTTAGCATGGTTGGAAATCATGCGGAAAGAGGAAAAGATGAAAGAAGGAATCCATCCAAAATATTATCAGGCAACAGTGACATGCAACTGCGGCAACACCTTCGTGACAGGCTCTACCAAGCCGGAGATTCACGTTGAAATATGCTCGAAATGCCATCCCTTCTACACCGGCGCGCAAAAGGCTGTAGCCGCGAAGGGACGTATTGACCGCTTCAACAAGAAGTTCGGCCTGTCCTGACATTATCGACACCATTACAGGCCTGACCGTTTTGATCCATCAATTCAGATTCATCAAATCAGACCTGTTCTGTCCTGATCGCAATTTATCACACATCGTTTCACAAAGGAGCTGCGGCACGGGGAACTTGTCCCCTGCCCCACAGCTCCTTTTTCAAATCATTTATTTTCCCTCATCGCCGGGTGGCTAGCCTCGACCCGCAAGCGGGTCAAGGCATTTCCCTCATTGCCGGGCGGCTAGCCTCGACCCGCAAGCGGGTCAAGGCATTTCCCTCATTGCCGGGCGGCTAGCCTCGACCCGCAAGCGGGTCAAGGCATTCCCCTCATCGCCAGATAACAGGTCCCGACCCGCAGGCGGGTCAAGGTCCCCCTCCATCGCAGGGCAAAGCGGTTTTCGGCGAGCATGTCCCAGATCGCGTTATACATCCCCCATCGCAGGGCAAAGCAGCTCACTGCATCATCGCGCCCACATAAATCATGATATACATGACCGCGAGGTGCAGGGGATAATACATATAGAAGAACCACCTGGAGTGAAAACGCCCCCGTTCCCCATTGTAAAAAAGAATCGGCAGAAAAGCCAGCGCAGACAGGCAGTGCACATCATAAGAATCCAGGGCGGAAATGGCGGCCCCGCTCACGATCCGAAGGGTGCTTTCATTTTTAAAATAATAGAAAAGAGCCATCATCAGGACGCCTAGGGCGCCATAATCAAAATTCAGAAATTCTGCCGCGGCGCAGCCCACCGCCACCGAAATCAGCTTCCATTCCCCATACCTTCCGGCAAGCCTCATGCAGTACATCACCAGCAGCCCCACGGCCAGCGTAAAACCCACATTTTGTGCCTCAAAATTATAAGTGGAATTATAAAAAGCCAGGTCATATGGCAATTCCGAAGCAAGAGCCATAAAGAAAACCCTGCAAAAATAATGCCAGAAATCCGACGTATGGATAAAGCCCTCTACCAGCAGGAAGGCAAAAATGGGGAAGGCAATCCTGCCGCATAACACCAGCACTTCATATAACATATGCCACTGCTGCCCTTCCGCCGTGGAAAGCGCCATCTGATAATATTCCTCCGAAAACCCATACAGCTTTCCATTCTTGATGATGATCACCGCGAAATGATCCAGCGTCATAGAAAGCATCGCAATGACTTTCAGGACAGTTCCCGAAAGGCTGAACCCCTTCTTTGTTATTTTCAATACGCTCTGATAAGCTGCCATGAAAGTCCCCCAAAATCTTCTTCAGAAAATGCCACCGATTCCCAGATCCGTATCAATTGTCCCCATATTGTACAGCACCAGCACGTCCTTCACATCCGCGTGCTCCCGAAGGAACGAGCTCGGCCCCTTCCTGTAATACCGGGTATCAAAAACATATATTTTCCGGAAATGTTCCGCAAGGAACGGGATAATGGAATTTGCGTAACTGTCCTTTATGACACAAAGCGCGGATTCGTCCCGGACGGCCTCGTTCGTAATCTCCACAAAAGGGTGGATATTATTAAGGAACAGCGAATATTTATCCCGTTTCTCAAGATACTCCAGATTGTACAAGGAGTCGGCTGATTCACCGCTGTCGGGATATTCCACTCGGATAACATCCTCTTTTCCATAATAAAGCTCTATACTGTCCGGCCTGACTCTCACGTCCTGCACCTTGCTGAAAACAGTTCCCCGGAAATCCTCCGTCACGGTTTCCGTCCGGAACGCGTCCCGCGGCACCGGCTCCAACCCGTTGCATCCGCACCAGGCAGCGTAACCTGCGTATGCCCCCTTCGTCGTCCAATGGTGGTCCGTCCGATAATACAGTCCTTCTCCGCCCTCGAAAAGAGCCTCCGAGCAATCTATGATACGGAGATTTGGGTGAAGCGTGGAAGCCGCCTGCCCGTTGAGAAATCCCAGCCCATCCCAGATATCCCTCATCGTCTTCCGTTGATCTCCCGGAACCGCTCCGGCCGGCAGCTTCCCACCATAGACCGTCACAGCCGTAGGCACGAGCATGATGGAAACCCTCCTGTCCGGAACCGCGTCCGCAAACTTCGCAAACTGCCTTATGATTCTTTCAGTATTGCGCGGAGCTTCATAATCCTCGATCAGATAACCATCCCGGGAAAGATAAACCCCGTTGATCTTCCTCTTCCCCTTTAGAATCTCCGTCTCCGTCCAGAAGACCATCAACTGATCGCGGAAAGGAAAATGATCGCAAAGGAAAAGCTCCAGGCCTTTCATGAAGCTACCATCCCGCACAGCATTAATCGTAAAACCGGGAAAGGATGCCAGGCCCCTGTTTTCCCCCTCGGAAAAGTCTTTCCGCGGCAGCAGCAGGAACAGCAAAAGAAATGTCACCGCCAGGCCGCTGACGCAATAGCTTGTCAGCATAACGGCCCGTTTATTCACCCCTTCCCCCGTAACCGTAATGTAGGCTCCCTCTCCACTCCCGTCCATACCAGATTTCTCTTCACCCCTTACCATACCAGATTTCTCTTCACCCCTTACCATACCAGATTCCTTTTCGCTCCCGCCCATATTAAGATTCCGCTTCACACCAGCCCATGCAGGTTTCCGATTCATACTTTGACTTAATGCCGTAGGCGTTGAGTCCCATTTGTGTCGCGCCAGCGGCACAAATGTAGCATGAAAGGCTTGCCTTTCATACTTTGACTTAATGCCGCAGGCGTTGAGTCCCATTTGTGTCGCGCCAGCGGCACAAATGAAGTATGAAAAGCTTGCTTTTCATACTTGCCGATACCTGATTCCATCCCAAATATCGCCGCTCCACCCCTCTGCCCCATCTCTCATCTATCTTAATGAGTTTTCCACCCTTATCCATCAGAGTGACTTTTTACCGCTCTGAATTCCGACATCGCGACCGTCTGCCGGGCAAACCGGCTCATCCATCAGAGCAGCTTTTTGCCACCCTTAATTCTAACACAGCGAACCGCTTGCGGGGCAAACCGGCTCATCTATCAGAGCAGCTTTTTGCCACCCTTAATTCTAACACAGCGAACCGCCTGCGGGGCAAACCGGCTCACTCCCCAATCTCAATTATCCGGTCCTTAATGTGCCCTTTCCGATGGGGATTTTTTCCGTTACGGATTCTATGATGTCAGGTTCAATCGTCAGCAGAACCATTACGCAATCCACGGCAATTACAAAGCTTCGTTTCAAAAACGAAAATACAGGAACGGGTTGTACCCTTCATTCACCAATGAAGCCACAGAAAGCAGGAACAGGAAAATGTGGATGGGCACCGCAAATGCCGCCCGGAACAAAGGCACGAACACAAGTGGGTTTTTCCGCAGCACAAGGAATGCTGCGGAAAGTGCCGGAACGACCGGAAAGGCAAAGATTATCCCAAAAAGCAAAAGGATCGCATTATCCCGAAGGTACCAAAATAGAATTGGCTCCACAAGGGGATTGCCGCCCAGCGGGAACATGCATCTAATGTATGCGGATAATGCCGTCATATCGTCAAATACAAAAATGGCAAAGCCCAGGACCACAAGAACGACCGTATACAAATGCCGCGCAAATCCCGGGGCTTTCGCCAGTCTCCTGCCCCAGACATATTTCTCAAGCAGGAGGAGCATCCCGTAATACAGCCCCCAGAGCACGAAGTTCCAGGCGGCTCCATGCCAAAGCCCGGTCAGGAACCACACGATCAATATATTCCTTATGTGTTTCGCAGTACTCACCCTGTTGCCGCCCAACGGGATATAGACATAATCCCGGAACCATGTTCCAAGGGAAATATGCCAGCGCCGCCAGAAATCGCTTATCGAAACCGCGGCCAGGGGATAGCGGAAATTTTCCAGGAAATGGAAGCCAAGCATTTCACCAAGACCGATTGCCATGTCCGAATACGCGCTGAAGTCAAAGTATAACTGCAGCGTGAAGCAAAAAGCCCCGAACCAGGCCGTGACCAGCGCAAGCCCTCCCTGCGTTTCCATAAGCAGACGAATCTCTTCCCACAAAGCGCCAATGGAATTTGCCAGCAGCACCTTTTTATAAAGTCCAAACAGGAAACGGCGCAGCCCGGCCGCGTATTTCCACCTGCTAATGCTTCGCTCATGCAGTTCCTTCTGCACCGTTGAAAATCGGACGATCGGGCCCGCGATAAGCTGCGGAAACATGGACACATACGTGAGATAGGTCAGATAATTCCTCTCCACGGGAACCTTTCGATGATAAAGATCAATGGAATAGCTCATGGTCTGGAACGTAAAGAAGCTGATCCCGATTGGAAGCGGTATTCCGGGCTTCGGAATCCCCAGCCGGAAAATATCATTCAGCGTCCCGGCAAGAAAATCGGCGTATTTAAAGAAAAGGAGCAGGGAAAGATTCACGGCGATGGGAACGGCGAGGAAGATCTTCCTCCTCGCCGCGTCCTGCCCCCACCTATCCATGCAGATACCGCCCACAAAGTTCACGAAAGCCGAAAACAGCATGAGAAAAAGGTATACCGGCTCGCCCCACGCATAGAAAACCAGGCTGAAAAGAAGCAGCACATGGTTCTTCCACCGAAACGGGAGGGGATAATACAACGCAAAGCAGGCCGGCAGAAAGAAAAAGAGAAAAGGTATGCTTGAAAAAACCATAACGGCCAAACCCCGTCAGCCTATACGCGATTCGATAAGCTCTGTGATTTTCGCGACCTCCGGTGCCATCACAAGATAAACATAACGTCCCCTGCTGCCGACCTTTCCCGCTGCGGCCACTTCCCATGCCTCCGGCGCGTAATCCCTCATTTCCTCCTCCTTCATCTCCCTGATAAAGGACAGGCTTTCTTCAAGAGAAGCCGCCTCAGCGGAATCCTTCGCCCGAAGTATCGCAATCGTATCCGCTTCAATTGGTGATTCCGCCATTGCAAAAACAAAGCCATCCAGCTCGGAAATATTGATCCCATAATAATTTTCAATAAATTCCTCATCGACCAGCACCATGGGCGTCAGCTCCACGGCTTCCGAAACAGCTTCGTAAATGCTTTCCGGACTTTCCCCTTCGGAGCCGTCCTCATTTGCCGGACTTTCCCCTTCAGAAGCATCCGCATTTGCCGGACTTTCGCCCTCGGATTCGTCCTCAGTCGCCAGGCTTTCAGCTTCAGAACCGTCCTCTGTCGCCGGTCCTTTGCTTTCAGAGCCACCCTCAGCCGCCGATCCTTCGCCTTCAGACCCGCCCTCGGTCGCCTCGTTTTCCTTATCCTCGGCGTCTGACGCATTCACTTTGCCGGCCTCGGCAGCACTCGCCTTGTCTCCATCCGAAGCCTCCGTTCTGCTGCCTGTCCCGGTCTCATCTTTATCGTCAACCGCAGCATCCGCCTTGCTGCCGCCATTGTCCTTTCCGGCAGACTCATTGTTGCCGTTTGCCTCACCTGAGCTTTCAGCCGACGCTGCCCCCGCAGTCTCTCCCCCCTTTGAGCCATTGCAGCCAACCAATGAGACCGGCATAGACAAGGACAACAGTATAGCCAATATAGCAACAAGAGTATTCCCTTTTCTCATCTTCAGCTTCCTCCCCTTCAAAGCGTTTTGACCCGCTCTGATTTTATATGGCATAGCGCTTTTGTTTCCATGACGTTTCAGGAAATGGGCGCGCCCGCGGGCATACTCCGAAGCGGACCCATCACGGACAGCCCGCCTTCCGCGTCTTCCGCGGACAAGATCATGCCCTGGGACTCGTAACCCGCGATCATACGGGGCTTCAGGTTGCAAAGCACCATGACCCGCTTCCCAACCAATTCCTCCGGCTTATAGGCCGATTTGATCCCGGAAAGGATCTGACGGACCTCAGTCCCGAGCTGCACCTTGAAGAGCAGAAGCTTCTTCGACTTTTTCACTTCCTCCGCATGCAGGATCTTGCCCACCCTGAACTGAAGCTTTTCAAAATCCTCATAGGAAATTTCAGGCTTCGCCTCTTCATCCATGCCATCCCGATCCGCAGCCGCATCGCCGGAAGCATCCTTCTCATCAGAAATGCCCTTGCCGCCTTCAGCCGCGCCGGCACCACTCCCGCCATTCTCTTCTGACTTTTTCGCCTGATTTTGCTCCGTGCTTCCCCGATCCGACTTTTCCTGCTCAGCTTTTTTCTGCCCTGCTTCAAACTCGGCAAGCTGCTTCTCTTCGATCAGCTCAACTTCCTTCAGCACATCCGCCATGACCTTCCTGTCGAAGAGCGTTTCCGGATTCTCCGTCACCTTGTTTCCGGACGGATACAGGCCGAAGCGATCCATCTCCGAAAGCTTTCTCCGCCCCGTATTCAGCTGCCGGAGAATCGCCTCGCAGGTTTCCGGCATGAAGCTTTCCAGGACGGAAGCCCCAATCGTTATGGATTCCGTCAGATTGTACAATACCGTTGCCAGTCGGTCTTTCTTCGCCTCATCCTTTGCCAGCACCCACGGCTCTGTTTCGTCAATATACTTGTTGGATCTACGGAAAATCTCAAAGACAGCCGTCAGCGCGTCGGCCACCCGAAGCTCACCCATCTTCTCAACTGCAGAGCGCACCCCGGCCAGCACCGTATTTTTCAGATCCTCATCCGGTCCCTCCGCTACGTTGCCGTCCCGGACCACGCCGCCAAAATACTTGTTGCTCATGGAAACAGTTCTCTTGACCAGGTTGCCCAGGATATTGGCCAGCAGTGAATTATACCGTTCCGCCATCAGCTCCCAGGATATGACGCCATCATTTTCAAAGGGCATCTCGTGAATGACGAAGAAACGGACCGCGTCCACTCCAAAAAGCCGCACAAGGTCGTCCGCGTAAATCACGTTGCCCCTTGATTTGGACATCTTGACGCCCTCTCCCGCTTTTTCACCGGATTTGTCATCAGACTTGCCGGCCACGGTCAGGAGCCATGGATGCCCGAAGACCTGTTTCGGCAGCGGCTCGCCCATGCTCATCAGGAAGATCGGCCAGTACAGCGTGTGGAAACGGATAATGTCTTTTCCAATGAGATGCAGGTCAGCCGGCCAGTACTTTTTATAGAGCTCCCCATGCTCCCCGTCCGCGTCATAGCCTATGCCGGTAATATAGTTGGACAGGGCGTCAAGCCAGACATAGACCACATGTCCGGGATCGAAATCCACCGGTATGCCCCACTTGAACGAAGTCCGGGAAACACAAAGATCCTGCAGCCCCGGCTTAAGGAAATTATTAACCATCTCATTCTTCCTGGAAACAGGCTGGATGAATTCCGGATGCTCCTCGATATGGCGCATCAGACGATCCGCGTATTTGCTCATACGGAAGAAATAGGCCTCTTCCTTCGCCCTTTGCACAGGCCTGCCGCAGTCCGGGCATTTTCCGTCCACGAGCTGGGACTCTGTCCAGAAGGATTCGCAGGGAGTGCAGTACCACCCCTCATAGGAGCCCTTGTAAATATCGCCCTTATCATACATTTTGCGGAAAATTTTCTGCACCTGCTTCTCATGATCGTCGTCCGTAGTCCGGATGAATTTGTCATAAGACGTATTCATCAGGTCCCATATCCCCTTGATGACATCCGCCGTCCTGTCCACGTATTCCCTGGGACTTATTCCGGCTTCTTTTGCCTTCCCCTCAATCTTCTGCCCGTGTTCATCCGTCCCCGTCTGGAAAAAGACATCATATCCCTCAAATCTTTTGAATCGGGCGATCGCATCCGCCAGCACGATTTCATAAGTATTGCCAATATGGGGTTTCCCCGATGCATAAGCAATTGCCGTCGTTATATAATAAGGTTTTTTTCCGCTTTCTTCCATAATTTGCGTCCCTTTCCTTCTCTTATCTCTTCCTCTTCTTATTTTTATATGTCCCTGCCGCATACCCTTACGAATTGCGACAGGCATACAATCGTCAGCCAATTCAGCATTCTAGCATAATTTCAAAGCAAGCTCAAGCCTTAGCTTGAAACGCCGTAATGGCACAGGGACACTTCAAAGAGAGGGCTGACCTCTATGCCCTTGAAATGAGACGCCGTAATGGCACAGAGACACCTCAAAAACTGCCGCGGCAATGCCAGGAACCCCTGCCAATGAACAGCTTGAAAGCCATCGACATGATTAGTATAATAGCAAGCAATTCGGCACGTCAGAATTCAATGAAGTCAACCCCTGACAGACACGCCTTGCCAATGCAATACCACATAGGCTTACAATAGAAACAGTACGGCAAAAACCTCACCCAGCCAGTCAGATAGCTGCGCTTTTCCAATGCAATATCGCATTGGTATGTCATGGAATCAGGGCAACAAAAAACACTCTGCGATAAAAGAGAAATTAAGCAAAGATTTGAAACGGGGAATACCGATGATTAATGCTATAACGGGCAATGCCCCTCAAGCTCAAGACAATGGTGAATTCAGCAAAAATCAACGCTGCGTCATCATAGGCGGCGCGGAAATCCGACATTATGACAAAGCACGAGCCCGTTTGCGGGAAAGTGACTTTTTTATCTTTTGCGACAGCGGGCTCCGCCATGCCTCCGCCCTTGGCATGACGCCGGACCTGATCATCGGCGATTTCGATTCCCACGAGAATCCCGGTTCAGCCGTTGAGACCATCGTGCTGCCTCACGAAAAGGACGATACAGACAGCTTTTATGCCGCGAAGGAGGGCTTGAGACGGGGCTTCTCCGAATTCCTGCTTCTGGGCTGTGCCGGAGGACGGCTGGATCACACCCTGGGAAACCTCTCCATCCTGCTCATGCTGGACGAACTTGGAAAGCACGCGATGCTTCTGGACGACTATTCGGAAATGGAAATCATTTCCCATGATCCGGCATTCGTGGTTGACTCCTTTCCTTATTTTTCGCTCCTCAATATTTCAGGCACGGCAAAGGGTATCTGCGTGGAAAATGCCAAATTCCCCCTGGAAAACGCGGAAATCAATTGCAATTATGCCTATGGCATCAGCAACGAGGTACTTCCGGGCATGACAGCCTGTATCAGCGTCCGGGAAGGGAGCCTGCTCCTTATCCGGGTATTCAAAGAGTAACTATTTGTCGTGGCACTTCATGCGCTTTACGGCTCTGCTCCTCATCCGGGTATGCAGAGAGTAACATTAGTGGCAGAATGAGAAAATAGAGGGGTCACGATCTTGCAATGCCAAAGCTGTTCGTCAGGAATTAAAACGGCCAGAAAACCATTTAATAAGAGAGGAAAAGAAATATGAATATGAATATGAATATGAATACGAATATGATAATAAAGGCAGGAAAAAGACTATCGCGGGAACTGACAGCATTCCGAGCAGCCGGTTCTATAGCCGCCCTTTTCCTTATCCTTACCGTTATCACCACAATCTCGACACTTTCCACATTTCGCATTACAGCCTTCGCGGAAACGACTGGCCGGAAATCGGCCTCCGCTTCCTACGGTCCTCAGGCCGATGGATCCGCCCTGGCCCAGGCCATCCGTTCCGCTTCCCTTGAACCCTTTGCGGGAGGGGAAGAACTCCGGGGCATGTGGTTCAGCTATCTTGACTGGGACAAAATGCCAAGGGAAGAGGCGGCTTTCCGCGAAAAGGCGGATCAGGTCATGGCCTCCATCCGCGCAAACGGCATGAACGCCATATTCTGTCACGTGCACAGCCATTCTGACAGCTATTACCTCGAGTCAAGCTATTTCCCGAAGTCAAAATTCATGGTAACGAAAGACAGCTCCCCGTCCTTTGACCCTGTACGATATATGATTGACGCAGCCCACAGGAACGGACTTCAATTCCATGCCTGGCTGAACCCCTACCGTGTCACCGGCTACCTGATGAAATGGGACGATGTTCCGGAAGGCTCCATCGTCAGAATCTGGGAGTCCGACCCTTCCAGGGAAAGAAACGTTCTCCTGCATGACGGGCAGTATTACCTGAACCCTGCCCGCGAAGAGGTCAGGAATTTCCTCACAGGCGCGATACAAGAATTCCTTCAGCATTATGATGTTGAGGGGATTCAGTTCGATGACTACTTCTACCCCGTGGTAAGCTCCGAAAATGACGCGAAAGGCTTCGACTACCCTGAATACCTTCTCTCATCGCAGGCCTCCGGACAGGCATCAGGCCAGGCCTTAAGTATCCAGGATTTCCGTCGGAACAATGTTTCGGCTCTCGTGGCCGCGGTACACAAAACCGTTCACGAGACCAGACCCGGCACAGTATTCGGCATCAGCCCTGTGCCCCTCCTTTCCGAGCTCCGGGGCAGCCGTGCCTATTTTGTCGATATAGACCGCTGGATGGGAAGCACGGAATATATCGATTACATCATGCCCCAGATTTATCACGGCTTCGAGGCGAAAACAGGCAGCGGAGAGGTTTCCCCAAGCGCCTTCATTCCCTGTCTCCAAAGCTGGATAGATTTGAAAACAAGCAAGAACAGCCCGGTTCGGCTCTGCGTCGGCCTTGCGTTATACAAGACCGGATCCTCCGTCTGGGACGGAAACGAGGTGCCGGAATGGTCCCGACGCAACGATATTTTATCACGGGAGGTGCAGCACGCCCGAAGCACAGGGCAGGTTTCCGGATTCGGATTCTATGATTACGCAAACCTCGAAGAAGCCCAGTGCCAGCCGGAGCTCGCCAATCTGCGCGCCGTCCTTCAGTAGACGTATTATCGCCATATTCTTTCATTCCGCCCTTTACTGTGGGGTCGTGAAAAGTGACGAATAATAGCCACATTTATTCACCAAAAATTCAAAATTTATTGACTAAATGCACAGTTTGTGCTATCGTTACAACCATATTATCGGTCAGATGCAACAGAAGCTGATCGAAAACAATGCGGGGCGGTATGGTTTGCTGCCCCATATATTTTTGAAGGGAGAAAATATATGAAAAAACACTCACGGGTACTTGCTGCTGCGCTTGCTTTGGCGCTTACTGCTGGCGTGCTGGCCGGATGCGGCAGCAGCGATACGCCGGCTGCCGGCGGCGGTTCATCTTCCGGAGGCACGGCCATTACCATCTTCAACTCCAAAATGGAGATCCAGGAACAGATGGAAGCCATGGCTGAGAAATATTCCCAGGAAAAAGGCGTAGATGTCGAGGTTTATTATTCCAGCGACACCGTGGCCGCCCATCTCGCGACGAAATACGCGTCCAACGATCCTTACACCATTTCCATGGTCGATGCGAAGGATGTCTATTCCCTCGCCGCGGAACATGCTCTTGACCTTTCCGGCGAAGATTGGGTGAAGGACACTACCCAGGCCATTTCCGTGGACGGCAAGGTTTACGGCTTCCCTGTCTGTATCGAAGCCCGCGGCATCATCTATAATGCCGATGCCATCAAGAACATCACCGGCAAGGATTTCGATCCCTCGACCTGCAAAACGCTGGACGGCTTCAAGGCTCTGATTCAGGAACTCATTGATGGCGGTATGGAAGCTCCGACCGGCGTCATGAAGGAAGACTGGTCTCTTGCGGCGCACTATCTGGCCGAGGTTTATGAGGAGCAGCCGGACGTGGATGCCTTCATCACCTCACTGCACGAGGGCAATGCGGATCTTGCGAACAATGACCGCTTCAATTCCTTGATGGATACCTTCGATGTCCTGAAGGACAACAGCTATTCCAAGGCTTCCGCCATCTCCGCGGAACGCGAGGTTACTGAGCAGAAGCTGGCGGAAGGCGAGATTGCCTTCATGTTCGGCGGCAACTGGGACTGGTCCGTGATCAATGCCTATGATTATTCCGAGAACATGGGCATGATGCCTGTGCCTCAGAACACAGACGACGGCATGAACGAGAAGCTGGTCGGCGGCGGATCCAAGTACTTCTTCATCGACTCCTCTGACAATACCTCCGATGAGCAGAAGCAGGCCGCGAAGGATTTCCTGAACTGGCTTGTTTACGATGAGGCAGGACAGTCCTTCATCGTAGAAGATTGCGCTCTGGTTCCGGCTTATTCCAACATCACCCTTGATGTCAAGGATCCCCTTGGTGCCTCCGTCAAGAAGTATACGGATGACGGCGCGTTGATTCCGAACTACAATTATTTCCCGGATGATCATTATTCCATCTGCGGCGCCGCATTCCAGAAATATCTGGCCAATCAGACAGACCGTGCAGGATTCGCCGGCGAGATTGAAGCTTATTGGAAAGGCATTACGCCGGTAGAGCATTAATTGTCATTTTGACAATGCCTGACAAAATAAACAATAAATGATTTGACGGGCGAGTCAACAATCGGAAACTGGCCGGGCTTCCGCAGCGGAACATCGTGCGGCCCGGCCTTTTTAAAAGGGGGACATTATTAGATGGAACGAAATACATTTTCGTACAAGCTTAAGCAATTTATGATGTTTGCGGGGCCTGCTTCCATCCTGTTTTTCGGGACGGTGCTCGTCCCCTTTGTCTACGGTTTTTACCTGACCTTCACAAGCTGGGACGGCATTTCAAAGGTCAAGCCTTTCGTCGGGCTTGAGAATTATACGGCCGCCATGCAGGACAGTGCTTATTGGGCCGCCATTGGAAGAACGGCAATTTATTCCTTATTCGCCGTCATCCTTGTTAACGCGCTGGCTTTCTTCCTGGCTTACTTCGTGACCAGCGGGATCAAGGGACAGAACTTTTTCCGCGCCGGCTTCTTCATTCCGAACCTGATCGGCGGCATCGTCCTCGGCTACGTCTGGAAATTCGTCTTCAACCGCGCTTTCGTGGCCGTTGCCCAGGCGATTACCGGCGGTACCGTCCCCTCCCTCCTGTCCACGACGGGCGGGGCCATGTTCTGCCTGATCCTTGTTTCAGTCTGGCAGTACGCTGGCTACATGATGCTGATCTATGTAGCAGGCTTTATGGCCGTTTCCAATGACCTGAAGGAAGCCGCGCTCATCGATGGCTGCACCCCCTCTCAGGCGATGCAGAACGTCACAATCCCCTTGATGCGTTCTTCCTTTGTACAGTGCCTTTTCCTGAGCATTACCCGCTGCTTCGTTGTTTATGACGTGAACCTTTCCCTCACAAACGGCGAGCCCTTTAATTCTTCGGTTATGGCTGCCATGCACGTGTACAATCAGGCATTTACATACAAAAACTATGGCTTGGGCCAGGCGGAGGCCGTGATCCTCTTCGTGATTTGCGCGGTCATCGGCGTCACGCAGGTCTATATTGGTAAGAAAGGCGAGGTGGATGCGTAATGATTGATAATGAAAAAGCTGCGCAGAAAAAAAGAATGACGCACCTGATTATGTGGATTGTTCTGCTTCTGTTGTTCATCATGTTTATCGCCCCCTTCCTCCTTGTCATCATCAACGTTTTCAAGACGAAGGGTGATATCACCTCCAACCCCCTTGCCTTTGTTGGCGCGCATGGCTTCACAACGAAGAATTTCCCCGAAGCCATGCGCAAGATGAATTTCTGGAATGTTTTTACAAATTCCGCCATTATTACTTTTAGCGCCACCGTTCTGACGATCCTGGTCTCGGCCATGGCCGCTTTCGTGATCGTCCGAAACAGCAAATGGATTGCGTGCACGCTGCTGTTCTCCGCCATGGTCGCCTCCATGGTCATTCCTTTCCAGGTGCTTATGGTTCCGCTGGTTTCCGTGTATGGCGGCACGCTGAACGTGCTGAACCATAGGATCACGCTGATCCTGCTTCACGTGGGCTTCTCGGTATCCATGGCCACCTTCATGTTCCACGGCGCCATCCATACGACGATTCCGCTGGAACTGGAAGAGGCAGCCTACATTGATGGCTGCACCCGCTGGCAGACCTATTGGAAGATCGTCTTCCCGCTCCTGAAGCCGACCATCGCCACAGTGGCCATCATCGATGCCATGGCATTCTGGAACGACTACCTCCTTCCGAGCCTTGTACTGGGGCGGAAAGAGCTTTACACGATACCGATCGCGACGCAGGCCTTCTACGGCACCTACTCAACGGACATCGGCCTCGTCATGGCGGCCCTGCTGCTTGCCATGCTGCCGATCCTCATCCTCTATGTCTTCCTGCAGCGCTATATTGTGGAAGGCGTCACCGCCGGAGCCGTGAAGGGATAAACTTCTCTCACCTATTGGAGCCGTCTTTGGCCAATCCAGGTTCTGGTATAGCAAGCGAACCGCTTACGGAACAAAACGGCTCATTTATCAGAGCGGATTTTAACTGTTCTGACGGTTTTGCTGATTAGGTGATGAATTATTAGATGAATTATTAGAAAGGATGGAATCCATTCCGGACTCCATCCTTTCTTTGTTATTCAGCATCATGCTTTATTATTTCTCATTTATCAGAGTGGGTTTTCACTGCTCTGAATTCTGACATAGCGAATCGCCTGCATGGCAAGTCGTCATTTCTGTGGATAACTATTCTTTTATTCCGTAATTTATTATGTATTCCTGACTTTTTAATAAGTTTATCCACAAAAAATTACACTTTTGCACATATCCAATATCATTTATCCACAGATACAGCCCTAAAAATGCTCTTTTTCTGACACCATCGTTCAGAGATTGCAAGCTTTATTACGTTTTATTGACAATTCCTGATTCAATTGCTATCCTTACAGGTATGAAAGGCAAGCCTTTCATACCTCATTTGTGCCGCTGGCGCGGCACAAATGGGACTCAACGCCTGCGGCATTAAGTCAAAGTGTGCTTTTGGATTATAATAGCATAAACATCCGGCACGAAACCCAAGGAAGGAATGTAAATATGTACAAGATTGTTAGAAAAAGGGTGCTTAACCCCACCGTCACACAGATGGAGATTGCCGCGCCATTAGTTGCTAGAAAGGCAAAACCCGGCCAGTTTATCATTCTCCGGGCAGACAGCGAGGGCGAAAGGATTCCGCTGACTGTCGCGGGTACGAATCCCGAAGAAGGCACGGTCAAGATCATTTTCCAGATCGTAGGAGGGACGACCGAACTGCTGAACCACAAGGAGGAAGGCGGCTATATCGAGGACTTCGTAGGCCCCCTCGGTAAGCCCACCCATACAGACGGCATTAAGAAAGTCTGTATTGTGGGCGGCGGCGTTGGCTGTGCCATAGCCATGCCGGTCGCGCAGGAATTCCATCGCCTGGGAGCCGATGTCACCAGCATTATCGGCTTCCGCAGCAAGGACCTCCTTATCCTGGAGGACGAATTCAAGGAGTGTTCAAACACCCTTCACGTCATGACGGACGATGGCTCCTATGCCCACCAAGGCAATGTCACCGTGCCCTTGAAGGAAATGCTGGAGTCCGGAAAGGAATTCGACATGGTCATCACGATTGGTCCGCTGATCATGATGAAATTCGTTGTGGCGGCCGCGAAGCCTTTCAATGTCCCGGTCACGGTATCGATGAACCCCATCATGATCGACGGCACGGGCATGTGCGGCTGCTGCCGCCTCACGCTTACCGAGGACGGCCAGCGCGTCACAAAATTTGCCTGTGTGGACGGCCCTGATTTCAATGGTTATGAAGTGGACTTTGACGAGGCGATGTCCCGGGGCAGGATGTATTTTGATTATGAACGGCACGCCCATGAGGAGACCTGCAATTTGTTCAAGGGGGTGAAATAAGATGGCAAAAGCAAATATGAGACTTGACAAGAATCCGATGCCCACGCAGGACCCTCTTGTCCGCGCCAGGAATTTCAACGAGGTGGCCATGGGGTATTCCGAGGAGGCCGCCCTGGATGAAGCCGCCCGATGTCTGAATTGCAAGAACATGCCCTGCGTCAGTGGCTGCCCGGTAAACATCCACATCCCGGCTTTTATTGAAAAGGTAAAGGAGGGCGATTTTGAGGGAGCCTATCAGGTCATCGCGAAGACCTCCTCGCTGCCGGCCGTCTGCGGCCGCGTCTGTCCGCAGGAAACCCAATGTGAAATGCACTGCGTCCGGGGCAAGAAGGGCGAGCCGGTCGGCATTGGAAGGCTTGAACGTTTTGTCGCTGACTGGCATAATGAACATAATACCGATACGGTCACAAAGCCAGCGTCCAATGGCCACCGGGTCGCCATCGTCGGATCCGGCCCCTCCGGCCTTACCTGCGCCGGAGATCTGGCGAAAAACGGATGTCAGGTGACCGTTTATGAAGCCCTCCACACTGCCGGTGGCGTGCTGGTGTACGGCATACCTGAATTCCGTCTTCCCAAATCCATTGTCGCCAAGGAAGTGGCTACACTCAAGGCCCTCGGCGTTGACATAGAAACCAATGTCATCATTGGCAGGACCCTTACCATTGACGAACTCTTTGAGATGGGCTTCGAGGCGGTATTTATCGGATCCGGCGCCGGCCTTCCGAATTTCATGAACATTCCCGGAGAATCCCTGAAGGGCGTCTACTCCGCAAATGAATACCTTACCCGGAGCAATCTGATGAAGGCCTATCTTGATGACCCGAAGACCCCGATCATGAAGGGCGGGCGTGTTGCGGTGGTAGGCGGCGGCAATGTTGCCATGGACGCGGCCCGCACTGCCCTGCGTCTTGGAGCCGAGAAAGTCTATATTGTTTACCGTCGTTCCATGGAAGAGCTGCCCGCCCGGCGTGAAGAGGTGGAGCATGCGGAAGAAGAGGGAATCGATTTCCGCCTCCTCTGCAATCCCGTGGAAATCCTTGGCTACCATAATGCCGAGAACCCCAGGGATCCGAAAAACGGATTTGTCACCGGCATACGCTGCGTGCGCATGGAGCTTGGTGAGCCTGATGCCAGCGGCAGGCGGCGGCCCGTCCCCATTGAGGGCAGCGAGTTCGAACTCGAGGTAGATACCGTGGTCATGTCCATCGGCACCAGTCCTAACCCTCTAATCAAATCCACTACAAAAGGGCTGGAGGTCAACCGCCGCGGCGGCATCATCGTGAATGAAAACGGCCTCAGCTCCCGGGAGAAGGTTTACGCCGGCGGCGATGCCGTTACCGGCGCGGCCACCGTAATCTCCGCCATGGGCGCCGGCAAGACAGCCGCAAAAGCAATTCTTGAAGCCCTTTCAAAATAATAAACGCAAAAACAGAAAAGCCCCGATATGATATCAAAATATCATATCGGGGCTTATTTAATTACGCCAACTCATCTTCTGCTACAAGCAATAGGTATCGTATGTCTTCCCATCCAGGTCTTTCCATGAGAACTTATCATCTTCCCAGATCATATACCCATGATGGCTTCCTTCTTTTGGGATGGACACGGAGCCCGGATTCATATAGACATAGGTTCCAAACTCCTCGCACACCGGCACATGTGTATGCCCATGCAGCAAGATGTCCCCGTCATGAAGCATTGGCAGATTCTTCTTGTTGAAAACATGCCCATGCGTAGCGAAAACCAGCCGTTTCCCCGCCGGTATCAGCATATATTCCGCCATCACCGGAAATGAGAGCATCTTCTGATCAACCTCAGCCTCGCAGTTGCCCCTTACACAGTAAATATCCCGTGAAATGGCATTCAGCATTTCAGCCACCTGCTTTGGCGCGTACTCCCTGGGAAGATCATTCCTCGGCCCATGGTAAAGGATATCCCCGAGAAGAATCATCCTGTCCGCCTTCTCCGCATTATATGCTTCCATCAACTTCCGGCAATAATGCGCTGAGCCATGAATATCCGACGCGATCAGCCACCTCATCTATTCTTATCCCTTCTTCGTTTCTTTTGCCTCGGACTTACTTTCTTTCGTTTCTTTAGATTCACTTTCTTTTATTTCTTCAGATTCACTTTCGTCCTCTGACTCTTTGTCCGTCTCAACTTCCGCCTCGTCCTCTGACTCTTTGTCCGTCTCGGCTTCCGCCTCACTTTCTTCCTTCTTGTCGGCCCCAGTTTTTGCCTCGACGCTTTCTTTCTCCGTCTCCGATTCCGCTTCATCTACGGATTCTGCTTTCACTTTGGAATCCGCTTCCGTCTTCTCCTCTGCCTGGACTTTAGAATCAGTGTCCGCCTCAATTACAGAATCCACTTCCGCCTTCTCCCCTGCTTTCGTCTCAGTTTCAGAAGTCGCCTCTTCCTCGGTTTCAGAATCAGCTTCCGTCTCTTTTGCTTCCGCCTCGGTTTCAGAATCAACTTCTGCCTCTTCTGCCTCTGCCGCTTCCGCATCAGTTTCAGAAGCCGCCTCCGCCCCTTCTGTCGCTTCCGTATCCGTTTCGGAATCAGCCTTCACTGCCGCTTCCGCCCCTTCTGTCGTTTCTGTACCCTCTTCTTCCGTCGCGCCCGACTCGGTTTCAGCCTCCTCCGGGGCCTCGGTCACCTGAACCTGGCTCTCTATATAATGCAATACCGCGTCGCGGAGAACCTCTTCATTCAGCATATTCTCGCCAAACATCTCCAGAAGCTTGATATGATTGTATTCCGTGCCTGTCATTGCGGAAACGTCTTCCGCATACTTGTCAATAAGCTCGTTCGTGACCTTGATTCCCTGCTCATCGGCAATGGTATTGATAATGAAAAGCTGTCTCGCGTACTCATCAGACATGGCAAGCAGCTCTTCCTTCAGCTCTTCCGGAGACATTCCATACATATTCATAATATCCGTGATGGAATAGCCATTATCCTCCACATTCTTAACGTAATAATGAATCCGATACGCATCCGCATAGTTCTTCAAAGCATCGGAAACCGTAATCTCAGCTTCCTCCTGGATAATGCGCAGGGCCTCCTCCTGGATGTAGGAATGATAACTATATTCATACCCCTTCTCCATCATCTCCCGCCGCTGCTTCCGAAGCTCGTCCACAGTCTCGGCATCCAGACCCTCCGTCTGAGCCACAAGCTCATCCGAAAGCTCCGGCGAACGCTTTACCGCGTTGATCGTGACCGCGAAATCAGCGGGCTGCCCGGCCAGCTCTGCCTTGCCATAATCATCGGGGAACGTGACATGTACGACTGTTTCTTCCCCGGCCTTCAGTCCCACCAGTTGATCCTCAAAGGTATCAATGAAGGAATGGGAGCCAAGAACCAAGTCGTAATTATCTCCCGTCCCGCCTTCAAACTCCACCCCGTCAATGGAACCGACAAAATTAATATTCACTGTATCCCCAAGGACGGAAGCATCTTCGACCTCCACCTTCTCAGCCCCTACGAGGAGTTTGATATCCTCATCCACCATCTCGTCCGTGACTTCCTCCATTGGCATTGCCTCAACAACGATGCCGGAGAGGTCTGGAAGCTTTATTTCCCCCATTTCCTTGAGCGAGGGCATGTTCGGAACGACCATTTCCCTGAGTTCCTTGACCGCGGGATCGTCTTCCGACACATGGAACATAGGCTCATCCTGCCCGTCTGCCGCCTGAGTTCCTTCCGCCCCGCTGCTTTCCGCTGCCGCTCCGCTTTCTTCCGAAGAACTTTCCGCCTCACTTCCCTCAGAGGATCCGGCCACGGTTGTTTCTGAGGCAGACTCGGTAGCTTCCGGCTGCTTTGCCTGCTCGCCGCACCCGGTGGCCATGAGCGCCATCACCGTCCCCACGATAATAAGCCACTTTGCTCGCCCACGCATAAGTTCCTTATCTAAATTCCGCTCTGTTATCTTATTTTTTTTCATATTATTCCTCATTTCAGTTTATGTATGCAGGAACAAACTACACGTCATAACCTATGGGTTTTGACGCGCTTCAAGGAAAAGCGCGTCAAAATCCTCCCTTCGGTCGGACAAATCCCTGCGGGATTCGCCAAGTACGGACATGAATGTTCCTGAAGGAACATTCATATCCTATGGGTTTTGACGCGCTTCAAGGAAAAGCGCGTCATAATCCTCCCTTCGGTCGGACAAATCCCTTCGGGATTCGCCAAGTACCGACATGAAAAGCCTAGATGGCCTTTCATATCCTATAGTTTGTTCCGTATTCGGCGCCTCCTATCCGCCTCCTATCCGCTTTATCTGTTAAAAGCGCAGAAAGCCTTGTACGTATAATATACATCCAGCTTCGACGTAATCTCAAACGGCGCATGCATGGCAAGTACGGCCACGCCAAGATCCACCGTATCCACATCCATGTCCGCAATGAACTGGGCGATTGTTCCGCCGCCGCCTTCATCCACCTTGCCCAGCTCTCCGATCTGCCAGATCACGCCGCCATCATCCATATATTTAATGATTTTCTGCATAGTTTCCGCAGACGCGTCGCTGGATCCCGACTTCCCGCGGCTTCCGGTATATTTTGTGAGCACCGGCCCATGATTCAGGAAGGAGCTGTTATTTTTCTCAAACACATCTGCAAAGGTCGGGTCATAAGCGGCATTGACATCAGCAGAAAGGCAAAGCGAATTTCTCAGGATGTCCCTGACCCTTTCCCCCTCGCATTCCGCCAGATCCTCAAGATAATGCAGCAGCACATCGGACGACATTCCGGTGCATCCTGCGGACCCGATCTCTTCCTTGTCTGTAAGCAGAGTGACTGTCGTATGCTCCGGCTCCTTTGTTTCCAGTTCGGCCATAACCGCGGCATATGCGCAGACCTTGTCATCCTGGCCATAAGCGCCAATCATGGAACGGTCAAAGCCCACATCCACCGCCTTCTGGGCAGGAACCATGGTCAGCTCCGCGCGGAGGAAATCCCTTTCCGTAATGCCGTAACGCTCGTTCAGGATGCTCAGAAGCTTCAGCTTGAAAGCCGCCTTCACCTTCTCATCATCCACGGGAATGGAGCCAAGCAGAATGTTCAGTTCCTCCCCCTTCAGTCCGTCCCTCAGCTTCCTATCGCTCTGCTTCGCGGCAAGATGGGGAAGCAGGTCCGTCACGACAAACACCGGATCCCCCGGATTCTCACCCACATCAAGGTCGATGGCCTTCCCATCCGAAAGCATGATCCGTCCATGCATGGCCAGCGGCGTAACGCCCCACTGATATTTACGGATTCCTCCATAATAATGCGTCTTGGCATAAGCCAGCTCCTCGCTCTCATAAAGCGGATTCGGCTTAAGATCAAGTCTTGGCGAGTCGATATGCGCTATGTTGAAATGCACCCCCTCGGAAATTGGCTGTTTCCCAAAGGTTGTCAGGATAATGTTTTTCCCCCGGTTAATGAAGCATACCTTGTCGCCGGTCTTATACTTCATGCCACGCTGGAATGGCTTATAACCTGCCTTTTCCGCAAGAGCGGATGTATAAATCACACACTCCCTCTCAATTTTGGAATGATTCAGAAATTCCTTGTAGCCCTCCGCAAATTTCTCCGCTTCCTGAATATCCTCCGGGTGTTTTTTCGCAATGTGTTCCGGCTTATAGCAAAGCTTCTCTTCAAGTAACTGACCTTCTGTTTTCTTTTCCTTTTCCATGATTCTCCTTTTCTCATTCTATTCCGGAATATGCTTCCGGCAAATCTGTATGATCATGAGTATAATACCCTTGAATCCTGCTCCTACTTTATTATGCCAATGTCTGAAATCGGCCAGTACTGGAAGTACACCTTCGCCACCATCTTTTCACGCCGGACAAAATTATTCTCCCCCCAGTACCTGGCATCAAGAGAATTGTTCCGATTGTCTCCAAGCATATAATAGCAGCCCTCAGGCACCGTCACATCGATTTCCGGATAACGCTCCCCATCGCAAAGCATGGGCTCGGGCAGATACCACTCTTCCTTGGGCTCACCGTTCAGATACAAGGTGCCCACAGGAACCATGCCCGTATAGGAGCGAACCCGCATCTTAACTATATCTGATTCAGGCACATCCCCGGTCCTCCGTATCTCTATATGATCTCCGGGCAGCCCGATTACCCGCTTCACATAATAGACGACCGAATTCTTTGAATCCTCACGGCCGCAATTCGGGCAAACGCCGTAAGAAGTCTCCCTGTATTGCGCGTGACAACTACGGCAAGTATAGCCATAAATGAAAATGCCCACGTCATCCCGCTTCACATCGCCAAATGTATAGCTTATCCTGGAGCCAAAAACACGGCTATGGGACGGGATTGTGTCCTCCATGGAACCAGTGGGAATAGTGGAATTGGCGATAATAAAATTATTAAGAAAAAAAGCGGCAACAGCAGCGACAGCGATGACCTTGACCCATTCAATCAGTTCTGTCCACAGCGTGCCTTGCTGTTCGTCAGCCCCTTCCGCTCCCGTTTTCCCTTCTTTTTTTCCGTCAGCACGGTTTTTTTCTACTTTTCCTTTATGAACTTTTTGTACTTCTTCCCCTTCTCCCCTGTCGTTCAGGGATGTCTCCTCTTCCTTTTGTGTTTCTCCATGAGCCCCGGTCCCGGGTTCTCCTTCCGAACCATGCCTGTCCGCGGCACTTTCTGTAGGATTGTCTTCGGAAACCCCATCGCTGTCCACAAAATTCATTTTCATGCCGCTGCCGGAACCATCGCTTCCCATGGCGCTGCCGGAACCATTACTTTCCGTGCCGCTGCCGGAAAAGCCGCTTTCCGTGCCGCTGCCGGAACCATTACTTTCCGTGCCGCTGCCGGAACCATCGCTTCCCATGGCACTGCCGGAACCATTACTTTCCGTGCCGCTGCCGGAAAAGCCGCTTTCCATGCCGCTGCCGGAACTGCTGCCCTCGAACGAAGTATTCCCGGCATCCTCCAGTCCATGTCCGTTTGCACCGGGATCAGAAATCCCTCCCGGCTCCTCGCGCATGTCCCCACCAATCTCTCCCATTAATCAACCTCCATTTGCGCCATGCATGGCCGCATGCTCCTTTGCCAGCTCGCCATAAAGCTGAGCCAATGTCCAGCCGCGATTGACATCCGTCTCCACGCATTTATAATCCACTCGTATGCCCTCCCTGCGAAGGGCGGACAAAAATTCCTGTAGCTCGCTGCCGGAAAAGCCGCACAGCTTCATCAGTTCAGCGTCTTCTGGAAGTCCGGCAAGTTCATCTTCTCCTGCCGACATGATCCTGATACGCCTTACGGCGGCGCAGGCTCGCACCTTCCGAAGCCTGTCCGCATCCTTCCTGTTAATATACAGAATTTTTCTTTCCATGGCAAGACGCCCTTTCCCGTTCGCCCAAAGTCACATTAAACCGTCACATAAAAGCCGCACAAAGGCCGCTTAAAAGTTGCGCAGAAAGAATCTTAGCACGAATCCACTTCTATTTCTACACCAAATACGCTATTATAATAATGAAAATCGCAAGCTTCCCTTTTGGAATTCCCTGAAATCCGGAGGGTGCTGAATAGTTGCCAAATGGTCAATACCGGGAAAGGAGAACTAAAAATGAAGCAATGGAAAAAAAGAAATAGAAGCAAGCCGCAAAGCATTACGCTTGCGGGAATGCTGGTGGGAATGCTGGCAGGCTTCCTGCTTCTTTCGGGCTGCGGAGAAAATGACACCCTGAGTCCCGGGGACAGCAGTTCGGAAACAAATATCTCAAAAGGGCAGGAAGCCCCGGATGCCTCCCCCAGCAATACCTTTTCTGCGTCCGACCACCCAGCCGACGGCAGCGTGAATGCCGCCGCAAAGGGCACCGCTCTCAAGGCAGGGACCGTGCTGCATGGCTTCCGCATTGAAAGAGAGGGCAAAATTCCCTCCCTCAATGCCTCGACCTACAGCATGAAACATGAAGCAAGCGGTGCGGACCTCCTTTTCATTCAAAACAATGACCCGGAGCTTACCTTCAGCATCATGTTCCGCGTCCCGCAGATGGACGAGACTGACACAGCCCATGTGTTTGAACATTCCATTTTGGCCTCCTCGGAAAAGTATCCTAGCAAGGACATCTTTTTCGACATGGAGGGCAAAACATATAATACCTACCTGAACGCTTATACCACTTCAGCCTTCACATGCTACCCCATTTCTTCCCAAAGCCAGGAGCAGTTGGAAAAAATGGCCGATGTGTATATGAGCTGCATGGACGCGCCTTCCGTCCTTGAGGACGAAAACTTCTTCAAGCGGGAAGCAATCCGCTATGTTCTTCATGACGAAAAGGATCCCATCGTTTTTGAGGGCACCGTCTATGCCGAAGACTGCGGGAGGCTAACGTCTGTTGAGGATAATGCATCGGATAATGTTTACAAGACCCTCTACCCTTCCATGGTCGCCTCCAACAGGATTGGCTGCATCAACCAAAATTATGAGGATGTCAGCTATCAACACCAGTTGGACACCTATAACCATTTCTATCATTACGGCAATTCCCTGATTCTTTTATATGGCGACATGGACTACGACAGCATGCTGGAGTTTCTGGACAGCAATTACCTCGGAAAGAACGACGGCAGAACCACCGCAGCCGTAAAAAACAATAATGATGACATGATGGCCGCCGAGGAAATCCTCGAAATCTATGGGGAAGAGGCACCGAAGGGATTCGTTGAGGCGGAAATCCCTGTTCCGGCATACAAAGGGGACTCCGTTGAAAATGCCACCCAGATCGATTACGCCTTTGACCTGTCGGATTTCACCCCGGAAGAGTTGTTCGAGCTTGAAATCATTATGAGCATGCTGGATTCCGAAAGCTCCCCCTTCCATACGGGCCTCCGTGACAAAGGCCTGTTCACGCCCTCTGCCTCCTACCTCATCAACTATGATGGATATGTGAAAAATACGGCGTTCTTCACCCTTTCCCAAACAGAACCGGAAGCCGCCCAAATCTTCAAGGACGTTGTGGACGAGATGCTTAAGGATGTGGAAAAGAACGGTATTTCTGAAAAAATAGCCGAAGCCGCCTTCAAAAGCAAGGAACTCGATGACTGCCTGATGCTGGATGACAGCAATATTGGCGTTTCTCTCACCACAAACCTTGGCGGCTATTGGTCCCTGACCGGAAATACGGACTACTTTGAGCAAATGGAGGATGCTTTTGAACGGCTCCGTGAGGACAACTCCCAGGAAAGGCTGAAATCCCTCATCGGCAAGGTCCGTCAGTCGGCTCGATGCGCCCTGGTGACCAGCACCCCGGATGAAGGTCTTGCCGAAAAAATCGAAGAACAGGAAGCCGAATTCCTCAGGAAAAAGAAAGAAAGCATGAGCAGCGAGGAGCTAAAGGATCTGATTGCCGAAACAACGGCCTTTGATGAATGGAACGCCTCCGAACTCACCAATAACTCCTTTATGATACCCGTGCAGGATCTGCCGGATCCCGAACTCCCGCCGGAGGTCTCGGTAACTACGGGGGACGGCATGACCCAGCTTTCCGTGGCAACGGAAATACAGAAAGCCGGATCCTACGGTATCTGCTTTGATACAAGTTCCCTCCTTGAAGAGGATTTCTATGACCTTATGCTTTACCAGCTTTTGGTCGGAAAATTGAGAACGGGAAAGTACACGAAGGAAGACCTTTCCATACAGATTGAGCTTTACCTGCCCGGATTCAATTTTTCAAACATCTACCCTGAAACAAGGAGCAGTTTCCATTACCCCATGATGATTGCGGTCTGGGAAGGCATGACGGAGGATTATCCTTCATCCCTTTCCCTGCTGATGGAGATACTTCGCTATACGGACTTCTCCGACGGGGATGAAGCCGCGGGCGTCATAGAGGAATACAAGGAATCCTTCAACATGGGACGGCACGACACTGGCAGCGAAGCTCTGAGCCTGGGCCTGGCCTATGTTAACACGAACGCGGCCTACCAATACCGCCTGACAGACGCGGGTTTTTATTCTTACATGCAAAAGGAGCAATGGAGGCTTGCGGATAACCCGGAATACGCGTCCATTTTCAGCGAAAGAATGCAATCTGTCGCGGACAGGATCCTGACGCGGGGCCGACTTGTCACCCTGACTGCTGCCGGAAAAGATGCCATTCCCAGGATACAGGAGTGCAATACCGAAACCTTCTCGAAGCTTTCCAAGGCTAGGCCGGGCTATGCGGAATATTTCAATCCATACACTGAGGGAGATCGTATAGGCACATACATGGACAGCTCCATGCAAAGTTCCTATTTCCTTTCCCGGATCAGTACCTCCTCCACCTTCATGGGCCGTTATATTCCTTACCTTTGCCTCCTGTCCTCGAATTACCTGGTTCCGGAGCTTCGGTTCAAAGGAGGGGTGTATTCGGCGGGGGCCGGCGCATGGACTTCTGCTGATTTGATCTATGCCTACAGTTCTTCTGACCCGAACACCAAAAAAACGCTTGACATCTATTCCGGGATGCCGGACATTCTCCGAAATATGAAGGTCACGGCGGAAGAACTTGACGGAGCCATCCTTAAAGCCTACAGCGACGCCACCCTTCCCGTTGGAGTCTTGTCCAGGGCTAATGCCGCTATGATTCATTACCTGGGCGGCTGGGATACAAATATGGAATATGACCTTATAACCGACATCAGGAACGCCGGGGAGGTCTCTGTCGAAGACGCGGCTCATTCCATGGAGGAGATGTTGAACGAGGGCGTCATCGTCATGGCGGGAAATGAATCGAAAATGCGGCCGGACGCGGATGCTTTCGATATTATATATGACTATCGCTAAATCCCTCCGATCCCTTTCGAACGCACGTTTCCTCATTTCCGATATGAAATTTTGTGATACCTGCTATTTTTTCTTGATGCTCATATAACTACGTGCTATAGTAATTTGGTCGATTAGCAAAAAGGAGGAGGCACAATGTCTTACGTAAAAGAAATATATGATAACCTTCAAAAAAAGCATCCCTACGAGACAGAATTTCTGGAGGCCGCAAAGAGGATTCTGGATTCTCTTTCCCCGATTGTTGAGGCAAACGAAGACCTGTACAGGAAAAACGCGCTGCTGGAACGCTTTGTAGAACCGGAACGGATTATTTCTTTCCGCGTTCCCTGGACGGACGACAACGGCGTAAATCATGTGAACCTCGGTTACCGGGTGCAGTTCAATTCTGCCATTGGCCCTTATAAGGGAGGGCTGCGTTTCCATCCCTCCGTCAACCAGTCCATCCTCAAGTTCCTCGGGCTGGAGCAGATCCTGAAGAATTCCCTGACCGGCCTCCCGATCGGTGGCGGCAAGGGAGGTTCTGATTTTGACCCCCATGGGCGTTCCGATGCCGAGGTCATGCGCTTTTGCCAAAGCTTCATGACCGAGCTGTACAAATATATCGGAAAGGATGTTGATGTCCCCGCAGGCGATATCGGCGTGGGAGGCCGCGAGGTCGCCTACCTTTACGGGCAGTACAAGAGGATCACGAACCTTTATGAAGGCGTTCTGACTGGAAAAGGGCTTTCATTTGGCGGATCCCTTGCCAGGCCGGAAGCAACCGGGTATGGCCTGGTCTATATTACCGCTGAAATGGTGAAGGCGGCTGGGAAGGATCTGGCCGGGAAGCGGGTGTGCGTTTCCGGTTCCGGTAACGTTGCCCAATATGCTATCCAGAAGCTCCAGCAGCTTGGCGCAAAGCCCGTTACCTGCTCTGATTCCAATGGTTATGTCTATGATCCGGACGGAATCAAGCTGGATGTCCTCATGGATATCAAGCAGGTCCGCAGGGGCAGGGTCAAGGAATATGCCGATCAGGTTCCAGGAGCTCAGTATGTTGATGGCAAGCGTCCATGGGGCGTGGCATGCGATATCGCGCTGCCCTGCGCCACCCAGAATGAAATTAACGGGGCGGACGCGAAGGCGCTGCTGGACAATGGCTGCTGGTGCGTTGCGGAGGGAGCCAACATGCCTTCTGATTCGGACGCTATCGATGCCTACCTTGCGGCAAAGATTCTCTTTATGCCCGCCAAAGCGGCCAATGCGGGCGGCGTGGCCGTATCGGCGCTGGAGATGTCCCAGAATTCGCAGCGTCTTTCCTGGACCTTTGATGAGGTCGATGGCAAGCTTCATGACATCATGAAGAACATCTACAAGAATGTTGCTGATGCCGCAAAGCGCTATGGCCACGAAGGGAACTTCGTAGTGGGAGCCAACATTGCCGGTTTTGAAAAAGTTGCGAATGCCATGATTGCTCAGGGCCTTGTATGATATAACATGACCGAACGATAGAACGGAACTTCATGATTCAGCGTCATTCCCTGACTTGATGCCGCAGGCATTGAGTCAGGGAATGACGCTGATGCAGCACAAATGAAATCTGAAGGGCTTGCCTTTCTGCCTTCACCGCCCATCTTTTCTCTCACATATCTTTTGTCCATTTTGGTTTTTTAACACTCTTGCCAAACTCGGAAGCCGCATCCTCCGGTTCCACATTTCTCCAACGCGCTTCCCCACCCTTCGACTTTTATATTAACTATGTTTTATCTTGCAATCCCATGACGATTAGTGTATTATTCAAAAAAGAGATGAGCAGTCAATTTTTGTATTATTGCGGGAATACGTATTTCCGCTTTATTTCGATTCCCATGGGCAAACGCCTTTTCCTTGGACGACATAGGAGCTGTATCTTTTTCAGCAATTTCGAAGGCCAGAAAACCGCTCTAATAACAGGAGGGACTAAACCATTATGCATAAATATCTGCGTTCAATTGGTTTTTCAAATATTCATGGAGATAAGGACGCGGAATTTTTTCTGAACCTGGCTGTCAGTGACCGTTTCCGCGCCGGTACTTTTACAGATGAAAGCGGAATTGTGTTTGAGGAATACCGTCTCCGCGTAGGTTCCTCCATGGGAATATGCATCGTTGGTCATCGGGACAAAGACGGCAAATTTTACAGGAATTATTATTTCCCCTACATGAAAAGTCATGAAAGCACCCTCACCGAAGAGGGAGCGGTGGAACGGCATGCAGAGAAGGAAACCTACGCCGGCATACTTGATGACTTCCGCGCCGGCATTACCCTCATCTTCTATTTATGCAACTCTCTGGAAATGAGGGAGTTCGAGCAGCAGGGCCTTGACGTTGGCGTGAAGAAGGCTTACATCACAGGTCTCTCCGTCGAAGGCAAGGTTCTTCTTCCTGCCGAAAAGGCCGAAGAAGATGAAGAAAGTGCCAATCGCCGCTACCGGGAACAAAAGGCCCTGTACGAAGCCGCAAGGAACGGCGATGAAGACGCAATAGAAACGTTGACAGAAACGGACATGAACCTGATGTCCGAGGCGGCGCAACGCATTGAAACGGAAGATCTCTATTCCATTGTCGAATCTTCGTTCATGCCTGCAGGTATAGAATGTGATATTTACCAGATATTAGGTGAGATTACGGCGATTCGGGCCAGATTGAACGCTTTCACACACGAAACGGTGCTTGATTTACGGATTAACTGCAATGACGCTATTTTTCATGTATGCATCAACAAGGCAGACCTAGAAGGGGTGCCCACCGTTGGCCGCCGTTTTAAAGGACGGGTCTGGATGCAGGGAGATATTGAGTTTTCGAAATATTCTGCCTCAAAAAATGAGAATGAAGCTCTTGATTCAGATTAGACCGCAATCCTGCATAGACTTTTTCAAATATAGCCCTTTTCAAATATAGGTTTTTCAATATAAGCTTTTTTCATTATGGGCTTTTTCAAAATAGAACGGAAACCTTATGGAATTAAAAGAAATACTCTCGGGCAGGATTCGGGATTTGAGCCACAGGGCATGGCAAAGCGATGTCCCCGCCCACACATCCTTCCTGTCCTCTTCCGAACAGGCGCTCTTTTATGAAATCCTCCGGAAGGAATATCATATCACCTCAGACAGCGGCCTGATAAACGGTGTTCCTTTCCTCCTATACGGCGGCAAGACTGATTCCGACCGCAGCGCTGCTTTCTTCCTGCCATCCTGGCAGGATCCTGAGACCTTTCTTCAAGAAGAACGTGATAATGCGTCTTATATCAGCTCCATTCACATCCTCCCTGCCGCGTCCGCCGGTCATGAGACTAAGAATCCCACAGATTATCAGGAATCCGCTTCGCTGACAGAAAAGCGCAATGAAGCGCCTGGGAAATTCAGCGAGGCTCTGGGTCACAGGGACTATCTGGGGGCGGTCATGAATCTCGGAATTGAACGTAATCGCATAGGAGATATCCTGACCCGCGGGGAAGAGGCTTTTATTTTTGTACTCACGGAGGTTGCCCCCACCCTTTGCAATGAGCTTAGCCGAGTTAGACACACCCCTGTTCGATGCGAAATCGTGCCCCCTTCCCGCTGTACGCTGGAGCCGGAATATGTCCAGATCACAGGTTCTGTCGCTTCTGAGCGCCTGGATGCCGTTCTGGCCATGGCTTACAGGCTGTCCAGAGGAAAAGCTCAGGAGCTCCTGTCCTCTGACCGTGTATTCGTTAACGGAAGGACTGTGCATAACTGCTCATACATCCCAAAGCCTGGAGAGCGCGTCTCTGTCCGCGGACTTGGAAAATTCATCTATGAAGGGGCAGGGGGCACCAGCCGCAAAGGGCGTCTTTTTGTCAGTATAAAGGCTTTCCGTTAAAGTAAGATTGCCCTGCCCTTACTGCGGCACGGCAACCAGCTTGAAAATGCGATTGCCTCTGCCGGAAAATTTCTCCTCATACTCCGTCATCACGTTCTCCTCCATATGCTTGACGTCATGATGCAGGTCCCAGGTCGAATACACTATGCTCCAGCCTGCGGATGGCAACGATTTCAACGAATAGGAAAACAGAGCCTCATTATCCGTTTTGAAATGCAGTTCGCCATCCTCTACCAAAATACGGCGGAACAAGTCAAGGTATGTCGGACTTGTCAGCCGCCTGTTGCTCTGCTTGGACTTCGGCCAGGGATCAGAGAAATTCAGGTAGATCCTGTCTGCTTCATTTTCCGAAAAAATCTCAGGAAGCAATATCGCGTCAGTGTACGCGTAAACCAGATTGGCCAGCTTTTTGCCATCTGCTTCCTCTCTCTGCCTCTTTTTTATTGCTTTTAACAGTACCGTTGCGTAGCGCTCGATTCCAATATAATCAATTTCCGGATGCCTTTCTGCCATCCCCAGCAGAAAACCGCCCTTGCCCATGCCAACCTCCACGTGCAGCGCGGCCTCACGATGGAAAACGGATTTCTTCCATTTCCCCTTGTAAAATTCCGGGCAATCAACAACAAAGTTTGAATCTGCAACGAATTTCTCCGAACCAGGAATATGTCGAAGCCTCATCACAATCCTCCTCCCCTATTAGAGTGGGTTTTTGCCACTCTAATTTCATGACAAACCGATGCGGTATCGCATCATTAAGGCTCATCTATCAGAGTGGGTCTTCGCCGCTCTGAGTTATGAAATAGCGAACCGCCAACGGGATCAATCGGCTCGATAACAAAGCACAGGAAATACTTTCAAAACATTAATTTCATGTGTATAATAATCATAGCTATCCTGCCTAGCCAAGCAGTTATGGATATCTGCAATAATTGAGATGGCCGTTTACATAGCAGCTATGCAAAGCCCCAACCGGGCTGCTGCCCCGTCTTCGACAAAACAGGATAGCTTCCTCACACAAAATGCGTTAAACAGGGAGGCTGAGATGAAGAACAAAAATATTGGCACAATATTATTATGCATCCTCACCGCAGTGGTTTTGTATGGTCCCTGGCCATTTGCCCTGCGCCTTTCGGATCCCGGCATAATCCGTCCCGGGCTTGCCCTTGCTTTTGGAATCGCTTTGACGGCGGGACTTATTTTCAGCATCGTTCGTCTTTTGCGCGGCAGAACCCCTACCGTCCCTTTCGGAGACAATAAGGCTCTTGACAATCTTCGCCGTGCCTTCACCGCGCAAGAAAACCGCCAGATCATAGGTTCGATCGCAAAAAAAGCCCTCTCGCAGCTTAGTTCTTTTTCACAGAAGTCTGCCTCCTTAAACCAGTCCCTTACGACACGTTTTGGGGACAGCTCCATTACATATTCCCGTTTTGCCGATACACTGAATCAGGCACCGGACGCAATTTTCAATTCATTGGATTTGCTGCTGGAAAGGATGAAGGCTTTCGATGAAAAAGAATACATGTCCCTTTCCTTACGGATTTCCTCCGGCGACTACAAAAAAGATCCCATTCCGGCCAAAGTACAGGAGGATCGCCTGCTTCTCCTTTCAGACCACCTGCATGACATGGAAAGAATTCTCGAATCCAATGAAAAGCTGCTTCTCATGATGGATCAGTGCAATTTGGAACTATCTTCCATGAAGGATTCGGAAAGCGAGAAAGAAAACCAAAGGATACTTGAAGAAATCCGCCAGTTGGCGGAAAGCACAAAATACTATTCACAGCATATTTGACAATCCAATGCTGATTATCACGTAGCTCATTTACTATAATACTTTAAACCAAGTATGAAAGGCAAGCCTTTCATACTTGCTTTGTGCCGCTGGCACGTCACAAATGGGACTCAATGCCTACGGGGACTCAATGCCTACGGCATCAAGTCAAAGCATGAAAGGCAAGCCTTTCATACTTCATTTGTACCACTGGCACGTCACAAATTGAACTCAATGCCTTCGGCATCAAGCCAAAACATGAAAAGGAGGAAAGAAAAATGTTTGACCTCGAATTACCTGATGAACAAAAGGTAAAAGAAGCTGTGGAAAAGGAATTAGCCGTCAGCCCTGAACGCACGGATACTGTGCAGCAAACCGCCGAGGAGAAGGCAAAAGAAATACTTGGCACGGATATCACACTTTTTGAGGACCGAAAGGCAGTTCTCTCTGCCATAGAATCTTTTGGATCCGACCTTATGCAAAAAAGCGAATCCAAAAACAAAATCCTTTCCAGAAGAATGGATTCCCTGGCAAAAGGTGGTGCTGAAGCGGGCGAGGTATCGAAGGCGCTCGCAGAGCTTGCGGAACGGATGCGAGGCCTGGATCCTTCCGGAATTGATTTTGACCAGAAGGGTTTTCTTGGCAAGCTTGTCAATCCTGTCAAACGTTATTTTGACAAGTTCAAAACCGCTGACGCTGAAATCGCGGACATTGTAAAGTCCCTGGACAGCGGGAAGAACATGTTAAAAAATGACAATATCACCCTCGAAATAGAAGAATCCGATATGCGCCAACTGACTAGGCAGTTGAACGAGAGGATTGCCCTCGGAAACGCCCTGGACAAATATCTCAGCAATGCCATTGAAAACAAAAAGCTTGAAGGTGGTGATGAAGAAAAGGTGAAATTCATCGAGGAGGAAATCCTTTTCCCTCTCCGTCAGCGCATCATGGATTTCCAGCAGGTACAGATTGTATCCCAGCAAGGCATTGCCGCCATGGAAATCGTAAGGCGGAATAACAATGAACTGATCCGGGCCGTTGAAAGGGCAAAGACTGTAACCATCACCTCCCTCCGGACAGCCGTAACCGTGGCTGGAGCCCTGTATAATCAGAAGCTCGTATTGGAAAAGGTCAGTGTTCTCAATGAAAGCACGAACCAGATGATTGCTTCCACCTCCGCCATGCTGAAAAATCAGGGGGCGGAAATCCAGAAACAGGCATCCGAAGCCATGATTTCCACGGATACCCTCAAACAGGCTTTTGAAGATACGCTGCAGGCCATGGATGATATAGAAAACTACAGACTGGAAGCCCTTCCCAGAATTCGTCAGACCATTGACAGTTTCCAGGAATTGGCTGAGAAAGGTGAAGCGCGCCTTCAGCAGATGGAAAAAGCCGGGGCATTCCAAATACAAGAGGAAAACCCCGGCAATACGGACTAAAACAGAGCCGTTAGCAAATTATCTTTCCAGTCAGAGCGGTCATTGACCGCTCTGATTTTGTCTTCAAAGCGCATGCGGACAATTCTGTTTACTCTCTGTTTATTTCTTATTTTTTCTGGATATATTTCCTGATATCAAGCGCGATGGAAACAATGATGACGAATCCCTGCACGATATACTGGTAGTTTGTTTCCACTCCAAGAAACTGAAGCGCTGATTTCAACAATTCAAAAACCAGCACGCCAACCAGCACACCGGTAACCCGTCCGACACCGCCGTTGACGGAAACACCGCCAATCGTACACGCCGCAATTGCCTCAAGCTCATAACCCTGCCCCATGTTCACAGAGCTTCCTCCGGCTTTCGCCCCAAGGAGGAAACCGGCCAGGGCGTACATCATGGCCGCCAGCACATATATTGCTATAAGCGTCTTTTTGACATTGACGCCGGATACCTCTGCCGCCTGTGGATTGCCGCCAATAGCATACATATATTTTCCATGGGGCGTCATATTGTACAAAAACCAGAAAGCGATTCCGACAATCACCGCTATAATGAAAAGATAGGGAAGCAAGTCAAACAGTTTTCCTGTTGCCACACCAGTATAATCATTCCTGTATCCTCCAATCGGCGTGGCATTCGTGTATACCAGGCATATCCCGTATACGATAAGCTGCATGCCCAGCGTTCCTATGAAGGCCGGCACGTTCAGATAGGAAATCACCACCCCGTTGATCAAACCAAAGATGGCGCAGACTGCCATGGAAATGAGAAGTACGATCAGCACCCACCAGCTGCCAAAATTAGGCAGACCGCTTGTCAGGGCGAATCTTCCAGAATAGTCCGCTTTCTGAAGAAGCGTTCCCGAAATGCATGCCGCAAGACCAACGGCGCGCCCTGCGGAGAGATCAGTTCCCTTCGTGATAAGGCAGCCCGAAACACCCAGCGCGATGATAAACCTCGGTGCCACATTCAGCATAATGGAGGAAATGTTACGCCATGTGAAGAAAGTCGGACGCATGATGCCAGTAAACACGACCAGCAGTACCAGTACGATAATAATTCCGTAATTGATCAGAATATCCTGTAAAGTTATTTTTTTCTTCATCTTATCCCTATCCCCCCTTTATTGGTTAAACTGTGTGGCATATTGCATGACCGTCTCCTGGGTAGCGTCTCTGCTTTCCAAATCCCCGGTCACATGCCCCGCGCACATAACGATAATCCGATTCGACATGCCGAGAAGCTCCGGCATTTCCGATGAAATCATAATGATGGACTTGCCCGACTTAACAAGGTCGATCATTATCTGGTAAATCTCATATTTCGCCCCGACATCGATACCCCTGGTAGGCTCGTCCATGATAAGGATGTCCGGATTATTCGCCAGCCACCTGGCAATAATCACCTTCTGCTGGTTTCCGCCCGACAAAGACTGTATCTGGGTTTTTGAGCTGGGCGTCTTGATGCTTAGCTTCTTCACGTTTTCCTGTACAACGTTCTCAATCTTTCCAAGATCCAGCATAAATCCATTTGTATAATTTCTCAGGGAAGAAATTCCCACATTATCCGCAATGGAAAGCACCCCGAGTATCCCGGTACCACGCCGGTCCTCCGTAATCATCCCGATTCCGTTTTTAATCGCGTCATCCGGTTTGTGAATTTCAACCTTCTGCCCCTTTATCCGAACCTCTCCAGAGCGAATATTGCGCATTCCGAATATAGCCTCCATGAGTTCCGTACGCTGCGCGCCTACAAGGCCTCCAAAACCCAGTATTTCGCCTCTTCTGAGCTGGAAAGAACAATTTTGGAATGATCGGTCATGAATGGAGCATAAATCCTTGACTTCCAGCACAACTTCATCAGTCCGGTAATCATCCTTTGGCGGGTAGACATTCGTCAGCTCACGGCCAACCATGTTTTTGACAATACCCTCGTCGGTAATATCCTCCACTCTCCATGTCCCCACATAGGTTCCATCCCGCATGATCGTGATGTCGTCTGCTATCTGCCTGATTTCAGCCATTTTGTGTGATATATAGATCATGGACACGCCCCTGTCCCGCAGGTCATTGATGATGCGGAACAATGCCTCTACCTCATTATCCGTAAGGGAGGAGGTCGGCTCATCCAATATAATCAGCTTCGCATTCATTGATACAGCTTTGGCAATTTCTACCGACTGCATCTGTCCGATGGAAAGCGTCCCCAGCTTCGCCCTGGGATCAAAATTCATCTTGACATCCCTAAGCCACTTCTCCGCTTCCTCATTCATTTTTTTATGATCAACCACCTGGAACGGTCCTATCTTTGTCAATGGATACCGTCCAAGATACATATTTTCAGAAATTGAACGTTCCGGAATCGGCTGCAGCTCCTGATGCACCATGGCCAGCCCCAAATGGAGCGCCTCGTCCGGATTATTAATGACCACCGGCTGCCCATCGATTTTGACCGAACCGGTATCCATTTTGTATATGCCGAAAAGACATTTCATCAATGTCGACTTGCCGGCACCGTTTTCTCCCATAAGGGCATGCACAGTGCCGGGACGGACTTTCAGGTGAATGCCATCCAAAGCCTTCACGCCGGGAAAGCTTTTGCTCACATTCTCCATTTCAAGCCTATACTCTTCCGCCATCCCCCAACTCCTTTCCTTCTCAACTATAATAATCCTGCAAGGCAGCCATGAAAACCGCCTGATTGTTTACATTGATACTTATGACACCGCTTTCGTTTGGAAACGGGGTGTATCAAAAGCTGATACACCCCGTCCTTTTGCGATCCTGTTTTGCAAAAACGTCGTCCTTACCTGTCTTGCAGTTTCCCGAAACAGTTTTGTAAAAACGTCGTTTCAGTCATTCGCGGGATTGTCCTGCTTAAATTCCTGTCATGATCCAATACGTATTGAATTATGACAAACTCTTTTGAGAAAAAGTCATATCCGGAAATGATTCAACAGCTACGGAACATGTCTTTCGCGAAGACCAGGAGCAATTTCTCCCTGCACGATTTAGCTGAGGGCATCAAGAACACTCTGGGCATTTTCTGCCGTAACCTTGGAATAGTCAACCATGATCACGGAATCAACCTTCTCTCCGCCAAGCATCTTAACAGCGGTATCGCCAACCGTATGAGCCTGCGCAATGTGATCATTGAAAACAGTACCGGTCATCTTGCCATCCAGAACGTTCTGGCATGCTTCAACCAGCGCGTCAACGCCGACAAGATAGATGTCCTCGCCAACAACGCGGCCTGCTGCCTCAATTGCCTGCAGTGCGCCAAGTGCCATTGCATCGTTATTGCAGAATACGACCTCGATCTGATCGCCAAACTGAGTCAGAGCATCCTGGGTGAGCTGCTGACCCTTTGCCTGATCCCAGTCACCCCTCTGAAGGAAGAGCTCTTCCACTTCAATGCCAGCATCAGTCAAAGCCTTGACGGAGAACTCAGTCCTGTACTGCGCGTCCACATTCTCCGGGTCACCCTGGATCATGATATAGGAAACCTTGCCGTCGCCATTGATGTCGCCGCCGTTCGGAGTTTCCACGATCTCCTCGCCCTGGAAGGTGCCCGACTGCCTTGCGTCACAGCCGATATATGTAACCGTGCCATCCCACCTTGCTTCTTCATCCGCTTCCGGCTCACGGTTAATGTAAATGACCGGGATGCCAGCGTCCGTGCAGAGATCGGTGATCTGCGGCGCAGAGGAAGCCTGTACAAGGTTCAGAATAAGGATATCACGTCCCTCGTTGATGAAGTTATTGATCTGGTTTGTCTGCTCAGCCTGGTCGCCCTTGCCGTCCTGAATTGTAATATTGCTCGCCTGGAACCCAAGGTCTTCCGTCAGATAACGCATAAGCTCGGTCCTGTAAAGGGTCATGAAGTTGTCGTCAAACTTGTAGATGGAAATACCCACCTTTGCGTTGGCCACATCCACTCCGCTCGCGGCTGCCGCGTCGCCCGTATCCTTGGCTGCTTCTGCTGCCTCTGTAGCCTCAGTCTCGTCTTTGGCGTCTGCAGCTTCCGCTGCCTTCGTCTCCGCAGCCTGGGTCGGCGCGGGAGCCGCTGATTCAGCGCCACAACCCACCATGATCGATGCAGCCAATGCAGCAGCCGTCAATAAGCTAATTACTTTTTTCATATTCTCTCCTCCTACTGTAATTTATTTGGGCAGGAATCGGTCATCTGCCTATCCCATCCTTTTTACAGACTGATTATATCAGCACTTTGCACGAAAATATAGAGTTTTTTTCCTTTTTTTTTATTTTTTTTGGGAAAATATTTATTGCGCCTCCGCTGCTTATCAGTTATCCTCTCTTTATTATACTTTTTTCGATTTTCAGAAGGGACAAACGCGAATCTTATGATTTTAAATATTTCCGGCTTGAGCAAATCCTATGCGGACAAAACGATCCTCAAAGACATTTCTTTTCATATGGATGACAAGGAAAAGGCTGCCATCGTGGGTATAAATGGCTCCGGAAAGACCACCCTCATAAAATGCGTACTGGGCGAGGAGGAACCGGACGATGGCATCATCACCATTGCCAAAGGAAAGAAAATCGGCTATCTGTCTCAGCAGCACGCGGATGCCGACCATAAAGGCGATGCTTATGATGTTCTTTCCGGCGGACAAAAAACCAGGCAGCGGCTGGAGGAAATTCTGGCTGGCCAGCCCGACCTGCTTATTCTCGATGAGCCTACCAACCATCTGGACATTTTCTCCATCCAATGGCTGGAAAAAGTCCTGAAATATTACCGGGGCGCAGTGCTTCTGGTTTCTCATGACCGATATTTTCTGGACAAGGTTGTTTCAAAAATCATTGACCTCGATGGCGGAAAAGCAAGGACATATCTTGGTAACTACACCGTCTATGCCGAAAAAAAGCGACTGATCCGTGACGCCGAACGAAAGGCCTGGATGAAACAGCAGGATGAAATACGGCACCAACAGGCCGTCATTGAAAAACTCCGGCAGTTTAATAGAGAAAAATCCATCCGCCGCGCCGAATCCCGGGAAAAAATGCTGGATAAGATGGAACTTCTGGAAAAACCTCAGGATATTGAAAACGAGATGCGCCTTGCCCTTACACCAAATATTTTATCCGGCAAGGACGTCCTGTCGGTAAGGGAGCTTTCCAAATCTTTTGGCGCAAAAGTTCTTTTTTCCCATGTCAGCTTCGATATCCGCCGCGGCGAGCACATCGCTGTAATTGGCGCGAACGGGACCGGCAAAACCACCCTTCTCAAAATTCTTAATTCTCTGGAAACGGCCGATGGCGGAGAATTCACACTGGGAAGCAAGGTCCACATCGGATATTACGATCAGGAGCACGCTGTCCTGCATATGGAAAAGACGATCTTTGAGGAAATCCAGGATGATTATCCTCATCTAGATCATACAAAGATCCGTAGCGTTCTGGCATCCTTCCTCTTTACAGGGGACGATGTTTATAAAAAAATCGGGGATCTGTCCGGCGGCGAACAGGGAAGGGTAAGTCTTGCCAAGCTTATGCTATCTGATTCGAATTTCCTTATCCTCGATGAGCCGACGAACCATCTGGATATCCAAAGCAAGGAGGTCCTAGAGGATGCATTACAAAACTATGAAGGCACGGTCCTATATGTCTCCCATGATCGTTATTTCATCAACAAAACTGCTGACCGAATTCTTGAGTTATATGAATATCGTTTTGACAATTACATAGGAAACTATGATTATTATCTTGAAAAGCGGGATGATGTCCGAAAATACGGTGTTTCCATACAGGAAAAGGCTTCCGGACCTTCTCCCACCTCAGAGCAAAAACGCGGCTGGATGCCGCAAAAGGAATCGGCCTCCGATGCTTCCCCTGCCACAGAACAAAAACGCGACTGGATGCTGCAAAAGGAACTGAAAGCAGGTTTCCGAAAGCTGGAAAATGACCTGAAACGTACCGAATCAGAAATACAACAACTCGAAGCAACTCTGTCAGCTCTTGACGAAAAGCTGCAGGATCCCGCCATTGCGTCAGATTCCGCCAGGCTTCTGGCAGTTCACAAGGAGCGTGAGGAAACCGACAGCCGCCTGGCATCACTATATGAGCATTGGGAAAACGTTTCGGAACAACTGGAAAACTATTCGGACGCTCAGCAGCCCTAAACCTCCCACAAGCTTTGCCGTCCCGCACCGAGCATACGCTGTTGGCTTCTCTTTTCATATTCTTCCGTCACGCGCAGCGTGATCAGACAGAGAAATACCACGGCGTATGCTATAATCCTGACCAGGATCTCTGTTGAAAACAGGAAAATATAGCTTACGGCCATGCATATGATATCCACGGTATCCACCACCTGGCGAAGCCTGGAAGTTCTCATTCCTTTTTCACCCGACATACTCTCAATGCAATCCCGTTCCCCCATGTCTCTTTCCTCAGACAATACATTCTCTTCTATCATCATACTCCACCTCCCGCAACAACAAGGACATGGGTTTTGACGCGCTCCAGGGAAATACGCACCAAAATCCTTATTTATCAGAGCTGTTTTTTGCCACTTTGAATTCTGACAGAGCGAACCGCTTGCGGGGCAAGTCGGCTCATCTATCAGGGTGGTTTTTGCCCCTCACAAGACTGTATCAGGAATTATACTGTAGTACGTTTGTTTTGTAAACATACGTTTCTCTTTAGTTTCCTTTCTTTTTTTGTAAATATTTGTTCTGTTTTTTGGATTCCCCTAACAATAACGCAAGAATTTTCTAAGAATAAAAAGTATTGCCACTTTCAAAAAGGCATAGTAAACTATGAGCGTCATTTTGATACTGCGTCTTTTAGTCAAAAGAGGATTAGCCAGAGCACGCCCTGATTCGTAATCCTCATAACGTAAGTTTTTCCGCAGCACAAGGAATGCCGCGAAAAAAGCTGAACAGACTATGCCTGAAGGCATAGTTTACACCTACGTTTCATATATGCTAATTGCGAATCAGGGCGTCCAGATACTTTCTTTTATAAGGAGCCAGGGTCGATGCGATACCGCATCGGCTTGTCATGAAAGCAGAGTGTTCAAAACCTATTCTGATAAGGAATCCGTTTGCCCACAGGCGATTCGGTATAATATGAAATCGGAGCGGCAAAGACCACTCTATCAGGGAGAAAAAGAATGATGAAAAAAGCTATTTTAGCAGCTTCTGCTGCAGCAATGATTATTGCCAGCGCAATGCCCGCATCAGCGGGATGGTTGCTTGGAGACGGAGCCAATGCAGGCAAATGGTGGTATTCCTATAGCAACGGCAGTTACCCGAAGGCACAATGGGCATGGATTGACGGAAATAACGACGGCATCATGGAAAGCTACTATTTTGATGGAGATGGCTGGCTTTTGACAAATACGACCACTCCGGATGGTTATACCGTAAATGACAACGGAGCTTGGGTGGTAAATGGTGTAGTTCAAACCAAGGCAGTCTCAGCCCGGGTATCCTATGTTGGAAAGAAAGCCTCTGTAAAGGCCGCTACTGACGCTGCGGCAAGAAACGGATCAGCAGCCCTTCCGGCTGGCAGCATCAAACCCGTGGTAGGAAGCAGCAGTACAGAAGACTTTGACGCGTTCCAGAACGGCACCGCAGCGACAAGCACGAATTCCGCAGCCGTATCCACCACTGAAACCGTCTCTACCACCACAGCCGCTAATTAAGATTTCTTCGAATTCTTTTGAATTCCACTCGTGAATCCCATTCATTAAGTCTAATAGTTAATAGATGAAAAAAAAGGGCACCGCCATAAGCGGTGCCCTTTCATGCTATCTTTTCATGCTTCGAGGATGTCAATCTCCTTGTGACCCAATCCCTGCCGGTTTTTCCTAAATCGCTATCATTCCAAGAATGTTTTTGTTCAGCATCCTGAGCTTGTCCGTCTCCCTGCCAATCTGGCGATAAGATGTCTTTTCCTTTTCCTCCACCAGGATAACATCCTCATAGGACATGAGCTGCTGTACAGAGTCCTTGTCCATCAGGATATTCCCGCCCATGGTAATGCTGAACTCCCCAATGTCAGGCCTCTTCCGCAGCGCGTCATTCAAAAGCTGTCCGACCGCCGGTATTCTCCCGGGATCCCCACAGCCAACCAGCAGCATTTTCCCGCTTCCATTTTTGGAACGGACAATGGACTCCAAATTAGCCGCCCCAAGTTCAGCCGTTTCCACAAGGGATGACGCCCTGTCCTTGTCATGGCAAAGCAGGCCGCACAGCCTGTCGATAAGGTTTTTGCCAGGGAACCTGCAAAGGCTGGCCAGCACGTTCACTCCGTAACGACGCTGAATCTCATCCTCGCTGAGAGCTGCATCCTTCGACAAGAACCGGACGGTAATCAGGCAGCCCGCCGCGAAGATCCCAAGAAAAACCCCAAGCAAGGCATTTTTCATAAGGCTGCCAAAACTAAGCGTCACCTCGGAAACTGCCTCCTCATCGCTCTCCAATTCTCCTGAGGACTCTTCCTCGCCTTCGTCAAGTCCGCCCTCTTCCCCCTCCTCGGCATATTCCGCCATCGTCGGTTCAACCAGCGCGTTTTCCAGTGACTCCATCTGGACCAGCTTTGTCTGAAGCTTCTCCAGCCTGTCACGATAAGCGTCCTGAACGGCGATGATGGCATTACGCTTTCCGGTTGAGCCGTTAGGCTCTATCGTTTGCGCGCTGCCAGCACTTTGCCTGCCTCTCGATTCCACCACCAGGCGTAACTCGTGCGTATAAATCCTTTTGCTGATCTCGCTGGTGTGTTCCCGCAAATATTTCTTTGAAATATCGAATATCTCCGATGCAGCCTCCGGAGTTTTCCCGGTAACAGTAATTACCAGCATGTCCGTATCGGCTCTGTAGCCACACTCCACCAGCTCGCCGATATAACGAATATCCAGGGGAGCCTTCATATTCTGCTGAATATAGAGATGAAAATCCCTGCTTATCAAAAGATATTGATAGGCGTTCAAAACGCTGTCAACCGGATCCGGAGCGTTGGCTGACGCATCCATATTCTGCAAATAGGAGCGATCCGCCTTCACGTACCATATTCCGCTGCATTCATAAAAGCCATTCGGATCCAGATTGCTATAAACGGATTTTTTCCTGTACTCATTATCCTGATGAATTGATTTTTTCACCAGGGCAATCTGACTCTCATACATTTCCATTTGCGTATTATAAAGGTGCATGGCCTTGCTGTATTTCTCTTCTGCCTCCTCCTTGCTGATAAGCGTTTCCGTTGTCTCCTCCTCCGTGCTTTCCTCTTCTGTTTTCTCAGCGGCAGGCTGCGCCGTCATACTCCTGAATACGCGTACTCCGCAGAGCAGCACCGCGCAAGCCAACGCGCAGGCCAGGACAAGCTTCCAACTCCTGATGCCCTCAACAAGCAACTGAACCAGATCAAGCAGGTTTTCTTCCTCCTGCCATCCATTCTGCATCCCATTTGGGATTCCTCCCGGCATGCTATTCTGCATTCCGTTTTGCATTCCATTCTGCATTCCGTTTTCCATTATCTCCTGTCCCCCGTAAACAATCCTCTCAGGTTTATTTTGGAAAAGTATATCCAAAATTCCCCTTTCCCGCAATAAATGATTGCAAAAAAAGCAATCCGTGTTACTATTTGAAGGTCATGAAAACCTTTATGGCTTTTCATAAGCCATTTTCTTTGGCAGAAGGAATGCCGCGAAAAAACTGCTTTTAATCCGGCAGCGGAGGTGAAATATGCCCTTCAACGAAAACAACAACTCCCGTTTCTTTGATCTCAGGACATTCTTATCCCATCTTCTTAAAAACTTGAAGCTCTATGCCCTCCTCATCCTGATTTGCGCTATGGCAGGCTTCCTTTGGAAATTCCTGCCGGAATTACGCAGCTTCCTTCATTATTCAGATGCCGCCCCGGAAACCCCTCAGTCCGAGGCTGCGGCCGCGGGCAATGAACTGCCCTATCTCTATACCGCAAAGAAAATACTTTATTTTCCATTGGAAGGGGATCAGGAAGATTCGCTGCCAACGGATGCCTACCTTGCCTGCCTCGACAGCCAGGCCGTACTCTCCGGTCTGGCAAAAGACCACTATGAAGCAGCCATGCAGGAAGAATACCGCCTTCGCTCCCGTATGATTGATTACAATTACCGCATGCAGAGCGTAATGGAGGAACCCTATTCCATGGGAGATTTCCGCTCCATCTTTTCCGCTGCCTCTCCCAGCCCTCATTTTATCATTCTGTCCGCGAAAACAGGCAGCCGGGAGCTCTCCGAACAATTGTCAGATGAATTGGAGCAGCGGCTCACGGATTATGTGGAGTCTTTGATTGACAGCTTCCCCCATAGGGTTCTGCCAGGGGAAACAGCCCTGTCGCTGCCCCAGCCCTCGAACGGACTCATCCCGCGGACGGACACGGGAGCCAGCATAATTCCAAAGAAGCCCAGCCCCTTCAACATGGCGAAAGCCGGTATCAAAGGCATCCTGTACGGACTCGTGTTGGGAGCGCTTCTCTCCTGCCTTCTTGGATTTTTCCTCCATTTTGTAAGCCTTACCCTGGATTCCGAACAGGATTTAGACGCCTTCGGCATCCCAGTCCTGGCCCTGATCCGCCCTGTCCGCCGCCCCAGCCTCCCCTCCCGCATCCTAAGCCTCCTGGATGGCGATTCCGAATGCTGCGAGAACAGGGAACAGGCCGCTTCCATGCTCATGGCTTACGCGGCGCTTGCCGGCACCGAACATTTCCTGATCAGCGGCACGGTGCCGGATGACGAGCTTCATGAATTTGCCAGAATCTGCTCAGGAATCGCCGGTCAAAACTCACATGTACTTTCTATACTTTCCTCCGGCAATATTGTCATAAACTCAGAAACCGTGACGAAAGCCGGATTCACCGGCACGGTCGTCCTTTTTGAAAAGCTGGGCTTCTCCAGAAAATCGGATTTTGAGCATGAAATCCGCCGCTTCACCTCTATAAATTGCAAAATACTTGGCATTATCCTGCAAAAGTGAAAGGAGGGAACCGCACTCGCCATGGCCTATCTTCTAACCATGCTCCTCACCCTTCCCCTGGCTCTGCTTTGGCAGCATCAGGCAGGGCGGATCCATCCCTACCCCGCCCTCTGCTCCTGCCTTGCTTTCCTGCCCATCTACACTTTATACGCCTTCCAGTATTCAGTACATTCCGACTACGATAATTACCGGATCATGTTCAACCAAATAAAGGGCGGCATTCACGCGATCCGCGATCCCGCCATATACCTTCTGAACCTTCTGATCGGCCGGCTGGGACTGCCGTTTCAGACGGTTTATATCCTGATCTATCTCTTTGCCTTTTTCTTTCTGGCTCTTTGCATAGCGGATTATTCCTCTGATTTTGCCATGTCCATGATGCTGTTCATGAGCATCTATTTCATGCTCGGTTTTTATTATATCCGGCAGCTTCTCGCCGTAGCCCTGTCCCTCTATGCCTACCGCTTTATCACCGTGGGAAAACCTGCCTCCGGCGCGTCCGGGGCATTACCCTATTTTTTGCTGGCTTCCCTGGCCTCCCTCTGCCATACCTCCGCCCTCGTGCTCTTCCCCCTGTACTTCCTGCTGAAATATGACTTCACTCTGAGCTGGTATCTGTTTTTCATCCTTCTCTTCGCGATCCTTACCACCATGCAGGAAAGCATTCTCACAAAGCTGGTATGGCATTTCATCCCCTCCTATTTCGGAAAGCACGAAATGTTCCGTTCCTTTGCCTTCAATCCCTGGGATCTTCTTTGGGTTCTATTGATAATGTCTATATCCCTTGCCGGAGAAATTATCCACCCGTCCCCGTATAACGCCCTGAACCACGTCTTCCGTAATGCCCTCAGGCTCTACCTCATCATTTTCTTCCTCGGACGCTGGCTTTTGGAATTTGAACGCTTCGCCTACTACCTTTCCTGCCCAACGATTTTCCTGATTCCCAATGTTCTGACAGCCGTTTCGGACCGGAATCTGAGGCGTTTTCTCAAATTGTCCATATCCTTATTCTCCGTTTGGATTTTCATCATGAAGCACTCCGGAACCGATGCCTGGAATTATGTTTCCATTTTTTCAAAGCTATAATTTCCGCGCAAAATATGATAAACCAGCCGACGCGCAAATACCGGAAGCAGGCAGACCGCCGCATGGGGAATGGCAAAGCACAGAAAATCCCAAATCCGGCTCCAGCCGCTTTGGTACAGCATCCAATGGAAGCGCAAAAGATCCACCGCATAGACAAAACCGCCCCTTCGCTGATAAATATCCTCCGACACCCTCATGCAAAGCAACGGCTCCTCCAGATTTCGTCCCCTGTAACCCATCCTCAGCATTCGTACCCATAGGTCATAATCCTCAAACAGATGGTATTTCTCCGAATACCCTCCGGCGGAAAGGACGGCGGATTTTCGGAAAGCCGACGCGGGATGATTGAAGGGATTCCTCCTGCGGGAAAAGCGCGCAATTTCCTCATGCCCCAATGGCACTCTCTTCTCCCCGGAAACACCGCTTCCATCGGACATGAACTCCCGCACCGTCCCACTGACAATGGACACGTCGAAAGCCTCAAAAACCGAAAGCTGGCACTCGCAGCGCCTGGGAAGGCTGATGTCATCTGAATCCATGCGGACCACGATCTCATTGCTGCAGTGCCCGAGCCCCTCGTTCAGGGCATTTCCCAGCCCCCTGTTCTCGGCCAGCCTGACAAGGGTGAGCCGTTCGGCATATCTCTGTATCACGTCCTCCAGCCCGGGGGAAAGCGGGCCATCGCAGACAAGGACAAATTCGTCCGGGGGAAGGGTCTGTGAGAACATGCTTTGAAGCGCAGCATCCAGATATTCCGCTTTTTCTTTGGCATATACGGACATTAATACGCTGTATGCTTCCTTATGTCCTTGGCCTGATACCTTTGCTTTTCCACTCATCTCATTCTTTCCCCGGCACGGAACGCGAAAGAGGCGGGATAATACAGGATGTATCTGCATAGCCGCAGGACGCGAAGCGCTGGCTGAATGTTGGCCCGATAAACCTTCGGATAACGATTACGCAGCCAATATTCCTTTTCCACAAGTTCTTTTCTTGCCTTTTCCGAGGGCGGGAATCCCAAAAGGATTTTCACCCTGCTGGCCCAGATGCGCGCGAGTATCCCTTCGATGTATGCTTTCTTTTCATCAGAACAGTCAAGCCTTCTATAGAAACGGAAAAGGCTCCGCAGCACCTTGTCATACTGTGAAAGATTACGGCGCATCCGTTCCGGCTGCATGCTCTGCCCCGCGCGGCCGATCCGATACATATAGACAAAATCTTTTATGAACGCAATTGTTTCAATATATGGAATCGGATACAAGATCAGCTCTGTATCGACATAATAGCAATGTTCATCAATCCTGATCGCGTTCTTTTTTAAGATTTCCGTACGTATTGTCAGGCCATGCATTTTGATATAAATCTTATCCGCCACCTCGTCAAAACGATACGTCTTTTTGTACTGTATCCCGTGGAACTGTTCCCTGATTTCCGCCCTTCTTCTGAACTTATCCCTCTCTTCTTCCCCTGTACCCTTGTCAAAAACCCAATAATAGCCACTGATTACGGCATCGGCATCCTGCGTCAATAAATAACGCAGCAATTCAGAAAAAGCCGAGCTGTCCACCCAGTCATCGGCATCCACGACTTTGAAATATTTTCCGCTGGCGAGACAAATGCCTGTATTGATACCGGAACCATGCCCGCCGTTCGGCTTGTGGACCGCCCTGACAGTGCCGGGGAAACGGATCTGATACAAATCGGCGATTTCCCCCGTCCCATCGGTGGAACCATCATCCACGACCAGGATTTCCAGTTCCTCCAATGCCCCCACGCCGCAAAGAGAATCAAGGCAGGTCTTCAGATATTTCTCCGCGTTATATGCCGGAATAACCACTGTCAAAGCTTTTCCCATTGCGGAACCCCTCTGTCTTCTCCTTCTCAAAAAGGATTCTGATTGTCATCAGGATGATTTCAAGATCCATCAGCAGGCTGGCATTCTGTATATAGATGATATCCATCTTCAGCTTGTCATAAGCCGTCGTATTATACTTCCCATACACCTGCGCATAGCCGGTAAGCCCCGCCTTGACCTTCAGGCGGTAACGGAATTCGGGTATCTCCGCCTCATATTGAGCCGCTATGGACGGCCTTTCAGGCCTTGGCCCCACAAGGCTCATGGCGCCCCTCAGCACGTCAAAGAGCTGCGGCAGCTCATCAATCCTGAACGCGCGGATCACTCGTCCCACCTTGGTGACCCGTTCGTCCTCGTCCTCCGCAAGCCTTGGGGTGCCATCTGCCTCCGCGTCTTCCCGCATACTGCGAAATTTATGAATCTGAAATTCCTCTCCATGCAGGGTCAGCCTCGTTTGGCTGTAAATTATGCTCCCCCCGTCCTCTGCCCGTATGCAGATCGCGGTCACCAGCATGACCGGCGCAGTCAAAATCAGGAGGAGAAGGGACAGCACAATGTCCATCAGGCGCTTCAGGGCACCCTGTTCTATTGTCAGCCCTGTATTTCTTGCCATCAGCAGCGGGGTGTCAAACATATGCTGGTTTTCGGCGCTGCGAATCAGCAAATCGGAAATTTTCGGCACCATATATGCCCGGATTCCAGCCCCATAGCAGCATTTCAACAAATCATTCCGTTCCATGCTCGGCATATCCCCGATAATGACGCCCTGATATTTCGGGATCTCCGCCCTTATCTTGTCCAGTCCCTGGGAAATGGCCATCTCCCTGCCAATCACAAAACGATCCGCCCTTGTATGGAATTTCATGAGCAGCAGGTTCACAGGCCTGTCCCCCCGTATGACGATAACCCTCCTGGCGGGATAGGCCGCCCTGTATATTTTCGTAGATATCCAGGCACCGGGAATAGAGACCAGAATCTGGAGCAGGGCAACCCCGATCAGGGGGAAGGGATCCCCCACTCCCTTCGTTAACAGGATGATTGTGACATAGATGATCAAGTTGGCAATCAGGATGCCAATAGCCTGGGAAAAGATCAGACTGAAGATCCTATGGTAGCCGGCCTTCCATCCTTCGTAAATCTTAATGCATAGGAACAGCCAAAATACATAGTAAGCAAAGAACATGCTTTGCCCCCTGGTCCAGAACACCCTTTCCATCTTCGGACTATAATAGCTTATCCAAACGGACCAGAAAATTCCGGCGTAAACCAGCAGCATGACAATGCAGCAGCCGGCCCGTATGAGCCGCCTGTATTGTTCCCTGATCCTTTCCCTTGCTCTATGCACCATGTCAAACTCCATGCCGCCCTTTTTCGGACCGCTTATGCCCTGCTCTCATGGCAGGTAAAGTACAGTATCTGATATTCCTTCGATATTTCACGGAGAAAACAAAGCCCCGCCGCAATCTTGTCCTGATCAAGATTCACAAAGGGATCATCCAGGATAAGGAACGGCTTTTCGCCGGGGTACATGGCATCCACAAAGGCGAAACGCCGGCAAAGCGCCGCCATATCCCGGCAGCCTTCGCTCAGCAGGGAGAGGTCCCTGCCTTCTCCTTCATAAACAGGCTGAAGGTTAAAATCCTCATCCATCCTGAAAGGAGTTTTGTCTATCATTTCAGCATCTTTATCCCATGCCTCTGTCCCAAGAAAAGCAAGATAATATCTCCCAAACGATTCCATTAAAGGATTCCTGTAATCCCTGGAGAAGTTCTCTTTTGCTTTTGCCAGATGGTCCCTTGTCAAAACCAGAAGGGCGTGTCTGTTTTCCAATTCCTGCAGTTCTTCCATGCCAAGCTCATACTCAACCTCCTGGCTGTACAGCTCCTGCATCTTTATTCTCAGTTGATTTGACTCTTCCTGACCTGCCAAAATTTCATCCTCGAGCTCATTAAGCCGGCCGCTCAATACCTGAAGGCTTTCGGACAGCTTGTCGATATTCTCCTGATTTCCCGGTTCCTCCATCCGCAAAAACTCATCAGGGTTATGCTCTGACTCGAATTTCTCCAGAGTTTTTGATTTTGATTCATAATCCTTTTCCAAAGCGCTTATTGCGGTCAGACGATGCCATCTCATGCCATCCCTGCCAAGCTTCCGAAGGAACCTCCCCCTGGTGGATCTGCGCTCCGCCTCGGACTGTGAATGCGGCAGCTCATAAAAGCGGCTCAGGAAGACATCTAGTTCCCGCGACAACCGTTCCGCCTCGTTCTTCATATCCTCCTCGCTCATCCGGCTATGATTTTTCCCTGTCCCGCTTTTCTTAAACCACAGTTGCCATCGGTTCCGAGAAGACAGTATTCCATACGTCAGGATCAGGAATCCTGCCAGCAGCATCAAAAGCGCCAGAATATAAATCCATGCCCCCATTGACGAACCCGACGAGTTCGCTCTTGTGAAAACAATGGCGCAAATCAGAAGGAACAGGCCCGTGGCAAGCAAAACACAGGACAACAGGATCCCCTTCCTCCCGTCCGATTCCCTCTCCTGCACAGACAGGCGAAGGCGTTCGATCAAAAAACCGGCTCTCGAAAAAATCTTTTCGGCATGGCGTATTTCCTCCTCCGATGGAAAGCCGTTTCGGAAACGGGCATTCAGTTCCTGACCGTCCTCCCGCATTCTTGCCGCTCGTCCATCCTCCGGGAAGGAAGGCCGGTAATCCTCAAAATATTTCCTCTCCGCCTCCCTCGCTTCATCACCCGTCCGATCCCGGGCGTCCTTCAACTGTCCATATGCCATCTTCAGGGAAAGCATCTCCTGATAGTGTGCTGCCGCCTTGATTTTCCCCCGCGTCTCTTCCATCTTTTTCTTTAATTCCGTCTGACGCCACCGAGTCTGCCGAAGGCGGCTGTCCGTCACAAATTTCTTTCCTTCCATGTCACTCATGGATTCCAAATCCGTGGAAATCTGTTCCAATTTCATCTTTAGCTGAAAGATACGGCCCGTCCGTCGGTTGGGGGACAAAGCATTCATCTCATCCTTCAGCTTTTCCATGCCCTCGGCATACCTCCGCATATCATACGACATGTCGGAAATGCTTCCAATCTTTTCATGTATGCCGCTCCCTACCTCCCAGGAAACATCCTGCTGCCTTGCAAAAGCTGTCCTGCACCATGTTTCCTCATCAACGCCGAATAATTCCTCCCCCAGCTTTTCTGAGAAATCCGATGAGGCTGTATTATTTTCCATGTCAAAAAGGGCAAAGGAATCTTCTGACTTCACCCTGCCAAAGCGCCTTTCGACCCGGTATTTCTTGTCAGCCCGCAAAAAACAGAGCTCACCCCCGAAAACGCCCCCCTGCCAGGGACTGTAGCGCTTCCGGCCATTTTCCGCCTCCCCTGCTTTTTCCCCATCTGGCAGGCCATAAAACATTGCCCGGAAAAAAGCGGCCATCGTGCTTTTGCCGTATCCGTTTTCCCTCAGGAAAATATTCAGGCCATCCTTGAAATCCAAATCGATATCATGGAGTTTTCCAAAATTATCTATATGGCAACGAATCAGTTCCACAAAATCTCATCTCCCATAAGTAACTGCAGCCCGAGCCGTATCACCTCGTCCCGGATCTCCTCTGACAGTTCTTCGTCCTTCTCCATTTCCCTGACAAATTCGCCTTTCAGTCCTCGATCCTGGAGATATGGCTGATAATCAAGCTTCACCCTTGTTTCATCCTTCAACATGACAAAAGAATAGTCTTCCGAGAGGGCGTCGGTCAGAAATGTCGTGTTTTTTTCTGTTTCCGGATTCACCTCGCCCCGGAGAAGGACGCACAGGAAATCCTCCTTTCGGACAAATCCGCATTTCTTCTCACGAATCGCGAATCCGTCCGCGCCAATCTCCGCCTCCGGAACCGTCAATGTTCCTTCCAGAGCCGCAATACTTCCTTTTATTCTCTCAAGAATCATCCCCGAATTCCGCAAATCTCCGATATCTACAGAAATCCTCCACATATGCCGCCCGGCAATATCCTTGAAATGAATCTTTTCCAGCTCGCCGCCCCCTGTGAACTCCAGGACATAGAAGCCATGAGGTCCGCATTCCATAAAGCTCCTTCCCTCAAGACATCCGGGACAGGCATAAATGCCCCGGCCGCCCAGGCTCCCAATCTCCGGGGATGAACCACAGGCAAGCGCAATATAATCAATGGATTCATTTCCGAATCCCTCAGGCAGTATATTTTCAGACAGCATGACAATGTTGCAATCCTCCTTCCGAAGGGCCGGCATCCCGTCTGCCAGGGCATCGCCATGGGGGTTCATTTCCAGGATGCCGGAATCATTGCCGGCATCCTGCGCCTCCCCGGAATAGCTCAGCTTTCTTTCCGCCACTGAAACAGCGGTAATAACCACTTTTTCCGAAATTCGGTATTGCTGCCACTTGTCGCCTATTAGGATGAGGTTCTCCGGGATTTTTTCTTCCTCTCCTGCTGCGGCGAAACCTTGCGCCTCCTGTTGTTGAAAAGCCGACGCGTCGCTGCCGAAGGCTTCCTCCATTATGGCCCTGTCACCCCCCTCAGCGTCTTTAAAAATCCTGTCCTGATCGCCTCTGAGGCAAAAGAATGTGATTCCCGGATGCTTTCCTATGGCTGAAAGAATACTCCTCACGGTGGCTCTGGAAACTCTTGCGGCATCAAACAATTCCCCGCAAAGCAATACAGCGCATACGTCCTCCTGTCCGGCATAATCAATGGCCCGGAGAAAGGTATCCATCAGTTCCTGCCTTCTTTCAGCGGCCTGCTCCTTTGACAGATGCGCCTCCACCTTGCTGTCGAGGTGGACGTCCGCCATATGGATCATCTTCATTGAATCATCTCTCCCGTCAGCATCCGGTATGCTTCTTTATACAAAGCTACTGTCTTGTCCACCACTTCCTGGGGCAACGTATTTCCATGATTCGTGTTGGACTTAAGCCAATCTCGGACGTATTGCTTGTCAAAGGATTTTTGCCCTCTGCCTTTCTCATAGGTCTCTGCCCTCCAGAACCGGCTGGAATCCGGGGTCAGCACCTCGTCCGCCAGCACCACTTCCCCTTCATCGTCCAGGCCGAATTCAAACTTCGTGTCCGCTATGATGATGCCTTTCCCATATGCGTAATCCGAGCATTTTTTGTATATTTCTATGCTCAGGCTTCGTATCCTGTCCGCAAGATGCTGACCTCGTCCCGGGAAAATCTTTTCAAGGACATCTGTCGAGCGTTCATAGCTGATGTTTTCATCATGCTCTCCAAGTTCCGCTTTGGTAGACGGGGTATAAATCGGCTCGGGAAGCTTTTCACATTCCAAAAGCCCGGCCGGAAGCCGATTCCCGCATACCGTGCCGTCCCGAAGATAGCTCTCCCAGCCGGATCCGGTAATATATCCTCGTACGATGCACTCAACAGGTATCATCTGAAGCTTTCGGCAAAGCATCGAGCGCCCTTCAAATGCCTCCGTGCGGAAATAAGGCGGCATATCCTTTCCGTCCACCGATATCATGTCGTTCGGCACAATATCTTTTGTCAACTCAAACCAAAACCTGGACATCTGTGTCAGAATTTTCCCCTTGCCGGGAATTTGATTATTGAGAATCACGTCAAAAGCGGATATCCGGTCGGTCGCCACCATTAGGAGCCTGTCTGAAAGATCATAAATAGCCCTTACTTTCCCTTCCTTAATCGGCTTCCACTCCGCCTGTCCCCATTCGTCCATAAACCTGCCCTCTCTCCCTGTAAACTCCAACGTGGAATTGCTAACATTTCATTATAATCATAAGCCCATCTAATTTTCAACCAAATCTTTCACCTGCGTTCACATCCCAAATCTTTCAACATTCTTTCAATAATCTTTCAAATCATTTTTTCATGGCAAATCCATGGATTTGCCATGTTGCCGAAAACACGAACAGGTCCTATACTCTCCCCTATCAGAAACACGATACCCGCAACAATGAAAAGGCAGGTCACCATGAAAAATCTCGCGCGCAAATACTACGGAGGAAAAAACCATATAGCTGATTTAACGGGATGGAAAAAGACGCGAAAGCTTGTTGCATCGGCCATGCTCGCCCTTTTCCTCCTATTGCTTCCGGAATCGGGCGGCTGTCCGTCCATATTGGCCGAAAACGGCAACATTAATTCCGGAAGCCCGGAAAACGCTGATTTGTCTGATCTCAATGAAATCCAGCAGGCTGCCGTCCGTTCCGGGGCGCAGATCGCCCCCGGGAGGAACACATGGCTGAGCTGCGAGGACGGAGTGTTCCGATATTTTGACGGCAACGGCCTTATGGTACGGAACGTAATCACTCCGGACGGAGTCTACGTAGACCAGAACGGCAATCCGCAGGATCCGGAAGACAACAATCTGAACGAGGCATATCTCCGCTATGCCAGCCTGGGAAGGAGGGCACTGGGCGTAGACAAATCCTCTCACATTATGCAGCTTTGGGAAAATGGGGTGAAAATAAAGACCTATATGGTCACCAGCGGGGCAGTGCCGGGCGACAAAGAAGTATCCGGAGACGCAAAGACCCCTGTCGGTTATTTTTACATCTGCAGGAAGCAGGATGTCGATTCACTTCTGAAAGGTGAGCTTGGCCTCAATTATCCGAACCTCGAGGATGCCCGGCGCGGATTGAAAAACGGCATTATTGGCAGGGATACTTATGAATCTCTGATTCGCGCGAATCGCTCTCTTCAAAAGCCGGTTTGGAACAGCCCCCTGGGAGGCGCCATCGAAGTCCATGGGAACGGACAGCCCCAGGATGCTACCAGGGGCTGCGTTGGTGTGAATGATTTGGAAATCTATGAAGTATATGAAAAAATGCAGATTGGCGACCGGGTCCTGATCTGCGGATAGCCAGCCGGTCGGTTCAGCCAAAATAACCATCAATTGAGAAGCGCCTCCCGGAGATTCTCTGGAAGAAATGCACCATAATGCCCAGCTCCATTCCGGCAACAATCAAGGTATAGACAATGGCCAGAACCGGAATGCTTCCAACCAGATACATGGTAAACGCATAGCCTATAAGAAGAGCGATTGTCACAATGACGATATGCCTGTTTTTCGAGAACTCCGGTTTCGCGTACCATTCTATCAAAAGAAGGAGTATATAATATGCGGAAACAAGCGCGACCAGCATGATGATCTTGGGCCTGCCCGGAATCTCATCCTCAGCGCAGAGTTCCAATATAATGGTAATGGAATTGATCACCATGATAAGGGGCACATGGAGGCTCAGGTACCAAAGCCCGCTGGTCTTTCTATGGTGATCATGCATATTGTTATAATAAAACGCGTAGCAAAGAAAAAGCGTGATGACAAGCATGAAGACCAGGATATTGACATAAAGGGGATCCCCAACCTCGAAGTAACGGGCAATCCCTATGATCATTTCACCGAAGGTCAGGACAACCAGAAGAAGCGCCCGCTCGGAAAGGTGCCCGAAATCCACCGGGCGTTCTTTATAATAGGTATGTTCCATTCCCCTGAAAACAAACGCCGCCAGCATGATGAAGGGCGAACAGGCAATGCCGGAAAAATAATAGATCGGAATGCTGATGAGAAGGCCGGCAGCCTCCGCGATTTCGACCTTGAAATTATTTTTTAGTATCAGAAGATCCAATTCGTCTCTTTCGGGCAATGTCCGCATTTTATGATGATTCCATAATGCGAGATTCAAAAGAATCGCTGCCCAGGCAATATGATACCTTGTATAGTGCTGCATCCACTGCATCTGGAGACCCGATGCCATGTAGTAGATGCAGTACATGTTGAAGAAAATCGAAAAATAATCCCTTATTGTTTTCCCCCCATACCTGTTGAAGAACAAGGTCGTAAAATACCATATCTGCATCAATGCCATGATCAGGAAAAGAAAGGTAAAAAACACGGAAAACGGAGGAAACTCCGTTTCATAGGCATGAAACATGGAATTAAGCGTACGGAGGCTATATACAAAAACAAGGTCAAAAAACAGCTCTATATACTCGACCTTCTTTTCTTCCTCATGGCCGGTTTTCCGAAGCCTCACCCCGCCCTCCGCTTTCTGACCATAAAGCTCCGCGTCCTTTGAAAACAGGTAAATGGGCGTAGTCAGTTTTTTCCAAAAGCTGCCCTTCCCGTCCCCGTCCGTATTCGTTCCCATCAACTCCATCCTCCTTTGCCACATTACAGTACACTTTGTCATGATAAACTTCATCTGCACAGCTTCGGGAAAACAGATCCATCGCCGCTTTGCTTCCGAATTTTGAAATGAGTATAATTTATTTTTCCCCATGCCGCAATCCTTATTTATTCCGCGTGCTCGTTCCATACATATTTGCCTAATCTTGTTTGCTTTTCAGTTTGCCTAATCTTGTTTGCTTTTCAGCCGTTGGATTTTTATTTTTGATTTCGGCAAAATCACATTGTAAAATTTGATACTAAGGTATATAATTTTTCACTAATTGTGTTTGCCCCGGTGAGCAAGATGGAATCATTAATACGATACCGCATTTTCACCATATTCATACTGCCACCACCGGACGGAAGCTGTGCGGCCTGAAACGGGGAGGAAATTATGGAAATAGCAGAAGAAATGAATGCCATATTGAAAGCGGATAAAACGGCGATTGCGCTGGATCCCGGCTTTGGGCCTCCAGGCTTTTTCAACATTACAAAGTCCGTTGTGATTACCTGGGGCATACTCCTTGCCTGGCTCCTTATCTGCCTTTTCCTGACCCACAATATGCGCGTCAACAATATATCACGGCGTCAGGCTATTGCCGAGCTCATTGTAGTGAAGCTTCGGGAAATAGCCCGCGGCATGCTGGGCGAGGGCGGAGCGCAATATGCCGACTATATCATCACCGTGCTTTTATATATCGGCCTTTCCAACCTGACAGGGCTTTTGGGGCTGACTCCTCCGACGATGGATCTCAATGTCACCGTTGCGCTGGCTCTGATGAGCATTGTCCTCGTGGAAGTTGCGGGCATCCGGGCCAAAGGCACAAAGGGGTGGCTCAAGGCCTTCCGGGAACCAATACCCGTTGTCCTTCCCATGAACATCCTTGAATTGGGGATTCGCCCGCTTTCGCTCTGCATGCGTTTGTTCGGCAATGTTCTGGGCGCCACGGTAATCATGGAACTGATCAAGGTAGTGGTGCCGATTTTCGTGCCCGCCCTGCTGAGCATATATTTTGACCTCTTCGATGGCCTGATCCAGGCCTATGTTTTCTGTTTCCTTACCTCATTATATATTGCGGAAGCGACAGAGCCAAAAGAAGAGGAAAGCGAAGAGGAAAAGGAGCAGGAACGCCTGCGCCGCGAAAAGGAAAGGGCGGAAAGGAAAGAAGCACGGCTGAAAAAAATTGCCGAAGAAGGGGAATTTAATGCCGGTGATTTCTACAGACGCCTGTTAATGCTCCCCCCCGAAAAAAAAGCAAAATCAAAAGTAATCGCGAATAGTGATGTTTGTCAATAATGTGCAGCTATAAAGCCCTTTTCATCATAGATTCATGACCAAAGGCGCTGAATAGTTATATATTTTCCATTTTTCACAGTTACAAAGGAGGAAATCAAATGGATTTGGGTACATTGGCCGCTGCTATCGCAGCATTTACAGGTGTTGGAGCTGGCATCGGTATTGGGCTGGCAACAGGCAAGGCAGTGGATGCCGTCGCAAGACAGCCGGAAGCCAGCGGGAAAATCATGACTTTGCTGCTTCTGGGATGCGCTTTGGCTGAAGCCACCGCTATCTATGGCTTCGTTATCGCCATCATCATCCTCGTCATGTAACGCTGCGCGGCAAAAACCCATATTGAATTTGGACGAATCGGAGTGAAGATATGTTAAGCATTAATATGAGCCTGATTTACAGCATCATCAACCTGCTCATTCTCTTTGTTATTTTCCGTTTTGTGCTATTTAAACGTGTAGATAAAATCCTCCGGATGCGGGAAAAGGAGATGGAGGAAATCCGCAAAAATGCCGACGCGCAGATTCTTGAAGCCAATATCATGAAGGAAAAATACGAAAAGGGCCTGCAGGCTTTAGAGGACGAAAAAGAAGCGATTTTTGCCGAAGTCAAAAAAACAGCCTACGGGGTCAGGAACCGTATCCTTTCCGAAGCAGAGGCCCAGGCGGAAGAAATGCTGGCAAAAGCAAAGCAGTCAGCCGATGATGCCTATGCAAAGGAAAAGTCCAGGAATGAAGACGCCATAGCCAAGCTTGTTGTTGAAGCAGCTTCAAAGCTTTCCGAACAGGCCTGCTCGGAGAAGAGCGATCTTGCCTTATATGATCGTTTTATTTCCGCGGCCATGGAAGACGCGGAAAAAAATCTTCATGCGGATGCTGCCAATCCGCAAAAAAATCAGGTTTAATCTTGCAATAAAGCAGCCTTGAAATTCTGGCTGACGCGATACCGCGTCAGCTTGTCACCAGACCAGTGAGGTTTGAACCCATCTTGATTTGGAAGCCAGCCATGCGATATCTCGTTGACTTGTCACCAAATCAGAGCGGTTCAAGCCCATTCTAATATAGGGGAGAAAATGATTTCACAGGATATCCAGGCATCGCAGGGGACCAGGCAGGGCGAGGATACAAAAGCCCTGCTTCGGTATGCGTCAACACCCCCTGATCCACAGCAGCTTGAGAAAATCAAGGAAGTGCTATGCCGTCGTTTCGGGCGCAGCGAAATTGTGCTTGAAACCCAGCGGGACAGCAGCTTGAAAAGCGGTTTTCTGATCCGCCTCGGAAATTTCGAGTACGATTGGAGCGGCCGGGAACGGGAACGGCAACTGGGTCAGAATCTCATCACCAGCCATGAACACTTTCTGAAAAAACATAGTAACGATGAAGACATCATTTCCATTTTGAAGGAAAGAATAGACGACTTTTCCCTGTATGCGCATGCTCGGCAGGTCGGACATGTGTCGGAAATCGGCGATGGAATTGCCTCGATTGAGGATCTGGGCAATGCGCGTTACGGAGAAATCCTTCTGTTCGAGGATGGCACCCGGGGCATGGTACAGGACATCCGCAGGGACAGCATAGGCTGTATCCTTTTGGGAAGCCAGCAAAAAATCCGGGCTGGAAGCCGGGTTGTCCGCACACACCGCCAGGCCGGCGTATCCGTTGGCGAAGATTACCTTGGCAGGATTGTGGATGCTTTGGGAGGTCCCATTGATGGCGGCGCGAATATACGGCCATCTGGATACTATCCTATTGAGCAAAGCGCGCCTGGAATCGTCGAACGACAGTCAGTGAAGGAGCCGATGGAAACCGGCATTCTTGCCATAGACTCCATGTTTCCCATTGGCCGCGGACAGCGTGAATTGATTATCGGCGACCGCCAGACTGGCAAGACCAGCATAGCCCTTGATACCATAATTAACCAAAAAGGGAAAAATGTCATATGCATTTATGTTGCCATAGGCCAGAAAGCCTCCACGATCGCGAAGCTTGCGGAGAACCTTCGAAAGCATGATGCCTTGCGTTACACAACAATTGTTGCCGCCACTGCCTCAGATCCTGCTCCTTTGCAATATATCGCGCCTTATGCCGGAACAGCAATGGCAGAATATTTCATGCATAAAGGCCAGCACGTCCTCATCGTATACGATGACCTGTCCAAGCATGCGGTGGCATACCGTTCCCTTTCGTTGCTTTTAGGCAGGCCGCCTGGACGGGAAGCATATCCGGGGGACATTTTCTACCTTCATTCACGTCTTCTCGAAAGATCCAGCAGGCTTTCGGATGATTTGGGCGGCGGCTCTATCACTGCCCTGCCGATAATTGAAACACAGGCGGGAGATGTTTCAGCTTACATTCCTACAAACGTGATTTCAATTACAGACGGTCAGATTTTCCTTGAGAGCGATCTCTTTTTCGAGGGCATGCGTCCGGCCGTCAACGTTGGACTTTCCGTTTCCCGAGTAGGGAGCTCGGCGCAGACCGAAGCCCTGCGCAAGGCTTCCGGCAGCATCCGCATTGATCTTGCCCAATACAGGGAAATGGCGGTTTTTACCCAGTTTTCTTCAGATTTGGATGAAACCACAAAAAAACAGCTTGCCCACGGACAATCCCTGATGGAGCTCCTGAAGCAGCCCCTTGGCCAGCCTCTCAGTATGACGGACCAGGTCATCACCCTGATTACGGCAAATAACGGCCTTTTGGATTCTCTGCCAAAGGAGGATATCAAGAAAGTTCAGGGCAGACTCCTCAACTGGTTCCACCTGACCCAGGAAAAGATATGCATGGAGCTGACCCAGGAAAAGTACCTTCCCGACCGTCTGAAAGGCGAGATTGTCGCTGCCGCAAAAACCTATCTTGGAAACATGGAGGATGAAGATTTAAAGCTTGAGAACCGGCCTCTGGCCGAAGATATCCCTTCCGGGACAACAGCTTCTGAGGGTATGGAAACAGATGGCTAACGTGAAGGAAATCCGTGACAGGATAAAAAGCATTAATGATACAAAAAAGATTACAAACGCGATGTATCTGATTTCCTCCAACAAGATGCGCAAGGCGCGGAAGATGCTGGAGGAAACAGAACCATTTTTTTTCCGTGTACAGGAAATGATGCAGCGCGTCATGCGGCATTTGCCTCCGGGGACAAAGGATCGTTTCCTTGATCTCGGACAGATGCCCAAAATGCGACAGCGCCGCAGGACTTATCTGGTCATAACCGATGACAAGGGGCTGGCCGGAGCTTATAACCACAACATAATGAAAGCCGCTGAAGCGGAATTTGAGAAATCCGAAATACCGCCGCGAATTTTCGCAGTGGGAGAAGTGGGCCGCCAGCATTTTGAAAAGAGCCGTTATGAACTGACAGGACAATTTCGCTATACAATCCAGAACCCTACAATTTCCCGTGCCAGGGACATTACATCGGTTCTCGTACAGGAATACCTGGATGGCAAGATGGATGAATTGGTGGCAATATATACCATGATGAAAAACAGCACCCTTTCCGAGGTACAGGTCAAGACTCTTTTGCCTCTTTCCGTCCCTGACGATATTCTGCGGCATATTCGGAAATCTGACAAAGGAGAAAATGCTGACGCCTTGCCTGATAACGCTGCCACTCAGGAAATCTCTGATACCCAGGGTATATCCTCCAGGGAATTCCTGATGCTTCCGGACCCGGTAACAGTGCTTGATCATATTATCCCCAGTTCAATAATCGGGTTTGTTTACGGCGCCCTTGTTGAAGCATTCTGCACCGTGCAAAATGACCGCATGATGGCCATGGATTCCGCTAATAAAAATGCGGCGGATATGCTGCGTGAGCTTGGTATGCGTTACAACAGGGAGCGGCAAAGCATGATAACGCAGGAGATTACCGAAATTGTAAGCGGAGCCAGAGCTGGCAGACGAAGGGGGAAATGATTTGGATAAGCTGTTGAAGGGAAAAATCGTACAGGTCATGGGACCTGTGATTGACGTAGAATTCCCATCGGAGGAATTGCCATATATTAATGACGCTCTTGCCGTCATGAACCGTGACAAAAGATGCATAATGCAGGTAGAACAGCATATTGGCAGCAATACCGCAAGATGCATCATGCTTGCTGCAAGCGAGGGACTGCATAAGGACATGGAGGTTGTCTCTACCGGAGGACCAATCAGCGTCCCCGTAGGTGAAAAAACCCTCGGAAGGCTCTTGAACGTTGTCGGTGAAGCAATCGATGGCGGACCTTCTCTGGAGGATGAGGAACATTGGAGCATCCATAGAGCCGCTCCCCCCTTTTCAGAGCAGAGTCCCGTTGTAGAAATTCTGGAAACTGGCATAAAGGTCGTGGATCTTCTTGCCCCATACGCAAAAGGAGGAAAAATAGGCCTTTTCGGCGGCGCGGGCGTTGGGAAAACCGTGCTCATTCAAGAGCTTATACGTAATATCGCTACAGAACACGGCGGCTATTCCATTTTCACCGGTGTGGGAGAACGTTCCAGGGAAGGAAACGACCTGTGGCATGAAATGAAGGAATCCGGCGTATTGTCCAAAACCGCCCTCGTCTTCGGGCAAATGAATGAACCGCCCGGGGCGCGTATGTGCGTCGCGAAAACGGGCCTGACCATTGCGGAATACTTTCGTGATGTAAAAAATCAGGACGTGCTCCTGTTTATTGATAATATTTTCCGTTTTGTACAAGCCGGCTCAGAAGTTTCTTCTCTTCTTGGGCGTATGCCATCGGCCGTCGGCTACCAGCCGACGCTCGCAAGCGATTTGGGCGAATTACAGGAACGCATTACATCTACGCGTCATGGTTCCGTCACCTCCGTGCAAGCCGTTTATGTTCCGGCCGATGACCTTACCGATCCGGCGCCAGCCACGACCTTCGCGCATCTGGATGCCACGACGGTTCTTTCCCGTAAAATTGTTGAACAGGGTATTTATCCGGCTGTGGATCCTCTTGCCTCATCTTCCAGAATATTGGAAGCTGACGTTGTTGGCGAAGAACACTATCGTGTTGCCATAGCGGTACAGGAAATCCTTCAGAAATACAAAGAGCTGCAGGACATCATTGCGATCCTGGGCATGGATGAACTCGGCGAGGATGACCGGCTTACTGTTTATCGCGCGCGAAAAGTACAAAGATTCCTCTCGCAGCCTTTCCATGTGGCGGAGCAATTTACTGGCATAAAAGGCGCCTACGTCCCTATCCGGGAAACCGTGCAGGGCTTCCGTGCCATTATTGACGGAGAAATGGATGATTATCCTGAAGCCGCCTTTTTCAATGTCGGAACCCTTGACGATGTCCGGAAAAAAGCCGCAAGCCTTTCAGGCAATGTGGAATAATGGATGGAATAGTTACTAGCTTTTCAAATCCGGACATGGATACTCCCGATAAATTTTCCATGTCCGGATAAAAAGGGATTGTTAATATGGCTGAACTCTTAAATCTTGAAATTTACGCTGCTGACAGAAACTTTTTTGATGGACATTGCCGCCAAATCGTTGTTCCGGTCAATGACGGTACAAGAGGCATTATGGCTGGCCATGAATCCATGTTTGTTGCTATTAATACCGGCATCATCCATATACAAAAGGAAGATGAGAGCTGGGAGGACGTTGTCGTTGGTCAGGGCAGCCTGCAGGTTTCTTTTAACCGGGCCACCCTGCTGGTGGAAACGGCTGAATACCCATGGGAAATAGATGTCCGCAGGGCTGAGGAAGCCAGAGAACGCGCGGAAGAGGAATTACGGCAGCGCCGATCCCGACGGGAATACGAGGCTTCCCAGGCCTCTTTGGCTCGCGCCCTGTCCAGGCTGCGAGCGGTCCGGGACACAAGGTCGATGTGAGGAGGTTTTTGTGGAGATTTCCCAGACAGATCCCCTTTTATTACTTCTAAATATAACCAATATAGGAAGCCTGTTTCGCTATTTTCTATTTTTCATTCTTTTGCTTGCGGGCGGTGCTTATTTTGCCGGTGCCGAAACCGCTCTTTCTTCGGTAAATAGGATCCGCATGATTTCCTATGCGGAAAACGGATCACGCCGTGCCCGCCGCGTACTCTATATCCTTGACCATTTTGAAGAAGCATTGACCACCATATTGATTGGTACGAACATTATGCACATTGGCTCTGCTTCATTGGCCACTCTGGTCGCTACGCGGCTTCACTGGGATGATTTCGGGATTTCAATGCTTTCCCTGGCAACCACCCTTTGCGTCTTTTTCCTTTCAGAAATGATTCCTAAAACCATCGCCAAAGTGTGTAATGAACGCTTTGCTTTATTCATCGCGCCCTCTCTCTGTCTCCTTATGTTTTTGATGCATCCCCTGGGACTTCTCTTTTCCGCTGTGACTCGCCTTGCTATGGGCTTGTTTCACATAAATACAGATTATAAGGAACCAATTGTTTCGGAAGAAGATCTTCATGACATTATCAAAACGCTGGGTGACGAGGGAAAAATAGACGAGGACAGGAAAGAACTGATTCGATCAGCGCTTAACTTTACGGAAACCTCAGTTTCCGAGATATATACTCCATGGGAAAATGTGACATATATTCGAGGCTCTATGCCATTAAAGGAAATTCTGAATATCATCAAGCGTACCAGTCACAGCCGACTCCCAGTATTAAATAATGTGGGACGTGTAATTGGGATTATTCAGATTCGTAAATTCCTGAAAGCCTGGCTTCAGAACGATGGCAAAATTCAGTTGCGGCGGCTTTTGGATCGTCCCTTTTTTGTAGAGCTTGGCACACCGATTGACGATCAGCTTGCCGGCATGAGCGCCTCAAAAACCCATATCGCCATTGTAAGGAACGAAAAAAAGGAAATTTTGGGCATTCTAACAGTTGAAGATATTCTGGAAGAATTGGTTGGAGAAATATACGATGAAGATGACAAAAAATAAGGAAAGTGCTTAGAAACCACTTTAATAGAGGAGCTTGATAATGTCTGTGTGGATAAGGTATTTGTTAATCATTTTTTGTATTTTTTGTTCTGCCCTGTTTTCAGGCACTGAGATTGCGTACAATGCGCTCTCGGTCTCGAAACTTCGACGCATGATGGACGCAGGCAGTCGAAGAGCCAGGATGGCTCTGCACTTCCACCAGAAATTTGATTCCGGGGTTATTGCCATACTCCTTGGCAACAATCTGGTGAATATTGGGTCTTCATCTATTGCTGCCGCCCTGGCCATTTCAATCATGGGTGAAAACGGGGCATGGATTGCAACAGCAATCATGACAGTGCTCATCATAACCTTTGGAGAAATCCTGCCGAAAATCATTGCCTCAGAAAAACCTGAGGCGTTTGCCATGCTTTCCGCGCGCCCCATGCTCTTCCTGCTTGCCATCCTCACCCCCTTTGTCTGGGCAATGCGAAAATTTCTCGCAAAGCTATCAAAGATTTGGGAAAGCAACGCTAACGATGATTCCATTACTGAAAATGATTTGGAAACGATATTGGATACGGTCGAAGACGAGGGCGTGGTTGATGAGGACGTTGCGGATATATTGCAGTCCGCCTTCAGTTTTGACGATGTCCTCGCCTACGAAATCATCACGCCCAGAGTTGATATCGTTGGAATCGATCTTGACGATTCACGAGAAAAGCAGTTAAAAATAGCTTTTGCTTCTTCTTATACTCGTCTTCCCGTTTACCGGGAAACTCCTGATCACATTATCGGAATACTGCATTTAAACCATCTCTATAAGGCTCTCGTGGACAATCCAAACACAAGCATCCGAAAGCTGCTGCTGCCCGCGATTTTCATCCATAAAACCACACCTTTGCCGGATGTTCTAAATACGATCAAATCAAAACAGTGCCAAATGGTCATTGTCACAGATGAATATGGCGGGACGATGGGCATACTGACCATTGAAGATGTTCTCGAACAGATTGTAGGCGAAATTTGGGATGAAAAGGATGAAGTAGAACAAGAATTTGTAGAGATTTCTCCAAACCGTTACGATGTAGACGGGGATATGAGGCTTGATGATTTCCTTAGTGAGTTCGGGAAGGAAGGCAAGGAACTGAATGACAACAACACGACTGTTGGAGGATGGGCTGTGGAAATGGTCGGGGGGTACCCCAAACGGCTGGATAGTTTTGTATATGAAAACCTCCGTATTACTATTCTGAAAAAGGAGCGAATGCGCGTCTTGCGCATTCAGGTCGATGTTGACCCCGACTGGTCGGAGAACGATATGGCAGAATAAAAAATATCCCGGGAAACCGGGATATTTTTTTATCGCAAAGGCTGCGTAAGGAAACTTTCCGGCTTACGCCGGACGCAGCATATATTCTGTTTCTTTAACGCTGCACTCTGGCTCCCGCACCACCCATAATGGCTTCGACTTCTTTCTTCGTCGCCATGCTTGTATCTCCGGGGGTTGTCATCGCCAACGCGCCATGCGCCGCGCCATAATTCACAGCCAGCTCGGCATCACCTGTCGTCATGAGGCCATAGACAAGGCCAGACGCGAAAGAATCGCCTCCGCCCACACGGTCATAAATCTCCAGCCCCTTATAGTCCTTCGCCTTGTAAATTTCGCCGCCTGCCCAGCAAAGCGCGGACCAGTCATTCACAGTTGCCGTATGAACAGTCCTAAGGGTTGTCGCTACGGCCTTAAAGTTCGGATAAGTCTTTGCCGCCTCGTTAATCATCTTCTTGTAGCCTTCGATATTCAGCTCCTTCAATGACTCATCCTGTCCTTCAATCTGGAATCCAAGGCACGCGGTGAAATCCTCTTCGTTCCCAATCATTACGTCAACATATTTTGCGACTTCCTGATTTACCTTCTGCGCCTTTTCCTTGCCCCCGATCGCGGCCCACATGGACGGACGATAATTGAGGTCATAGGATACGATGGTTCCATATTTTTTTGCCGCCTTAATGGCCGCAATAACGGTTTCAGATGCCTGCTCAGAAATCGCGGCATAGATTCCGCCAGTATGGAGCCAGCGTGCGCCCAGTTCACCAAAAATATAATCAAAATCGAAATCTTCCGGCTTCGCCTTTGAAATGGCTGTGTTTGCGCGGTCGGAAACACCCTTGGCGCCACGAATACCATAACCGCGTTCTGTGAAATTAAAACCGTTTCTGCAGATACGGCTGCTGCCATCTGTTTCCATCCATTTGACAAGGGAAACATCCACGCCGCCCTGCATCATGAAATCCTCAATAAGCCGGCCGATATCGTTATCCGCAAGAGCTGTAATAACGGCTGTCTTCATTCCAAAACACTTGCGGAGACCACGAACCACGTTGTATTCGCCTCCACCTTCCCAGACCTTAAAAGACCTTGCGGTACGGATACGTCCCTCGCCCGGATCAAAACGAAGCATAACCTCGCCAAGAGATACAGCATCAAATGCGCACTCACCAGCCGGCCTCAAATTCAAGTCCATATTCAATCTCCTCCATTTCACATTTCAACACTGGGCGGTTATTTCTTCCGCTCCCTCTTTCTGCCCCTTCATGCCTAAAAACCTTCCCTTGCCAAAAGCCATATCTCTTCTATCAGACAGATATCAGAGTGGGTTTTTGCTGCTCTGATATCTGAAATTGCGAACCGCTTGCGGGGCAAATCAGCTCTTCTATCAGAGTGGGTTTTTGCTACTCTGAGCTTCGAAATTGCGAAACTACTGCCATTATATGCTTTGCTTTTAGAAAAGGGCGGCATTCAAGAGCTAGAATCCATATACTATTTATAATTATATCAATTTACTAAGGCAAGAGCAAGAAAAAACTCTCCTGTACATTCTTCAAAAATATGCGCCTTTGGCCTGCCCAAGCCAACAACAAATAGAAGGAGTTATCCGGCGAAAGTGTCAATATACAAATAACACAGAATGCCGACAGCATTCACGATGCTAAATGGACGAAGCGAGCTTCGGCAAATCGGCAAACCGCTCAAGAACTTTCTTTGGATGCCTTGCTTTTCCAAAGCCATAAGCCGCGTGAATAAATGAAATCCCTGCGTAATCCGCCGCGTCTTCATCCATGATCGTGTCGCCAACATAAACTGTTTCCAAAGTCATAAGACCATTTTCTTTCATTAGGAGAAGGATATTTTCCCCCTTTATCTTTCCGGTATCCCCAAAGCACAAATGGTCTTCCACCATTTCTTCCAGCCCTCCGCAGGAAAGCATTGCTTCAATATATCCGCTCTGACTATTAGAGACGATAAAAAGACGAACTCCGGCTTCCCTGAGCTTACCCATCGTTTCCTTTACATCCGGATAAAAATCCCCGCTATGACCATACAGATACTCATTCTCATAGGCCTCGCAGCGCTCAATAATCTCTCTCCGCCTGGAAGGTTCCATATCCGGGAATACCGCCATTTCAATTTCATCCATTGTGTGCCCCATCAGGCGGTACATATCATCTGCCGTCAGCTTCTTCCCAGCCGTTTCAGGATAAGTTGAAAATACTTCCGTCCAAGAATCTGCCACGGCTTTGGCACTGTCCCAGATTGTCCCATCCACATCAAATATTATATTTTTTACCGCCATATGGCCTCCTGAGCGCTTCCTTTTTACTCCGCAGTCTCCTTTGCGCCGGCAGCATTCAAATCCGCTATATATATCTTCCCGGCATACGGCTGCATATACGAACGCAAAAGCCCCTCCCCACTATATCGATATGTGGTTCCCGCATTATATCCGCTTCTATCCGTTTTCAATACACGCCTGATCCGCACCGTATCTGTAATCCCAGTCCTCCATACGGGGATTTCCAATGGATATTCATCCGCGCTTGAATTAATCGCGATAATGGCAATCTGGTTCTTCAGCACCCTTGCATACACTATGTGCTTCCATCCCCCAAGCAGGCGCATTATGCCCCCGCTTACAAGTGCCGCGTAAGAGCGGTGAGCCCTGCCCAGATATTTATGGTACTCCAGAAGTTCAAAGTCCTCTTTTCCCCAAGGATACGTTCGCCGACTGTCCGGCTCCGTCCAGCCGCACATCCCTACCTCGTCCCCGTAATAAATTGTAGGGGCTCCAGGCCAGGTCATCTGAATCATGGCGGCCAGCCTGTACAATGCCGGGTTGATCCCCTCGGCCGCAGCCCAAGGCCCCATTTCGGCAACCCTGCCAACCTTCATGTTTGTGCGAGTCATAAAGCGCGAATGATCATGATTCGAAAGCTGATTCATCGAAGCAAGAATGGAATTTTCAGGCATTCTGGCCATATTATATTTCATGGCCTCAAAAAAGCAATGACCATCCCCCTGAAGGCCTGGATTCCGGCTGTCGGAATGCTTCTCCATCCCAGTCAAAAACCAGGTTACAGGCTCCATAAAAGCGTCATAGTTCATTACCGTGTCCCATTCGTCGCCTCGCAGCCATGAATAAGGATCCCCATAATGCTCTGCCAGAATAACGGCCTCTGGATTTGCCGTCTTTACAGTCTGTCTGAATTTTTTCCAAAAGTCATGATTATATCCCGAAGAATGCCCAAGGTCGGCCGCAACATCCAAACGCCATCCATCACAGCTAAATGGCGGACTGACCCATTTTTTCGCGATCCGCAGAATTTCCAGTTCCAAAGTCTCAGAACCTTCATAATTCAGCTTCGGGAGGGTATCATTTCCCCACCATTTTTCATATGTATCATTTCCTGGCCATGCTGATGGATTTTTATCCGCAAACTCAAAATAATCCGCGTAAGGACTGTCCTTCGATTCATAGGCGCCAGGCGAATAGTTGCTATCCTCCTCATTAGGATCATAAAAGCCACTTTTGTTCATCCATTTGTTGAAAGAACCGCAATGATTGAAAACACCGTCAATTATGACCCTCATTCCTCTTTTGTGACATGCCTCGACAAACTCTATAAAAAGCTGGTTTGAAGCCTCAAGATTCTCAATCCGCGTGGTACGAATCCGATATTTTGTTGCGTGATGGTTATCCGCATCATGCTCCGGAAGCGTTTCACCTCCATCCTTCACCACGCAGCCAATATGCGGATCAATATAATCATAATCCTGAATATCATATTTATGGTTGGATGGCGAAACAAAAAGGGGATTAAAGTAAATTACCCGGACGCCCATGCTGCGGATATAATCCAACTTGGAGAAAACCCCTTTCAAATCGCCCCCATAAAAGCGATGGACATCAAACGCTTCAACCTGAGTATTCCAATCCCTTACGCGAACAGATGGCCTTCCCAGATAAATGTATTCCCTGTCTTCCACATTATTGGAGGAATCCCCATCGCAGAAACGGTCTATAAAAATCTGGTACATAATTGTTCCCTTGATCCATTCAGGTATATGGAATCCAGGAATCATCTGGAAAGCGAAGGTCGGATCCAAATTATCCGACACCCCAAGCCGGTTATATCGCAGCTCTTCCTCGCCCTTTTTTATACAGTAATAATAACTGACAGAATTGCCGCCCAGCAGCACTGCATACGTATAATAATCAAAATATTGATCGCTGCTCTCAAAATCCATCTGTTTTCGTACGTTCGCCTCTACGAAATGGATATATACCGCATCTACATCGCCCTTTTTTGTCCTGAAGCGCAGCGTAATAACATCGCCCGGATCTGGCTCGGAAGGACTTCTGTACTGCTCCATTCCTGACGAATATAATGAATCCCAATTTATCGCGCTCGCACCCACTTTATCCTTCCGATCCTTCCTCGTCTTCCTCAAATTCAACTACGCCGATATAGGGTAGATTTCTATATCTCTGATCGTAATCCAAACCATATCCCACAACAAATTTATCAGGAACCGCAAAACAGGCATATTTCGTTGGGACATCCATTTCCCTTCGTGAAGGTTTGTTCAAAAGCGTACAGACCTCAATAGAAGCGGGCTTCCTTGTATTCAATATTCCCAGAAGATGATGCAAAGTATGTCCGGTATCTACAATATCCTCAACAACAAGGACATTTTTCCCCTCCAAAGGGTCGTCCAAATCTTTTACAATCTTGACAATTCCCGATGATGTCATGCCGCTTCCATAGCTTGATACAGACATGAAGTCCAAAGATATGTTGTCATTCTGGATGCGCTTGCTTAATTCGCACATAAACATTGCGCCGCCCTTCAGGATGCATATCATATGAATTGGCTTGCCCCGATAATCCTCTGAAATCTGCGCGGCAACTTCTCTGATCCTCCTGTCAATCTCCTCCTCGGAAATCAGCGTTCTGACCCGTTCCTTCATGCCTTCTCCTCCTCTTCATACTCAAAACTTCCGTCTGAATGGATAACACCAGGCGTTTTTTTCTGACATCTGCAGTAAACTTATATGGAAGATCCAGATGAGAGCCTCCCTGTCGGAACAGGATTCCATCCAACGCGTTATAATGGACAGAACCCCAATCTTTTTGTGGGATTTTCATCTCTTGCAGGATCTCCATCAGTATATACCTGCGGAGCAAGGGCTTCATGTTTCTAAGCTCCGGGATATCAAGACTGGCTTCCACAGCCGCCCCTTCCGCCGAAAAACTGACCTTCTCCCGCACGTAGGCATTGGCAATCTCTTGTAGAATGGCATCCGCCTCCCCGATCACCTCTGCCATTTGCGCAATATGTCTGACGGCAGCAGCATTCACCTCCTTTGCTTCCGGGATTATCTTTGCTCGGATACGGTTTCTTGCATAGCGTATATCCGAGTTCGTAGAATCCTGCATAAAGTTTATTTTGTGTTGTTCCAGATCCGAAAGAATTTCCGCCTTGCTAATGCCGAGAAGCGGCCTTATGATATCACCCCTTCTGCTTTCCATGCCGCGCATTCCTTTAAGCCCGGATCCACGAAACAAATTATGCAGTATTGTTTCCGCCTGGTCATCCTGATGATGGGCAACCGCAATTACATACCTTCCACGCAGCCCGTCTTCAAGACAATTATTTTCATCATATGCCGCCTTGATTCGATTCAGTTCCTCCGAAAAAGCCCTGTATCTCAAAAGCCGGGCTGCTTCTTCCAGTCCAAGGCCTTTTTCTCTCGCATAGGAAGGCGCGTCTACGTGACAGACGCTGAATGGGACTTGCAGGGCGTTTGAGAATTCCCTGCTCCATGACTCGTCCCTGTCCGCCTCTTTAAAACGTATTCCATGGTGGACATGCATGGAATACAGATTAAAAGAAATATCCCTCCTCAGCTCTGAAAGCACGGACAGAAGAAAGGCGGAATCAGCCCCGCCAGATAATCCTGCCAGCACAGTGTCCCCTTCCCTGATAAGCTCCCCATCTATTATAAATGCCTTTACTCTGTTTCGTATAGTCATTTTTCGGAAAAAATTATTTCTATATGCCAAACGAATCGAAAAGAAAGGATTGGCCGCTCTCCTTCGTGCCACCGGTTACCGCAATACACCCTCTACTCGGCGGCTCCGCGATAAAAAAAAGGAGAGGCAGCCCCCTCCTTTCCAAATTACCCCTCGCCATTTTCCCCGCTTTACCCTATTAAATTTTGCCCCTACTCTCCTGGCTTTACGATAATTTCATCCGGCATGGTCAGCCCAAATATTTCACGTGCTTTCTCCCGGATATAATCCTTAGATTTTACATATTTCTTTTGCTCTTCCAACTCTGTCTTCTTATGTGTTTCTTCCTCTATTTCCGCTGCAAGGCTTTCTTCTACCGCCTGATAGTTCAAATTTCGCGTTCTTAATTCCTTCCCTCTTATAAAAAAGGCGCCAAGCAGGAAAATAATGACTATTATTATGCCAAACATTGCCGCCCCGTTTGCCCCGCGGTCCCCCTTCTGGCTATACTGACCCATATACCATTTTCCTCATCTATCAGAGTAGGTTTTTGCCACTCTGAATTCTGACATAGCGAACCGCTTGCGGGGCAAGTCGGCTCATCTATCAGAGTGGGTTTTTGCTTCTCTAATTTCTTGCCAAACCGATGCGGCATCGCATCAGCAAGGCTCATCTATCAAAGTGGTTTTGACAAACAGCCGCGATATCGAAAGCCAAACTACTCTCACCAGCATTTCCCTGCGCATTACCCTATCACAGATACTTGAAAAGATCCGAGGCCTCCTCTTTCCTGACATTCTCTTTTACTGACAAAACCTCCGCCTTGACAGACTTCTCCCCAAAATGGATTTCGATAACATCTCCCGCTTTCACATCATAAGAAGGTTTCACGGTTTTTCCATTCACGCTGACACGTCCCGTGTCGCATGCCTCGTTTGCCACCGTGCGCCTCTTAATAAGTCGCGATACTTTCAAATACTTGTCCAGCCTCATTTACGCATCCTGTTATATAAACTATTTAATGCTGTCTTTCCATACCTTGCTGGCCTTGAACCTGGGTGTTCTGGATGCTTCGATTTGCATTGTTTCACCGGTTCTTGGATTCCTGCCTTCGCGCGCTGCCCTTTCTGAAACATCAAAGGTTCCAACGCCGGTAATCTGTACCTTGTCGCCTTCAGCAAGTGCTTCTTTTATGCAATCAAAAACCGCTGTTACAGCAGCATCCGCATATACAACGTCCTCTTCCCTGTCGCTTTTCCTGACAGGCGGCTCAGGAAGCCCTGTCTTCTCGGATACTGCCTTTATTAAGTCTACTTTGTTCATCATTCATTCCTCCTTTATCAAAACGGCTTTCCGACTGCTTTAATTGTGGATAAACTGATACTTTATCATATCTAAATAATGCCTTATATTTAGGTTAGAATAGTAAAATTATAGCCTTGAATGGTTTTTGTGTCAACAAAGCCAAATACAAATTGACTCTTATTTATTATCATTTTTCAGGACTTTTCCTTAAGCTTTTATAACTTTGGTCAAGCATTTTGCGGATCCCTGCCGCCCTTTTTCTTTTCATGTTATCTTTCTAATCGCGCTTTTTCTTTATTCTTCTAAGCACCTCAGAAACATGCTCCATTGTCCGCTCCAACGACCAGGACGAGCGTTGTCTCGCCGCCTGAAAAAGAAAAACAGGAGACGGTCCTCCCATAAATCGAAGCTGGCCCGCGGAAAGCTCTACAACTTCCGGTATTTTTTCAACAAGTATATCCGCGTCCGGGTGCATCAACATCCTGTACTGACCCCTGCTGATATTCAATTCCGATACATAACAGGCATGAGCGAGCGCTTTCAATTTCGCTATGTTAAGAAGATTTAGAACCTCGTTGGGAAGGTTTCCGTAACGGTCGCATAATTCATCCTGGATATCCATGTAATCCTCATCCGACGCAATCGAAGAAATCCTTTTATATGCATCGAGCTTCTGCGATTCATCAGAAATATAATTGTCCGGAATATACGCGTTTATATCACACTCAACCTGCGTTTCGAATTCCTTCCTTTCTTCCGCCTCCCCTTTTTCCTCCTGTACAGCCTGCTGCAGAAGCTTACAATACAGCTCGTATCCGACCGAACCCATGTGACCATGCTGCTCCGCCCCCAGGACATTGCCCGCTCCCCTTATTTCCAAATCCCGCATCGCTATACGTATGCCGGAGCCCAGTTCCGTAAATTCCTTTATCGCTTTCAGCCTTTTTTCTGATTCCTCTGTCAGCATCTTCCCCTTACGATACATGAAAAAGGCATAGGCCGTACGGCTGGATCTTCCCACCCTGCCCCGTAGCTGGTAAAGCTGGGATAAGCCCATGTAATCCGCGTCACGTATGATCAGTGTATTCGCGTTTGGAATGTCCAGACCCGTTTCGATGATCGTGGTGGATACAAGCACGTCAATCTCTCCTCCAATGAAACGGAGCATGACATCCTCCAGTTCCCTTTCGGACATCTGCCCGTGGGCATAGGCCACCCGCGCCTCAGGGGATTTATCCTGAACTTCCTGGGCTATTTCCTGGATGTTCCTGACCCGGTTATGGACGTAATAGACCTGGCCGTTCCTTGCCAGCTCCCTGTGTATCGCTTCACGGACCAATTCCTCATTATACTCCATGACGTATGTCTGAACCGGCAATCGGTCAATCGGCGGCTCCTCGAGGATGGACATATCCCTTATCCCCGAAAGCGACATATGCAGCGTTCTAGGGATCGGCGTCGCCGTCAGCGTAAGCACGTCCACATCCTTTTTAAGCTCCTTGATTTTTTCCTTGTGGGAAACCCCGAACCTCTGCTCCTCGTCCACGATCAGAAGCCCTAACTTGTGAAACGAGACATCCTTCGACAAAAGCCTGTGCGTTCCGATAATGATATCCAGACGTCCCGACTGGAGATCTTGTATGCTTTTTTTGTTTTGTTCCGCCGTACGAAAGCGGCAAAGCAAGCCCACATTCACCGGGAAGCCCTTCATACGTTCTGTAAATGTATTATATACCTGCTGCGCCAGGATGGTTGTCGGAACAAGATAAGCCACTTGCATGGAATCCTGTACAGCCTTAAAGGCAGCCCTCAGGGCTATCTCCGTTTTTCCATAGCCGACATCACCGCAAATCAGCCTGTCCATAATGCGGCCGCTCTCCATATCAGCCTTTGCCGCCTCGATTGCCAGCTCTTGATCAGGCGTTTCCTCGTAAGGAAACATTTCCTCGAATTCCCTCTGCCAAACCGTATCCGCTCCAAAGCGGAAGCCCCTCAGCTTCTGGCGGGCGGCATATAATTGACAGAGCTCCTTCGCCATGTCCTTCACAGCCTTTTGCACGCGTTTCCTGGTCCTTTGCCATTCCACCCCTCCGAGACGGTTCAGCCTGGGCTGTTTTCCCTCAGAGGCTGCGTATTTTTGGATCCCTGAGAGCATCGTGGCAGGAAGATACAAAAATCCTCCGTCCGCATATTCAATTTTAATATAATCCTTCGTTATATCCTCTACGGTTACCCTGTCTATTCCCCTGTATATGCCAACGCCATGGTCTTCCTCTACCACATAATCGCCAGGGCTTATTTCTGACAATGCTCTGATTTTAATGCCGTCAAGCTTTCTGCGCCTTCTTTTCCTTTGGATTTCCCCAGCGTTTCCGAACATATCGGTTTCAGTCAGAACTACCAGATTTTCTTCCGAATATCTGAAGCCGGTATGTATGTATCCTTGCATTATCTTTATTGAACCTGGATTTTCCTCCCTGATCTTTTGATAGACAGCGGAAACCGCGTCAGAATCGTCCGCCGCGCCGGATTCAGCGTCATACATGTCCGGACAATATGCCTTCATTCCTTCATCGCGCAACGTCTGGGCAAGACGTGACGCGCGCGTGCCTGAAGCGGAAAACAGGACAATCTGCCTTTTTTCCTTTTGCCATTTGGCCAGATCCTTCCGCAGCATGTCAAAATTGTTCCTGTACGCCGGCACATCGGCTGTCTCGACCGGGATGCATATTGAAGACGGGAATGCTTCGTTAAAGACGGACAAGTTGCTGTTTACCAGGGAAAACGCGATGCAAGTGCCCCTGAGCAGCCTGGATAAGATATCATCTACCGTGTAAATTAACTCGCCCACGTCCCCTACTTGCTGAGCTTCCGTTCTTTCCGAATAAGACCCCTTTTTCCCGGCTGCTTCTTTTCTTGCTTCAAAGCTTTCAACAAACTCTGCTTCGACAGCGCCGCCGCGTTCCCGCAGCCGGTCAGGCTCATCCAGCAGCGTAATCGTGTCATCAGAAAAATAATCAATCAGGCTGACCTGCCTTGCCTGTCCTCCTTTTTTCATCGTGCCGTGGTCGCTAGCCGGATATATTTCCACCTTGTCCAGGCCTTCCAACGACCTTTGCGAATCAATATCAAAGCTGCGTATATTGTCTACCTCAAGATCCCAGAACTCTATTCTTACCGGATTATCCACAGTGAATGGGAAAATATCAACAATGCCTCCCCTCACGGAGAACTCCCCCATCGCCTCTACTTCCGACAGGCGCCTGTAACCCATTTCCGATAGCTTTTGAACAAGAGCTTCCATTTCGATGATCTGACCTGGCTCAATATGCAGCACGGACTGTCGGAATTCTTCTTTCGCCCCCACCTTGTCCATCAAGGCATCAATGCATGCAATGACGACCCCGCCTTTTTCCTCAAGCACGTGGCTAAGGACTTCGACTCGCTGTCTGGTAATCAGGGTTCCACGCGTATCCGCCTGATAAAACAGGAAATCCTTTGCCGGATAATACCACGCATTCTCCTGGTAGGATTTAATATCCCTCCAAAGCCGCTTTCCTTTTTGTTCATCCGCTACTACCAGAAGCTTCCACCTGTACTTAGGAAAAGCAGCAACCATCATGGCCATTGCGGAATCCGTAAGACTTGTAATCGCCAGGGCTTCGTTCCCTTTGTTCACTTTTGCTATAATGCTGCCAAATGCGTTTGTATACCGAATTGGATTATACATTTTCAATCCCCGTTACTAATTTTCCGGCTTGGCTTTTTTTGTATTGTGGGCATTCATCGCCTTCTCAGGACCAAGCGTTATTATCTCAAGGCACGCTTTCGCAGCCTCCCTGTAAACATCTTTCATAAGCTGACCATCCGCCTCGTTAAATTTTGCCAGCACATGGCTTGCCAGATCCATACGGTCCGGCTTTCCGCCCACCCCTATTCGGACGCGTGGAAAGTCCTCCGTACCAAGGCATTCAATGATTGATTTCAGGCCATTGTGCCCTCCTGCCGATCCCCTTTGCCGTATTCTCAGCCGGCCGGTTTCCAGAGCAACATCGTCTGAGCAGACTATGATTCTTGAGGGAGGAATTTTATAATAATTTGCCATCGGGGAAATGCATTCTCCCGAAGCATTCATGTATGTTAGCGGCTTCAGCAAAAGCAATTCCACATCCTCATCCTGCATCAGCCCCTCACCGCCCCGCATAATTAAACCGGGTTTAAACTTTGCCCTGGCATACGCCCCTTTGAATTTTGTTTCATTCAGCCTTCCGCCAAAAGCCGGATGGCCGGCAGGGCCGGGGAGCCTCGCCAGGATATCGCATAATGCGTCAATCACCTCAAATCCCGCATTATGCCTTGTCCCGACATACTTTCTCTCGGGATTTCCCAGGCCTGCAATCATCCACATTGAAATTCTCCTTTCCGAACTGATTGCCGCGAATCAAACAAATCAGCCAACTATTCAGCACCCTATTTGCAGCCGCCTTTGGCGACTGCTCATGCGGGCGTTAAGGGGCGCTCCGCGCCTTATCCGCCCACAAGCACCTGCTTGCCGCAAGACGACATGCTCCTTACATCGCCTCTGTGATAACAGGAAAAGCCGGCAGTCTCATGAACCACCGGCTTTCCTGTAATTTTGAAACCTTCTCAGCTAGTTATATTCATGATTAAAAAGGACTGCAAGCGCGCGACGCCATGCGAATAGTTACAAAGAGCAAATCCTTCCAGCCATGAATCCATGCCGGCTAACAGATACGGTATCGTATCTATACATACGGCTATACAGCGTTCTGAGAAATCAAACTCCCTCGGGTTCCTCTTCCAATAACTCTGCCTGATACTTCTCCAAAATAATGCTCTGGATGCCCTCCCTGGTGGACGACCTGATAGGATGCGCAATATCCCTATACTCTCCATCAGCAGTCTTTCTTGATGGCATAGCAATGAAAAGCCCTTTTTCTCCTTCGATCACTTTGATGTCATGGATGACGAATTCGTTGTCAAACGTGATTGACGCGACCGCTTTCATCTTCCCTTCTTTTTCAACCTTTCGAATACGAACGTCTGTAATCTGCATATGATACCTCCAAATACGCTCCGTTCAGATAAGCCATCGTCCTACATACTATACCTTTCGTTTTTCTCGATTACAATCTTAATGTCGTCTTTGGTTCCAATGTAGGTCGTGTTTGCACGAATCGTATCGCGGCTCTCAACAATGCAATTCTCGATCACTGTATTGTCGCCGATATAGACGTCATTCAAAATGATAGAATCTTTGATAACGCAATTATTACCAACATATACCTTGCGGAATAATACGGAATTTTCAACCGTGCCATTAATGATACAACCGCTGGCCACAATGGAATTATGCACGGAGCAGTCCGGATTGTACTTGGCGGGGGGATTGTCCTCCAGCCTGGTGTAGATTCCAGGAGCCTGTTTGAAGAAGAAATCCCGGACATCCCGGCTCAAAAAATCCATATTCGTCTTGTAATAAGACTCTACCGAAGCGATATTGCTCCAATAGGTCTGCATCTTATAGCCGTAAATCCGCTTTACGTTCTTATAACGCACAAGTATGTCCTTTACAAAGTCATAACGATCCTCGTCATTCGCCTTTTCCAGAAGCTCGATCAACTGGCGGCGGCGGATAATATAAATGCCGCAAGAAATGATGTTGGCATCCGTAGCCATTGGCTTTTCTTCAAACTCAACTATACGGTTGTCATCGTTCATCTTTACGCAGCCAAACCTCGAAATGTCATCCTCCGGATCCATGGATTTTACCACGACGGTAATATCCGCCTTCTTCTCGATATGATACTCCAGAACCTTGTTATAATCCAACTTGTATATGCCGTCACCGGCGGCAATGATAACATAGGGTTCGTGTGATTCCTTGAGGAATACAAGGTTCTGATACAGGGCGTCAGCCGTTCCACGGAACCAATCACTGTGTTCCGCGGTAATTGTCGGAGTATATACATATAATCCGCCTTGCTTGCGTCCAAAATCCCACCATTTCGATGAACTCAGGTGCTGGTTCAATGACCTGGAGTTATACTGCGTCAGGACCGCCACTCTCTGCACATGGGAGTTGGACATATTGGAAAGAGAAAAATCAATGGAGCGAAAGCTTCCTGCCACAGGCATGGCTGATATGGCTCTTTTCCTGCTTAGCTCCCGCATCCGTTTGTTGTTTCCGCCTGCTAAGATAATGCCGATTGCTCTCATATTCTGTCTCCCTCCTTGATGATTGCTCCGCCGCTCTGAAGTAATCCGTCAGGGTAATCCTCTCTGCTGGTTGCGCCCAGAATGGCTGTGTTTCGGCCAATCCTCACGCCATCAGGAATGACTGAATTCTCGCCAATCGTTGCAAGCTCGGCATTATAAACCCTGGCATCATAAGTTGAAGGCGCAAAATCACCATAACCTATTACGCAATTCTTGCCAATCGTGGTTCCTTCAGCTATGATGGCCTTATTAAGGCGAGTGCCCGCGTTAATGGTCACGTTGGCCATAATGATTGAATCTTCAATCACGGCGCCTGCTTCCACCGTAACACCCTCTCCAAGTACTGAATTATGAACCTCGCCATGAATTTCGCATCCCTCGGAAATCAGAGACCTCTCAATCTTGGACTCGCCGGATATGAATTGCGGAGCCGCTATGTCAGTCTTGGTGTAGATCTTCCAATATTCTTCATAAAGATTGAATTCAGGAATGATGGACACCAGTTCCATATTCGATTGCCAGTAGGAGTCAAGCGTCCCAACATCCTTCCAGTAACCATTGAATTCATAAGCGTAAATCGGTTTCTTTGCATTGAAAAGGTAAGGAATAATGTGCTTGCCGAAATCGCACTCAGGAACATCTTTGTTCTTAATAAGGGCTTCGCGAAGGATGGGCCAGCTAAAGATATAGATGCCCATGGACGCAAGGTTTGACTTAGGCTCCTTAGGCTTTTCCTGGAAATCGATAATCCGGCTGTTATCATCCGTCACCGTAATGCCGAAGCGGCTGGCTTCCTCCCAGGGAACGGGCATGGAAGCAATGGTGAGCTCAGCGCCCATCGCCTTGTGATATTCCAGCATGACTTCATAATCCATCTTGTAGATATGGTCACCTGATAAAATCAGAACATAGTCCGGGTTATATGTATCAATATACTCTATGTTCTGGTAAATGGCATTCGCGGTTCCGGAATACCAGTCAGACCCGCTCTGTGATTCATATGGTTGAAGGACGGTCACACCACCACGGTTTCTGTCCAAATCCCAGGGAATGCCGATGCCAATATGGGCATTCAGCCTAAGCGGCTGGTACTGCGTCAACACACCCACGGTATCAATGCCGGAATTGATGCAGTTGGACAATGGGAAATCAATGATGGAATATTTTCCGCCAAATGATACAGCGGGCTTTGCAACATTTTTCGTTAGTACACCAAGGCGCGAGCCCTGGCCGCCTGCCAGCAGCATGGCGATCATTTCTTTTTTAATCACATCATCACCTCTTGTTGGTTGCTATCCGTACGAGAGCTACAGAGCCCTTTAAAGGATATTATTGCAAGTATTTATGTGAACGGGTTGCTGTTAGATTTATTATACCACTCTTCTGCATCATTGTGAACAAATTTTAGAAAGATTTTATTAGAAAAATAGTCACATTTTGAAATACGAAAAAAACGCCGGTTCAATCCGGCGTTTTTACTTGAATCACTTAAAATTGAGCAACAAAGGCAATCATGAATTCTGGAATCCAGAGGCGTTTGGAACTGTTCCACACCTTGCCCGTCCTTTGGATTTCTTATCTCTTCAGGCCATCCAGCACGTTCGGAGCCGTCATGTCATCACCCAAGGGAAATCAGCCGGAAGACCGCGCCAATATCAGACAAGGCTCTTTCCTCCCTTTGATGGCAGGTGAAAAGCAGTATCTGTTCCGGATACTGTTCCTGTATGAATACGAGTGCCGCCCGAAGCCTGCTGTCATCATACATGGCAAAGCTGTCATCAAAAATCAAGGGAAGGTACTCTTTTGCCCTGTCCTGCAAAAACCTGGATGCCGACAGCCGAAGCGCAAGATTCACCTGGTCAACGGTCCCGCTTGACGCGGTTTCCAAAGGCACCCTCTTTCTGCCGCGGATCAGGTATATATGAAGCTGATCATCTATCCATAGTGATTTATATGCTCCGTTCGTCACGCCCTTCATCATAGAAGCCGCCTGTTTATTCAGATAATAACCAAACCGATCCTTAAGATTTGTGGACAATCCGGTTATCGTCTCAATCGCAAGGCTTACCGCGTCAGCTTCCTGGGCCAGCCTCTCATTTTCGACCAAAGTTTTCTCGAGATCCTCGGCCCTCATCTTTGCCTCTGACAAGCGCAGCAGTTTTCCCTCGAGCATTGCTTCTAATTCCTTCTGGCGGCCAACCTCCTTGTCATACTGTTTTTCTTCCTCTGTCAATTCCTTCGAAGTCTCTTCTAAAAGCTCCAAATCCTTCCGGTCTTTCTCAAGACCCAGACATACAGAACGGAATTCCTGTAGTTGTTTCCGCAGCTCCTGCATGGATTCCTCATTGATTTTTCTTGCTCCCAGATGACGTTCAAGGATTTCCTCAAGGTTTTCCTCCGATTGCCTGAATTCCCTTGCAGCCCTTCCATTCTCGGCCATATTGATAAAACCGCAGGAAAACAACACCAGGGACAAAAAGGCAAAGACAACGGCAGGCAAGGCCGCCGGCATCCCTGGCATTGCCGACATCGCCTCAAAGCCCAGGCTTTGGGAAAGAGCCCGTATGGCAGGCACACCGCCCAGGGCAGGAACAACCGGGCCTGCGGCCGCCAGACAAAACACAAGGGAAACTACGCCCGCCAATGGGCAGGCAATCGGGGCGGCCCTCCTTAAAACACTTTTCCTTTCCGCCAAAGCCTTTTGGTATCTAGCGTATTCATAATCGGCCATGTCCTCCAACGATATGATTTGCGCTTCCTCGGAAAAACCCGTGGAATTCAGCCGTGCCGAGGCTTCGGCCGTCCGTTTCAACAGCGCGTCGCGACGTTCGTTCTGGGCCTTAAGCGTTTCCTGAGCCACATTCTGAAGGTCCGTAAACTCCTGAAGCCTGTTTTCATAAGCAGGATCAGCCACTTCCCTTTCCAGTTCCTTGATTTCCGCCATCAGCGCGGCATAACTCCTCGCGGCTTCCGGAGCGATCTGGTTCTCGAGAGAAATCTTCTTCTCCCTCAGTATCGCCACAGCCTTTTCGCTGTTCAATCCGGCATCCCCCGTTGTCCGCACATTCTCTATATATGAACGCAGTTCTTTTGCCATCTCCTTCCCCATGCCGCTTTTTAACTGGCCAATGGAGACCGTGTTGCAATACGCGTTTTCAGAAATGCCAGAAAGAACCTCCCTCAGGAAATCCTCGGGATCCACCACCATGCTCTGATCCGTTTCGTTATAAATGGAAATGGATTTGTTTTCATGATAGAAGACACGTTTCAAAAGATATTTCTTTCTTCTATAAGAAAAACGAAGCTCACCCCCAAAGCTTTTCGGCGAATCCCATGGTTCATAGCGACGGTACATGTCATCAAGCCTCGCCACGCCTGGCTTTTTTGTTATCCCATAAAGCATGGCCCGGATAAAGCTGTGCAGCGTGGATTTTCCAGCCTCATTGTGACCGTAAACAACATTCAGGCCCTCAGAAAACTGAACCGTAAGGTCGTGGAATTTTCCAAAACCCTTTATATGCAGATCGATAAATTTCATGCAGCCACACTCCCCTTTACTCTGCTGTTTCCATCAGGGCATCTATGCCATAGTTCAGAGCCATACGCTCAATGTAACTCATATCATCCTCATTTTCCCTGAGCATGGCCTGTATAAAAAATCCAATCATGTCGGAAGAATGCTGCCTGTAAAGCTCCTGATAGTCATAGGCAGGTTCGGTTTCATCATATATTTCCGTTACACGAAAGGCCTGCAGAAGCAGCCCCAGATCAAAATGGACATCCGGGTTTCTCCTGCCGGTAAGGCGTACTCTGTAAACATTTTTTCCGCCCCTTTTCCTAATCTCCCTTGTAACCAGTTTCAAAAGCTCCGTGCTGTCCGTATCCGCCGTGACGCCAACCTGAAGGGGAATATAAGATAAATCTGAAACCGGCATGAAACGGAACTCTGTCATCGCCCTTGTATCCGCGTCAATATCACCGAAATAGACGCCGTGCTGCCCCGGCTCCGAAAATGAGATGGGCTCGGGCGATCCCGCAAAAGCAGCTTTCCGCTCAACAAGCTCCAATGCCCGGTGTCTTCCCCCGATGGCAATATAATCGTATGGAAGAGATACCAGATGATCCGCCGACTGGGCAAGCTTTTCCGGCGTAGCGGTATGAATAAGGAGGATGGATATCCGGGATTGCTCATCCTCTGCCTCTGCCGCTCCCGATATCTCATCGTTAATTTCCAATGATTCCTTTCTGTCGAGTGAAATCCCATATACTTCTGTCTGGATATCAGAAAAATAAACTTTTCTTCTTTCGTTTGTCAGCCAGGTGACATTCTTTCCCCATCGAAAACTGTGAAGGGCGGCATTTCGTTCCATCCTGTCCAGTTCCCCGGAAACAATGACTACCTTTGTCTTCGGAATGGTAGAAAACAGCTCGTCCATAGACCGAAGCTCGCGAAGAGTTGGCTGACGATGGAAAAGGCCGCCGGCTATAAAAAGGCAATCCGCCCTGTAATCCTTTGACATTTTCACAATCTTTCGAAATGATTCTTTGATGTCATTGGCCCTTTCCTTCCCCCATGGCCGGTCCGATTCCGGCGTCAGCCCCCAGTGTATTTCCGATGTATGAATGAAACGCATCCTGTCCTTCCTCCCATTAAACCCCGCTCAAGGCCAAGCTGTCAGCTCCTTAAAAGCAGGCACTTCTTCTCCCAAAACGCAATGCCGTATTTCTGGACAGAACGATATACCCCCTCATAGCCCTCATCATAACGTCTCCGGCTTATTCTCTCCAATGCCTCACGGCACATGTCCGTCATTCCGGCCTCCTGCGGAGACCATTTTGCTTCAATAATAATAACGCGTTCATTTTCCGAATCGTCAATCAATATGTCCGGGCGTCCGCTCCCCTGTTCCTGGTTTGATTCCACATCATACTCTGTTCCAGTAAAAATACCAGCGAGAAAGCCATGATAAAAGCTCTCGTGATAGTCAAAATAGCTTATCGTCCTGCTCAGAAAAGACTGGAAGAGTTTTTGCGCTTCATCAGTCTCACCATTCCAAAGCATGCGGAGCAAATCGCCCTTTTTATCCTGCGGAACCGTGGATGCAAACCAGCTATCTATGGAAGCCTCATAAATTTCCCGAATGCCAATATTGGGAATTTTCAGGGAAACGATATTTCCGGAAGACGGGCCGTCCCCTTTTGTCAGATAGCCCATCATAAGCATTGCGCTCCACATCCCTTTTTCTGTCGAGTATAACTCCCTGAAATCCATCTGGTCTGTCACATTCGTGGTAATGCTTCCCCCACGCATCAGCTTTTCAAACTTTTTTCTGATGGATCCGCTGAACTTGCCAAGAAAACGCCCTATGACGGAATTGCCCCCCGTCTCCTCCCAATAGCTTTTTGGTTGTCGGCATCGTCCGGAAATATATTCCGAAACATAATTAAGAATATCCCAGGGACATATAATTTCAAGATCGCCTACCAGGTAACCATTGTACCATGCCCGCACCGCATTCTGTTCCTTGAGTCCCGCAAAGCGCAGCAGCTCATCCACATCTTTCAAAGTAAAGCCGAAATATTCCGCATATGGCCTGTTTAGCACGGAATAGGACGCAAAATCATTGACGCCGGCAAAGAGCGAGTCTCTGGCAATACCCAGCACGCCGGTGAGAACGGAAAAAGCCATGATTTCATTCGCCTTCAGAGCTGTCCCCAGCAGTGAACGCATGCATACCAGCATTTCCTCATAATACCCATGGGCTGAAGCTTTTAACAGAGGCGCATCATATTCATCTATCAACACGATTACATTTTTATCAAAATGAGCATGAAGCATCCGCATCAAGGTGCCAAGACTATTTGCCACGTCTTCACGAGAAGCCCCAACGCCGATCAGTCGTTGGAAAATCTCCCTGTCCTCTGGCAATACTTTTTCGCTGTCACGCAAATACGCATGAGTTTTGCACAGATTGGCAATCGCATAGGAAAGCATGCCATAAGCATCCCCATAATTGCTTCCTTCCACATCCTTCAAGGTCAGAGAAAGAACAGGATATTGGTTCATCCATATCTTGCAAAACTCAGACTTCTTCATGATTGAAAGGTCCTTAAAAAGAGCCTTGCTGTTCTTATTGATATTAAAGAAGCAATCAAGCATGCTTAACATCAAAGTCTTTCCAAAACGCCGGGGACGAAGAAAAAGGGACACTGCGTTGCCTTCATCCACAAGCTTTGAAATCATCTCGGTTTTGTCAGCATAATAATAGTTCCCATTTCTGCGGATCCTGTCAAAAAATTCTCCTCCCACAGATAATCCAGCCGTCATCACCCCTACCTTCCTTCCGTCATCGGGCAGCCGGCCCTGACCAACCCATAGGCCAGGGCATTGTACTCAATATTCACAGTAACCTACTATGCCTGATGCATAGTTGATGCCTGGGGTTTTCTGCGGCACAAGGTTTGCCGCAGAAAATCCGTGCAAACATGCCTGAAGGCATTTTTGCACGGACGACTCCCTGCGGGAGTCGCCATATACGGCATCAACTATGCCTGATGCATAGTTGATGCCTACATCTCACAATTGCCTACGGTTCTGGGGAACGGAAGCACATCCCGTATATTCTGCATTCCGGTAATATACATGACTGCCCTCTCAAAGCCCAAGCCAAAACCGGCATGCCGGGTAGTCCCATACTTTCTGAGGTCAAGGTATGCCTTGTAATCCTCTTCCTTCATGCCAAGCTCATGAATGCGGGACAAGAGCTTCTCATAATCATCCTCACGTTGAGAACCCCCTATGATTTCCCCAACCGCCGGCACAAGGCAGTCAACAGCGGCTACTGTTTTCCCATCCGGATTTTGCTTCATATAAAAAGCCTTGATTTCCTTTGGATAATCCGTCACAAAGACCGGCTTGTTGAATATTTTCTCAGTAAGGAAACGTTCATGCTCGGTCTGCAAATCCGTCCCCCAGGAAACCTTGTATTCAAACCCGTCATTATGCTCTTCCAATATCTTTATCGCTTCCGTATAACTTATACGGCCAAAATCCGAATCAACGATGTTCTGAAGCCTGTCAAGCAGTCCCTTGTCCACAAACTGATTGAAAAAGGTCATTTCCTCCGGAGCAAGCTGCAGAACATACCTTATTATAAATTTCAGCATATCTTCGGCAAGATCCATCACGTCCGCGAGATCCGCAAAAGCAATCTCCGGTTCTATCATCCAGAATTCAGCCGCATGCCGCATCGTATTGGAATTCTCAGCGCGGAAGGTGGGTCCAAAGGTATAAATGTTTCGGAATGCCTGGGCGAACATTTCTCCGTTCAACTGTCCTGAAACCGTGAGCGATGTCTTTCTATGGAAGAAATCCTCGTTATAATCAACGGGATTCTTGCCGGATCCAAGCTTTTCGAGATTCAATGTGGTAACCTGGAACATTTCCCCGGCACCTTCCGTATCCGAGCCCGTTATGATCGGGGTATGGACGTACACATATCCCCTCTCCTGGAAAAAGATGTGAATGGCATAAGCAATCAACGACCTGACGCGGAAAACCGCCTGGAATGTATTTGTCCTGGGGCGAAGATGGCTGATCGTACGCAGGTATTCCAACGTATGCCTTTTCTTCTGAAGCGGATACGTTGAATCCGCGTCGCCCTCTACCTGCACATCCTCAGCCTGTATTTCAAAAGCTTGCTTCGCTTCAGGGGTAGGTATAAGTTTCCCCTTAACAATAACTGCCGCCCCTACATTCAGTTTTGAGGTCTTCTGGAAGCCAGGCATTGTATCATGATATACCACCTGTATCGGGGTGAAAAATGTCCCATCTGAAATCGTGAGGAAACCGAAAGCCTTGGAGTCACGGTTGCTGCGAACCCAGCCACCCACCGTCACTTCCTGATTATAATACTTCTCCTGCTGCTTCCAAATATCCCTCATTGCAATAATTTTCATAACTAATATCCTCTGAACGCAATTCCTTCTTTTAATCCCTGCATCAATAATGTGATAGAATGAGGGAAACGCCGGTCAAAGCGTTTCCCTTTACAGGAATCTTTTTATCGAAACAGTCATGCAACTGTTCATCGCGGTAAATTACGGCCGCTCAGGCGCCGTTCGAAATTTACTTCTCAAGCTTGATGACAGCTTCCGTTATTGTCGACACTTCCTTGGCATCGATCCAATCGATCATCATATCCAAATCCTTCAGATTCATGTGAGCCTTGCCAATTTTCTGCTCAAAATTCCTGGACAGTTCAAAGACCTTTCTTTCTTCTTGTGCCTCCAGTTCTTCCTTTTTCGCGTTTGCCTCATCATATGCTCGTTTCAGGCCGTCAATCACGGCCTGATCGCTCATATCGATATCCTCCATCAGCCGCAGCTTCTCGCCCTGTTCAAACTCATCCAGAGCGTCTCGCTTTTGATCTATAATGTCCTGTCTCTCCGCCTCGGCGCTTGAAATTTTCTGATCATATTCCGAAAGGTTGTAGCAAGATTCATCTTTATCCGCATTGATGCTTGATGTGATTTTATTAATCTCCGCCTCTTTCCCCTTCACTATCGTCCAGACTTCCCTGCCCACCTGCACGGTGTCCGGATATTTGCCGATAGTCTTATTGTAAATGAAATAATAAATGCTGCCGAACAGCGCAATATCCGCTACCCAGATTAAGAGATAGATAGGGAACGTTTTTATGGGCTGAATCAGGCAAATCAGAACAGGGAGCAGCACAAAGAACAAAAGGAACGCAGTCATAAGAACTGCGATTTCCGCAATGCCATCCGGCTTGAAAAGGGTATAGAACATTTCAAGGTTCATTATGCTGGGGGCATTTGCCTTCCGCACCGCAGCGGCAAGCCTCTTTTTCTGATCCTTGATTTCAGCATACAACGGCCCTGTTTCATCCTTTATACGGTTTTCTATTCCCTTCTGCTTTGCCGCTTCACGCTGTTCTTTCACGGTCTTAAGGCTGACATCAATCCGCTGAATCTTTTCTTCGTAGATATTTTCAACTTCTGCAGTCCTGGCTTTCAGCATCTTTTCCTTACGGGCTGAATGCTCCTTCTCAGCATCATCGTACTCTTTCTTTGCAAATTCTACTTCCTTCTTTGCGGACGCTACGTTTTTCGCCAGCTCTTCACAATCCTTTATCGCCTGCTTCGCTTTCTCCAAAAACTCCAATGGGCTGCAATTTTCCAAATCCCCGGCCTCACCAGACCAATCATCCTGAGCTGACGGCGTAGCCTGGGCCGATTCATCATCATTCCCGAATGCCGAATTCGTATTTTCGGAAAATTCAGAATTGCCCTCGCTTCCCGCATCCTGCCAGCCCGTTGCTTCCTCTTTTTCCACTTCTATGTTATCCATAGCGAAATCCGACCCATTCTGATCTGACGGCATATTCTGAGGGTTTTCCTCCCAATCCACCCCCGTCTGCCTCGAATCATCCGAAAAATCCATAGAGCTACCATTTCCCCAATCCATATCCATTGCCAAATCCTCCATTCAATTAAATGTGCCAAACCGGCATTCCATACCCCCGTGCCAGTACCAATGAAAATCCTCTGGCTTGAGCGCACTCAAAGGAATAGCTTTGCAATTCCCCTTAATTTAAGATAGTATACACAATAATTATTGTGATAGCAAATCCCTATCAAAAAATATTTGTTTACCTTCCGAGACGCCCCAGGAAGCCGTATGGATTGCGAAGCCGCATCTGTTTATCGGTAATGAAAGCATACCAAACCACTTTAATGGCGGAGCCGTAAAGATTGCGATACCGCCCGCGTCTCTATGTCAGCAATAAAACCGGCTCCAAAACCACTATAAAGGAGATTCCTCATGTTTCGAATGGCAGGCATTATATACAAGGATGGCAGGCAAATGAAAAGCTGCGTATCAAGGCAGGACGCGCCCGGGCTTAGCAGGACTCAGCGCGTATTATCCGCGCTCACTGAAATATGCGAGCATCTGGATCTGGCCAATCCAATATGGCTTCAGTCAAATATCCGCGAATTTAAACGAAAAAGCAGAACGTCCTTCCGCAAGGACTCATTTATAGAATACATCCCTTTCGACAGCCTGACAATCGAGGTCATCGAAGAACAATAATCAAAGTATAGGATATGAATGTTCCTTCAGGAACATTCATATCCGTACCTGGCGAATCCCGCAGGGATTTTGACGCGCTTTACCTTGGAGCGCGTCAAAATCCATAGTTCATGCCGTATTTATCGACTCTGGCGATTCCTTCAGGAGATTCGCCTTAAATCAAAAAGCCTAAAGGCATATTATGTTTGGATTTTTCAACGCCTTATTTCAGCCTTTTACGAAGCTCCTCTCCGAGTTCCTCATAACCCGGCTTGCCAAGCAAAGCAAACATATTTTTCTTGTAGCTTTCCACGCCGGGCTGGTTGAATGGGTTGACGCCGTTCATATAGCCCGAAACGCCGCAGGCGAACTCAAAGAAATAAAACAACTGCCCCAGGGAATACGCATCCTGTTTTGGAATTTCAACAACAAAATTCGGCACATTGCCGTCAGTGTGGGCAAGAATGGTGCCATTCATGGCCGACTTGTTGACAAAGTCAACCGTTTTGCCGGCCAGATAATTCATGCCGTCGGTATCGACCTCTTCCTTTCCAAGCACGATCTCTTCAGGTGATTCGATAATGTTCAAAACCGTTTCAAACATAATGCGGGAACCGTCCTGGATAAACTGGCCCATGGAATGCAGGTCTGTTGTCAGGTCTACGGATGCCGGGAAAATACCCCTCTGATTTTTCCCCTCGCTCTCACCATATAGCTGCTTCCACCACTCGGCTATATAATGAAGCGATGGCTCATAATTGGCTATAATCTCCACCGACTTATTCTTCCGGAGCATAATGTTCCTAGCCGCGGCATACAGCAGGGCGGAGTTGGATTCGTAAGGATCCTTCATGCACCTTTCGCGCATGTCGGCCGCTCCCTTCATAAGCTCGTCAATATCGGCTCCGCTGGCCGCGATTGGAAGCAGCCCAACCGCAGTCAATACCGAGAATCGTCCTCCGACATCATCGGGAACAACAAACTCTTCATATCCCTGCTCGTCTGAAAGCTTCTTGAGCGCGCCCCTCGCCTTGTCCGTAGTGGCGTAAATTCTTTTTGCCGCTTCCTCTTTACCATATTTCTTTTCAAGAATCTCTTTGAAAACGCGGAAAGCTATGGCCGGCTCGGTCGTAGTGCCGGACTTGGAAATAATATTGATGGAGAAATCCTTGCCGTCAAGCAGCGCCACAAGATTATTAATGTATTTCGAGGAAATGTTATTCCCTACATAATAAATCTCGGGTGCCTTTCTCTGCTCCTTTGAAAGTTCATTATAAAAGCAGCTATTCAGGAATTCATTGGCCGCCCTCGCGCCGAGATAGGAACCGCCTATACCAATGACAAGGAGCACGTCGGAATCCCCCTGAATTTTCTTTGCCGCCTTCTTAATGCGGTCAAACTCTTCTTTATCATAATCCACCGGAAGATTCAGCCACCCCAGGAAATCATTCCCGCTGCCGCTGCCCTCTGTCAGCGTCTTAAGCGCCGTCATAACCTGTGCTTTGAAATCATCAATTTCCTCTTTGGAAACATAATCCCTTGCCCGGCTCAGGTCAAAATTCACTCCATTCATTTTCTGCCTCCATTGAATATAAGCTTAAAATTTGGCAACGATTCAGCGCACATGAAGCCAAAAGAGACGACTGCGAACAGAGTACTGAATCGTCACATTATTTGTTGAAGAAACACCCTGGTCAGCATTCCCTCTGACGTAAAGCGTTCCCATGTTTCCATTTGACTCAAGGCTTGACAGCAAGCCGCAACAGCCTTGCCGCCATGGCCTCGATCCGGGCATCTACAGCTTTGCCACCAGTGCTTCTGTCAGCTTCACGCAGTGCTTGATTGCCTTTTCCTCAAACTCAGGGTAGTCCACCAATGCGGAATGATCCGCTTTGTCAGAAATCGCCCGGATAATGAGAAATGGCACCTCATTCTGGCTTGCGATCTGAGCGATGGCCGCGCCCTCCATCTCACAGCAGCAGCCCTGAAAATGATCAATAATCCATTTTTTTGTTTTGCTGTCCGAAACAAATTTATCCCCACTGCAGACTCGGCCCCGGAACGTATTTATCTCCGGATTGACCTCCCGGTTCAGTGAGGCAGCGATGTCAAGCATACGTTCATCCGCGCGGAAAGAAAGCGTCCCCGCTCTGGGAATCTCTCCCAGAGGATAACCAAAGTTTGTAGCGTCCACATCATATTGAACCGCGTCTTCCGACAGCACGATATCCCCTATTTCGATGGCATTGTCCAAAGAACCCGCTATGCCGGTATTAACAAGGCAGGACACGCTATATCGGTCAATCAAAAGCTGGGCGCACGCGCCGGCATTAACTTTCCCGATGCCCGAACGCACCACGACCACATCCCGCCCATTAAGCTTTCCAAGAACAAAGCTCATGCCGCAGCGTTCCTCAACCAGCGCGTCCGGAATCTTGCTTTTCAAGGCGGCAATCTCTTCTTCCATGGCGCCAATAATTCCAATCATCTTGAGCTCCTCCCCCTATCAAAGAAGTTTTTCGGTAACTGTTCAGTCAAGCTGAACAGTTACGCCTCGGGCGTGGCGCTTACGCGCATTCCGAGTACGCCCGAGGCAGGCTTTTCGACGCTTTCATACGCGCCTCGCGGCAAGCGCGAGGCGCTAACTGAATAGTTACGTTTTTCGGCCATTTTAACAGCCGGCAAACATACACGGTATCGCAATTAATTTGATCCTTGATCAAAGATCAAAATGGTTTTCCGGTCGCTTTAATTGCCGGCAAACAGATGAGATATCACGATCTATGAAGGCGTTTTTGGAAGCGTCTTCCCTGTACGCATAAGATATTCATGTTCCATCACTTCCACGATGACATTGAACACAGCCTCCAGGCCATTCCCCTGCTTTGACATCCGCATGGCATGGACATATTTCTCCCTTTCCCGGAAAACCTGCTCCACTGCTTCAAAAAGCCTCCCGGTATCCGCTTCCACCTCCTCCTGAGGCAGTACGTAGCTAAATCCCTGTTTTTCAAAGGATGCGGCGTTAAGAATCTGGTCCCCTCTGGAAGCGCCCTTCGGAAGCGGTATCAATATATTTGCCTTTTTAAGGGCAAGAAGTTCGCAAATCACATTGGCCCCCGCGCGTGAAATGGCCAGATCACATGCGGCGTATAAGTGTTCCAGTCCATCTGAAATATATTCGTATTGCACGTAGGACGAGGTGCCCCGAAGATTCGGATCCAGATTGCCCTTCCCACAAAGGTGAATTATGTCAAACTGTTCCGACAGCTTTGGCAGTATTTTGCGAACGGCATTATTTATGGCTACGGAGCCAAGGCTTCCCCCAATGACCATCAGCACCGGCTTCATGCCCGAAAAGCCCGTCATACGCAGCCCCGCCTCCCGGGAACCTGTGAGAAGCTTCTCCCGTATCGGAGCCCCGGTCAGCACTGCCTTCCCTTTGGGCAAATGCTCTGCCGTCTCAGGGAAATTACAGCAGATTTTTTCCGCACATCCAAGGGTCAGCCGGTTCGCAAGCCCCGGCGTCATGTCCGATTCGTGGCTCACTACCGGGATTTGAAGACGATGAGCTGCCCATACCACGGGTACCGCCACGAAGCCGCCTTTGGAAAACAGGATGTCCGGCCTGATTTCCTTCAGATGACGTTTGGCCTCCTCCTCGCCCCTTAACACATGGATGGGATCCGTAAAATTTCTAATATCGAAATAACGCCTCAGCTTCCCGGTATCCACGCCGTAATAAGGTATCCCCTCTGCCTCAATCAGCCTTTTTTCAATCCCGTCATAAGAGCCTATGTAGTATAATTCATATCCTTCCGAAAGAAATCTGGGAATCAAAGCCAGATTCGATGTCACATGTCCTGCCGTACCGCCGCCCGTCAGAACCACTTTTCCCCTGCCCATGCCTTTACAGCACCTTTCTGAGTTTTTCCGAAACGGCTTTCAGCCCCTCCTCCGTAGACTTACCCGGCTTCCAAAGCAGCATTTCATCCGGATTCGCATATCTCGGAATAATATGCACATGAAAATGGAACACGGTCTGCCCTGCTGCCTCTTCATTATTCTGAACCACGTTAAAGCCCTTTGCCGATAATTCCGACATCATGGCTTTGCCAATTTTTCCGGCCAAAGGGAGCACCTTTGCCGCCGTTTGCGAAGGAAGCTCCGGAAGATTCCTGTAATGTTCCTTGCTAAGAATCAGCGCATGTCCTTCACTGGCCGGATTCAGGTCAAGAATCACCCGAAAATCCCCATCCTCATACAGTGTTTCCGATGGAATCTCTCCATTCGCGATTTTGCAGAAAATGCAATTATCATCCTTCATAAACTTCAAATCCTTCCCACAATGATTTGCGATTGCCCCGGCCAAATTGAAAGATTCCTGAAAATCATTCGTTTTTCCGGGGAAACGCTGATCAAGCTTCTTTTTTCTTAATTACATTATATCTATTTTCGCTTTTTCTTACAACTGCTTTCATGCAAAACCCCTTGCCATTCTTTCCAGTTAACAGTACAATGAGTAACGTTGAACTGTATAAACAAGCAAGTAACAAAGGAGAAAGCTGAAAATGACACAGATACCATACGATCCCGTTATGCTCCTGAGCTATATCAATACTCAGTTGAGGGATAATTACCCATCTCTCAAAGAGCTTTGTGACAGCCTGGATATTGATGAGGAGTATATCGAAAAACGCCTTAGTGCCATAAACAAGCACTATGACGAATCCGAAAACCAGTTTTCCTAGGAATCAACTATGCATCAAGCATAGTTGATTCCGTATTTGGCGCATCCCACGGGGATGTGTCTGAACAACACATGACTTCAGGCATGTGTTGTTCAGATTTTTCTGCGGCATTCCTTGTGCCGCAGAAAAACCTAGGAATTAACTATGCATCAAGCATAGTTAATTCCGTATTTGGCACATCCCACAGGGATGTGTCTGAACAACACATGACTTCAGGCATGTGTTGTTCAGATTTTTCTGCGGCATTCCTTGTGCCGCAGAAAAACCCGGGAATCAACTATGCATCAAGCATAGTTGATTCCGTATTTGGCGCATCCCACAGGGATGCTTCTGAACAACACATGACTTCAGGCATGTTTATTGGGATTTCCCGCGGCATTTCTTGTGCCGCGGGAAATCCCGTAAAATCCTGACAAAAGAAAGGAAGCTCTATGCGATGCCTTGTACAGCGCGTGTCAGAGGCAAGCGTGACTATTGGCGAATCTATCACCGGGCAGATTGGGAAAGGATGCCTGATTTTGCTTGGCATTTCAAAAGACGATGACGAATCAGTGGCCGATAAGATGGCCAGAAAAATTCTTGATGCCCGCATATTTGAAGACGGGAAAGGAAAAACGAACTTGTCTTTGAGGGATGTAGGCGGCCAGCTTCTCATAGTCAGCCAGTTCACTCTTTATGCGGATTACCGGCACGGAAACCGCCCCGGCTTCTCCAATGCCGGAACACCCGAAAGAGCAGAAGCTCTGTATGATTATTTTATAAATAAATGCAAGGACCAGATTGCCATTGTTGAACACGGCGTTTTTGGCGCCGACATGAAGGTGCGTCTTATAAATGATGGCCCTTTCACTATTTTATATGATTCAGAAGAGCTTGCCTCCAATCGTGACAAGCTCCACTGAACCGATCATGGGCAACCATTATCGCCGCAGGCGGATAAGCGCCTTTCCAACCATGGCTGACACAGATTTTCAAATGTCAAACATCATACCCGCAGGCGGATAATCATCTGCCCACGGGTAAAGATCTCATTCGAAATGTTTCCTAATTGTCACAATCGTCGAGCTTGTGCTTGCCTTTCATATTTTGATGTCATCCGCGGGAACAACGCGCTGACGGATCGATCCTGTGAATTCCACATTGGCTTCCTTTCCAACAGCCGCTTCCGCTTTCTGTACCAAATCGTCCCGCTCAGATAAATCAAACTTCAAAACGGTTCCATCTTCCGCCTTGAGGTAAAGGACATTTTCCGAAACCTTATCTATGACGCCATGAATCGCGATAACATTGGCTGCCTCGTCATCCATGATATCTTCCGTGCACACCCTGTAGGCCTCCGGATCCTCATCAAGCTTTCCGGTATAATGAAGAAGAACCTGCGTGCCTTCCTTGACGCCTCCCTTGGTGACCAGCGTTTCATACGATGCCCTTTTGAAAGTATATGTTTCTCCAAGATAAGCCCCCAACTCATCCTCTCCCTCCGGAGCATCTTCATTCCGCTCATCCAGTATTTCCGTCAACGTAATGCTTTCATCGTCAATCTGATCTACCCTGCCATAAATAGAGGGATCCTCATAGTATTCTTCCAGAGTGCTTTCCACAGGAACCAGCATGCTGACACGCACCGCCTTCATGCCGTCTTCCCATTCCTCTCCGTCAAAGTAAATGCCCACTTCATCCCCGGCCATCAATTCCCACGCTTCATTCATTTCAGCTTCTGAAACATCAAATGATGCCGCGCTTCCATCCTCAACTTCCACTTTCAAAATGCCGTCCTCAACGGACTGCACCACGCCATTGACGGAATTGTAGTTCTCCGTCTCTTCCTCAGTAGTCTCCTCAGCACCCTGTTCCTGGGCAGATGCTTCCGTGGTATCATTCGCCGGATTTGTTTCAGCCTGCGACGCAGCCGCAGTCTCCTGGCTCGTTGTTTCCTCCTTCGGTGCCTCCGCCTTCTGACCGCACCCGACGGCAGACAGCAGCACGCCTATTGCTAAAATCCCCAAAAAATACTTTTTCATTGAAATCCTCCAAATGTTCTTTCTGTATGAAACAAGAATACATCCGTTATGTTATATCGCAGATTACAGAGTAATTCAAGCGATAAATGGGGACAGGCAACCGTCTCCCCCACCCATACTCCCCAAATAAGCTTTTTGTTATTTTGAACAGCAAAAAGCCCGACACGAAGCCGGGCAATTTGCTGTATAGAGTAGTAAGGGTTCGATGAAACCTATCCTTTGAATCATACTTAAAGTATTTTAAACATCAATCCCTTACTTGTCAATATTTTTTTTAAACAATTTTTTTTAATACAAATTCTCATTTTTTATCGTTATAGTCCAAAAGATACGGGAAACAGCACTATTTGCTCGTTATTTCTTTTTCATGTGCCTCCTGGATGTCCGAATGGGCCGAAAGCAAGGGCGCAACATCCTTGCCAAGAAGGTTCCTGTCAATATAGTTCCTTGTCACGGCCATCACCGTGCCGCTGAGGCTGAGCACTCCAATCAGGTTGGGAATCGCCATCATGCCATTAAACGTATCGGAAAGATCCCAGGCCAGACTGAGATCCATGGTCGCGCCGACTATAATAAAGGCCACGAAAATAATCTGGTAAATCTTAACGGACTTGGTGCCAAAGAGGTATTCAAATCCCTTTGTACCATACTGGCTCCAGCCCAGCACAGTGGAGAAAGCGAAAAGCAAAATGGCTATGGCGATAAATGCGGAGCCAGCCTGTCCAAAAACACCAGAAAATGCCTCGGCCACAAGCGCCGTTGATAATTGGTCTGAAAGCACCTTCCCCGTTTCAAGATCCACGATGCCGCTGCTGAGGACCGCCAATGCCGTCAGGGTGCAGACGATCATCGTGTCCGCAAATACTTCAAAAATCCCCCACATACCCTGAACCACGGGCTCTCGCACATTAGAACTGGAATGAACCATGACAGAAGATCCGAGACCGGCTTCATTCGAGAACACGCCCCTCTTCATACCCCATTGCACCGCCATGGAAATACCGCTTCCGACGATTCCGCCACCAACCGCGCGCATCCCAAAAGCGCCTTTGAAAATAGAAACAAAAGCATCCCCCAGCCTGCCAACATTGGCAATAACAATTACCAGCGCGCCAGCCACATAAGCAATAGCCATAAACGGAACAAGCATTTCCGTAACGGACGCAATCCTTTTCAGCCCCCCGACAATGACCAGTGCCGCCAAAACCATCAGTATAATGCCGCTTGCAAAGGCGGGAACATGAAACGCGGACTGCATATTTGCCGCGATGGAATTAATCTGGCTCATATTCCCTATTCCGAAAGAGGCCAGCACGCAAAAGATGCTGAACAAAAGGGCAAGAGCCGCTCCTATGAATTTGCATCCCTTTTTTGATCCAAGACCGTCCCGGAGATAGTACATGGCGCCTCCGCACCATTCATCATTCTCATTTTTTAAACGATAAAATATTCCCAGAACATTTTCGGAAAAATTGGTCATCATGCCAAAAAACGCGACAATCCACATCCAGAAAATTGCTCCCGGCCCCCCCGAAACGATTGCCGCCGAAACACCTGCTATATTCCCTGTACCAATAGTCGCCGCAAGTGCCGTGCATAAGCTCTGGAATTGAGAAATCTGCTTATCTTCTTTATCGGTATGTGCCGTAATATGCTTGTCCTGAAAAATCCCTCCTATCGTGCTACGCACCCAATGCCCAAAATGAGAAATCTGAAAAAAGCCAGTGAGCGCCGTCATCAAAATGCCGGTACCCACCAGCAAAATAAGCATGGGAAGCCCCCATACAAAACCATTTACCGCGCCATTCAATTCTTCGATTCGTCCTAAGATAATGTTCATGCAAACTCCTTTTCTTTCTTTCCTTCAGTTCCGAACATGTCGTTTTCTCGCGCCTCGAAACAAATATGAGCCGAAACATCGCCCAGTCGGGCCGTGCCCGGTCCAATCTCCGCTGGCACATTTCAAAGATAGACTGATTCGTTCAAAACCCGACCGTTCAATCATAAATACCATAAGAAAAACCTATTGTAAATATAATTAATATTTTTATTTCAAAATATGAGTCCGCACGCAGCTTCTGCGATAAAAAAAGGGGGCCGTTTCCTACGCCCCCATCATTGCCTACTGCCCCTTTAACTTGACAAAGTAACCTGATAGAAATAAAATAAGCAGGTGATGGGAATCGAACCCACGTGTACAGCTTGGAAGGCTGTCATTCTACCATTGAACTACACCTGCATATGAACATTGATTAACTTATTGATTTATATCATACATTAAGCCGCTCATTTTGTCAAGAAGATTGTAGGTATAAACTATGCATCAAGCATAGTTTATACCGTATTTGGCGCATCCCACAGGGATGCGTCTGAACAAAAAATGCCTTCAGGCATGTTTTGTTCAGATTTTTCCGCAGCATTCCTTGTGCTGCGGAAAAACCCAGGTAATACCATTAATAACGTTTGCGGGACTTACATTTTAATCACACAGGAGGTACGGCATCCGTGACAGACTCAAAAATTGTTGAGCTTTTCTGGCGCCGGAATGAAGAAGCCATTTCCGAATCCAGCGAAAAATATGGCAAGTACTGCCATTATATTGCCCATAATATCTTATACAGCAACGAGGATGCCGAAGAATGCGTAAACGATACGTGGATGAACGCCTGGCGGAGCATCCCCCCGCATAAGCCAATGGTCCTTCGCACTTTTCTCGGAAAGATCACTCGCAATCTTGCGCTCAACAAATATGAGCGCAAGCTCGCCGGAAAAAGGGGCGGGGGAGAAACCACGCTTTCTCTGGACGAATTGCAGGACTGCATTCCGGACAAGAGCAATCTCGACCAGCTTGCCGACCATGTAGCCCTGACAAATATCCTGAATGCCTTCCTCCTTGGAGAACAGGAGGATTCAAGAAATATTTTCATCCAGCGTTACTGGTTCATGTGTTCCATCAAAGAGATTTCCGAAAATTTCGGCTTCAGCGAGAGCAAGGTGAAAATGACTCTGCTCCGGGAACGGGAAAAGCTGCGGCATATATTGCAAAGGGAGGGATTTGCCGAATGACTACCAATGATCTTCTTCGTGCCCTCGGCGAAATTGACGACACGCTCATCGAGGATGCCATGCCAAAACAGGCACGGCAGGACCCACAGGTGAATTCTCCTGCCAGAAAAGCCCTTTCCGCCGCTTCCTTCTCCAACATGCTTTCCGAAGAGAAAGCTCCGGAACCTTCTTTGTCCACAAAAAAGAAAGCCGCCAACAGGCCCAATCCCCTAAGCGGACTTTTGACCTATGATACCAGTTTGAAATCCGACAACACGAAAGAATCCATTTATTCCAAAACGGACAAAGGCCGGGAACCGCACAATGCAGAGGGCAAAGATGAAGTTTTTTCCTTCCTCGAAGCCGCGGCAAACTCAGCCTCCGCACAGCTTTCTTCCGACAGAAAAGCTCCCTCACCGCCCGGAGAATCCAGTGCTTCCAGAGAATCGGGCAATGGCTTTGAGAAAGGAAAGGCAATATCCACAAACCCTGCAAAGCCTGGCACGCCTCAGGCTTCCTCAAAAAAGGCCGGTAACGGTAAACCCGCTTCGGCACAGGCACATACTTCTACTGACAGCCCCAGGATGACCTCTTCCGATGCCGCGATGAATGACCCGATGCTTATTATGTATCGAAACCGCGCCAAAGCCATGCGTGAGGAGGAAGCAAAATCCAGGAAGCGCATGAAGTCATTCGCTGCTGTCGCGGCATGCCTTTTCCTTTTGGCGGGCGGAGCTGCCTACTTCCGCCTTCGCCTCGGCCTGGATTTATTTCCTGCTTATATTCGGGAGTACCTGTCTGCAGGATTTGGACAAGCTTACCATTCAGACATATCAGCGCAGCAATCTCCCACTATCCCCGAAATAAACGGCGGACCTGTTTCCGCTGCGGGACAATCTGATGGGGGACAGGCCTCTGAAGAGGCATCATCTCCGGGAAATGATATTCTTGCGCCTGCAGGTCTTGATGAAAAAAGACGTCCTTCTGATAAAAAGCAGCATTCAGGCGACATCCCCGCCCAATCGGAAGCAGGAAATTCCCCTGAGCCAGGTACAGATTTCAGGGCATATGAAGAATACAGCAACAGCGCAGAGAATATGGCAGCCGATGAGGAAGAGGCAGATGAGGAAATAGAGGATCTGCGCGATTTCCATGATCGCGACAGCGTTTCGGCTCAGAATGGTCAATACATTATGGACGAGGCCTTTCGTAAGGAACTTGAAAGCAAAGCTGTTGAATACAAGGAACAGGCAGCAAGCCTTCGGATGCCCTTTGTGAACTGCGGCTCTCCGTCCGAGGCGGCGGCCATAGCCGGCTTCACGCTTCAAGCTCCCATGGAAATAGGCCAGTTCAAAAGGAATAGCATACGGGCGATTCAGAACGACTTAATTGAGTTAAGCTATACAAATAAAAAAGGAGAGGAAATCCTGCTTAGAAAGTCCAGGGATTCCGCCGAAATCAGCGGCAATATAGAGGAGTACGAAAATGACTACTATGCTGAATCCGAGGAAATACCCATACATATCCGTTCAGACAAAAACGGGGCAATACATGCCGCTGACTGGTGGAAAGAAAACTTTACATTTTCGATTACCACAGAAGCTTCTGTGATTTATGAAGATGACTTGCCGGAACTGCTAAAACAAATATCATGATGATTTCGCTTCCATTTCCCATACATCTATGCCAGCTTTATTTGCGGGATGCTGAAAGCGCGTTTTACAAGCCCCTCCCTTATTAGAGTGAGTTTTCGCTACTCTAATTTCATGACAAGCCGATGCGGTATCGCATCATTAAGGCCCATTTCCGGAAAGGAGATTGCTTTGAATAAAAATGAATTGATCCGATCCATCCGAAAGAAAAGCGGATTGACAAATCAAGAGGCAAAAAAAGCGTTGCAATGCCTGACCAATACCATAGCTTATCATCTGTCTAAAGGCGAGGATATCCAATTGCCGGGATTTGGCACCTTCCGCGTCAGGGAAACGAAAGAAAAAGCAGGCAGGAACCCGCAAACAGGGGAAGCATTAACCATTCCTGCCAAGACCATCCCAGCCTTCAAGCCTGGAAAAGCTCTGAAGGAAGCTGTTCAGAACCTTGCGGATATCGAGGACCCGGCAGATTGATTCAGAATTATCGTAATTTTGTCCGCATGCTTCTAAATAGATACAAATATTACGAAAAACAAAAAGCCCGCGGGCGAGCCAAAGCTCTCCTACGGGCTTTCTAACTACTAATGACAGGCAGGGGACAAATATCCCGCCGCTGGATCTTGTCGAATAATTACCAATGTTATTTCAGCGTTACTTTTGCTCCTTCAGCCTCAATCTTCTCCTTCAGGGCATCCGCTTCCGCCTTCGGAAGAGCCTCCTTCACCACCTTCGGCGCGGACTCAACAAGCTCCTTCGCTTCCTTGAGGCCAAGGCCGGTAGCTTCACGGACAACCTTGATGACCTTAATCTTGTTCGGGCCGATATCTGTCAGCTCAACATCGAATTCAGTCTTCTCCTCTTCAGGGGCTGCTGCCGCCGCGCCAGTAGCGACAACTACGCCGGCTGCTGCTGAAACGCCAAACTCCTCCTCACATGCTTTTACAAGCTCATTCAGTTCCATGACAGAAAGCTCTTTGATTGCCGCAATAAACTCTTCTGTTGTCATCTTAGCCATTTTATTATCCTCCGTCTATTTTACTAATTAAATGTATCAAGTATATGAGCGAATCTCCAGAGATTCAAAAACGAATATCTATTTTCAATCGTTTTTGCTTGTTCCAATTCTCTCTTAATGTGGCATCACGCTGCATTATTATGCCACATTAAGCCACATTGTCTCCGCCATCTTTTTCCGCAATCTGTTTGAGGACGCGAGCAAAATTTGTAATAGGGGACTGCATTGATCCAAAAAGACGACCAAGGAGCTCTTCTCTTGGAGGAATCTCCGAAAGGGCCTTGACGCCTTCCACATCATAATATTTCCCTTCAACCACCGCGCCCTTCATTTCCAATGCCGGCGCGTTTTTAGCGAATTTCGCCAAGAGCCTTGCCGGGGCAGTCGCGTCATCCTTCGATACCGCAATCGCTGTTGGTCCTTCCAGGATCCCATCTAACTGGGCGAAATCAGTTCCTTCTGCCGCTCTCTTGATCAAAGTATTTTTATAAACCTTGTACTTGATTCCGGCTTCCCTCAATTGCTTGCGGAGATCCGTATCCTGCGCAACTGTCAGCCCCCGGTAATCTACCACGGTCACACCAACGGCGCCATCTAAGCATGCTTTGATCTCGTCAACAATCGGCTGTTTCAGTTCAACCTTTGCCATGCGTGGCCTACCTCCTTTTCAAAAATATTGCGCTATCCATTCAGCCCCCCTATGCGTGGCCTGCACAAGAATCGTCAGAAAAGAATAACCCCGCATCCGAGGACGCGGGGCAAAATAAGCGAACAATTTCCTCAAAAAACGCATTGATAAAAATGTCGTTCCTGACTGCTGCTTTGATTCTCCTCGGCGGGCGTGCGGCATATCATACATTGCCACAACTTACAATGCCTGGCATTGCCGGCTGTCTTCGGGTTAGCACAGTGTGCAATATTACCATATACTTCAAGACCCTGTCAAGCAGGGATTCCCACACTTATACACCAAACTGAAGCGTATCGAGCTTGACCCCGGGTCCCATCGTTGATGTCAATGTCACGGAACGCATGAAGGCGCCCTTTACAGCGGCCGGTCTTGCCTTCGCGACCGCTCCCATGATTGTATCAAGGTTCTCCTGCAGCTGCTCATCCGTAAAAGAAGCCTTCCCAACCGGCACATGAATAATATTTGCCTTGTCAAGACGGTATTCCACTTTACCGGCTTTTGTGTCCGCAATGGCTTTCGTCACATCCATTGTCACGGTGCCTGTCTTGGGGTTCGGCATCAGCCCCTTCGGGCCAAGAACACGTCCAAGACGACCCACTATGCCCATCATGTCCGGAGTCGCTATGACAACGTCATAATCGAACCAGCCGCCCTGAATCCTGGGAACCAGTTCCTCGGCGCCCACGAAATCAGCGCCCGCGGCCTCCGCCTCATCGGCCTTTGCACCCTTTGCGAATACGAGAATCTTGACTTTTTTTCCTGTACCGGCAGGAAGAACGACGGAGCCACGGATCTGCTGATCAGCATGACGGCCGTCACACCCTGTCCTGATATGCAATTCCACGGTCTCGTCAAATTTTGCTGTCGCGTTTTTCTTCACAAGCTGAATCGCGTCCATCTTAGAATACTTGATTGTTTTGTCCAGTGACTTTACAAGATTCAGATACCTCTTACCTTTTTTCATCGCCGTAATGCCCCCTTTCCTCACTGTTCAACTTCAATGCCCATCGATCTGCACGTACCTGCTATCATGGACATTGCGGCCTCCAGGGATGCGGCATTTAAATCCTTCATTTTGGTTTCCGCAATCTTCTGGATATCTTCCTTGCTGATTTTCGCAGCCTTCACCTTGTTTGGCTGCCCCGAGGCTTTCTGTATCTTGCATGCCTTCTTGATCAGAACCGGAGCCGGCGGAGTTTTGGTAATGAAGCTGAAGGTTCTATCCGCGTAAACGGTAATCACTACGGGAATGATCACATCCCCCTCATTTGCCGTCCTGGCATTAAACTCCTTAGTAAACGCAACGATATTCACCCCATGCTGGCCAAGCGCGGGGCCTACAGGCGGAGCCGGCGTTGCCTTGCCGGCAGGAATCTGCAATTTGATATAACCTGTTACCTTTTTTGCCATAACTGGCACCTCCTTGTGGTATTTACGGGCGAACCCTCCCAGTCCCGCGGCCGCCGATTCCTCCGGCCGACCGCTTTATCGTTATCGATAATTATCATTAATCTTTTTGTCAGAAAATCCATATACTTTCTGAACAGTTAGAAACCCGGCATCATTTCAGCTTCTGAATCTCTCCATAGGACAACTCTACAGGCGTGTCTCTGCCGAACATCTCGACATTGATCGTTACGGTACGCTTCTGCTCATTGATTTCCGAAATGACCCCAATCGTATCCTTCCAAGCCCCCTGCGTCACATTGACTGTATCTCCAATCGCGAAATCAACAAGCACTTCGGAAGCCCTATACCCTAATGCGGCAATTTCCTCTTCCGAAAGTGGGACCGGCTTTGAACCAGGACCCACGAATCCCGTTACTCCTCGGGTATTCCTCACCACATACCAGGTTTCATCATTCATGATCATATTGACCAGGACGTATCCCGGGAACATCTTTTTGTCCGATTTTTTTTCGACCCCGTTTTTTACCTCGATTACGGGCTGCATAGGAACGCTCACCTCGAAAATCATATCCGAGAGGTTGCGGTTCGCTATTGTTTTTTCGAGGTCCATTTTCACTTTATTCTCGTAGCCCGAATAAGTATGGGCCACATACCAGCGCGCTTCAGAATTCGCTTCTGCCATCCGCCTTCACCTTTTCCACCGGCAGGAACCATGCCTGCCATTCGTAAGCATCCAACACTTTCTGGAATCCAGATATTGCTGAATAGTTACAAATCATCTCACTATTTAAGAATGTATCCAAGTCCCGTCTTCATGATCACATCCAATAAAGCAATCATCGCGCCAATCACGAAACTTACAATAATGGTGGCCGCAGTTTGCTTTATAACATCATCCCTGCTTGGAAATACGATTTTGTTGTACTCCGTCTTCAACCCCTTCCAAAAATCACGAAGAAAGGACTTCTTTTCTTTCTCCATTACTTCGTCTCCTTGTGGGGCGTATGTTTCCTGCAGAAACGGCAGTACTTATTCAGTTCCATTCTGTCGGGATGGAGCTTTTTCTCCTTTGTCAGGAAATAATTCCTCTGTTTGCATTCTGTACATGCCAAAGTAATCTTTGTACGCACGGCTATTCACCTCCAATGATTCTTTTTATGACAACGATCCAGGCACATCCTTCTTCGTAAAAGCAAAATATGCCCTCAGGCATATTTTGCTGGATTTTTCCACGGCATTCCTTTTGCCGAGGAAAAACCCACTTTTATACGATGTAAAGACATGCCAACGGAATATAACACACGCATGCCATTCCCGTCAAGTCTTGATACATAGCAAATCTCTGCAGGGCTGCTCCGTTTACCTCTTTTGTGCCTGCAAAACCATGGCTGAACGAGGCCCCATCATGACGGCTCCTACGGCGGGCTTTGCGGGAATGCAAATGCCCGAATCCTCCATCGTATCCACAAGGATGTTCCAGACAAATCCTTCAGGCAATTGAGGTATCCTTGCGAACTGCTCCTCCCAGTACACATTAATGAGAAGAAGCAGCAGATCATCGCTGCCATCGTTTCCGCGGCCGGCATAAAGCACGCCCATGGCACGACTCCCATCCGTTGGCTCCATCACGGTCAGATCCTGAGGCATAAACGATGCCGGCTCAGACGGCTTTCGCAAAACGGCATGCTTCATGCGGAAATGTATCATATACCGCACGAAATTATAGAAATCCCTGTTCTTTTCCAGGTCATTCCAATCAAGCCAAGATATTTCATTATCCTGGCAATAAGCATTGTTATTTCCCCGCTGCGAATTCAGGAACTCATCACCGGAAAGGATCATCGGCGTTCCCCTGCTCATCAGCAGTACCACGGCCGCGTTGCGGCAAAGCCGACGCCGCAGCCGATTTATTTCCCGGTCCTCAGTAGCTCCCTCATGACCGCAGTTCCAACTGTGATTATCATCATTCCCATCCTCATTGAACCAGCCATTTGCTTCATTATGCTTCCAGGTATAGGAATACAAATCATTCAGAGTGAAGCCGTCATGACATGTCAGGAAATTCACGGATGCGTTATTCCCTCTGGATACCGGGTCATAAATATCCCTTGAGCCCGTAATTCGGGCGACAGCCGTCCTCCACATTCCAAAATCCCCTTTGAGGAAATCCCGGAGGTCATCACGGTAATGCCCATTCCATTCCGCCCATCGCCCTCTGTAGGTGAATCCACCCACCTGATACAGGCCGCCCGCGTCCCATGCTTCCGCAATCAGCTTGACATCCCCAAGAATCGGATCACAGGCCAGCCTCTCAAGGAGCGGTGGATTCCGCATCGGCCGCCCATCCTCGTCCCTTCCAAGGATACTTGCCAAATCAAAACGGAATCCGTCAATATGGTAAGCAGTCGTCCAGTAACGCAGGCTGTCAAGTATGAGGTTCTGGACAACCGGATGATTGCAGTTCAGGCTGTTTCCGCAGCCGCTGAAATCATAATAGTGTCCATCCTTTGTCAGTAAATAATATATCTGGTTATCAAAGCCCTTGAAGGAGAAAGCCGGCCCTTTCTCCCCTCCCTCCGCGGTATGATTGAAAACCACGTCAAGAATGCATTCAATTCCATTCCTGTTCAGTTCCCTGACAAGTGTCTTCAGCTCGTAGCCCTCCCGGTTGTACTCCTTCCCGGCGGCATAGCTCGTATTGGGGGCAAAAAAACCGATTGGATTGTATCCCCAATAATTAAGGAGTTCCACCCCGTTCGCGACCCTCTTTTCAGCCGTCTCATCAAAGGCAAATACCGGCATCAGTTCAACGGCATTAACCCCAAGGTCTTTCAGGTAAGGGATTTTTTCTACAAGGCCGAGAAAGGTGCCGGGAGCAGTGACCCCCGATGAAGGATGCCTCGTATAGCCCCTTATATGCAACTCGTAAATCACCAAATCTGACATGGGTATCTTCGGATTGTCGTCCTCGCCCCAATCAAAGGTGTTGCGCACCACCCTCGCCTTATAAATGCCGCTGTTCTTTTCAGCCCATTTGCTTTGTCCAGTAATGGCTCTGGCATAGATGTCCAGCAGCACCCGCTTCCTGTCAAAGATTAATCCCTTCTCCGGTTCATAAGGACCATCCAGACTGTAAGCATACTCAAATTCTTCTATATCCAGGTCAAAAACAATCATTGACCAGACATGGCCAATACGATAATGCTTCGGGAACGGGAGCCTGGCGTATGGCTGCTCCTCTTCCCTATGGAAAAGGAGCAGTTCCACCGCTGTCGCTCCCATTGAATAAACTGTAAAATTCACCGCGCCCGACAATGCCGTTGCTCCGTTCAGCTCGTACATCCCGCGCCTTACATGGAATCCGGCTATTGTTTCCATGGGAACCATCTGGGAACCCTCTCCAATGCCCGGTGCCAGCTCCTGTCCCTCCATATCCTTGCTCCTTTATTAAAGTGGTTATTGCCGCTTTAATTCCCGACAAACAGCCGCGGTATCGCAGGCTGCATAGCTCCTCTATTAAAGTGGTTTTTTGCCGCTTTAATTCCTGACAAACAGCCGCGGTATCGCGATCCATACGGCTCCTTGATCAGTCCAGATCCTCCCCGTTGCTTTCGATTACCTTTTTGTACCAGAAGAAGGAATCTTTACGGCTCCTGGAAAAATCGCCGGTCCCGTCATCATGCCTGTCGACATAGATGAAGCCATACCGCTTTGCATACTGTCCTGTCCCTGCGGAGACCAGATCGATAGGTCCCCAGGTAGTGTATCCTATCAGAGGGACTCCGTCCTCTATGGCCTCCCCCATGCAGCGGATATGTTCACGAAAATACTCAATCCTATACGGATCGTGAATCGCGCCGTCATCCTCCACCTTGTCAAACGCGCCAAAACCATTCTCAACCACCATCAGCGGCGTATGCGGATAACGGTCATGGAGGGCATTCAGGGTGTACCGAAGCCCCAGCGGGTCGATCTGCCATCCCCAGTCCGAGGCCTTCAGATATGGATTCTTCGCGCCGACGCTCATATTGCCCTGGGTTTTTTCCGCCTTTTCGTCCACAGTGACGCAGTTGGACTGATAATAAGAAAATGTATAGAAGTCCACAACGCCTTTTTTCAATACGGCCTTGTCCTCTTCCGTAATAAAGGACGTGTCAATCCCGTGATCTTTGAAATATTTCCACGCAAAGGTGGGGTACTCCCCCCGTACCTGCACATCACCGCAGAAATTATTTTTGAAATTATCCTCCTCCAGGCAGGCCATGATGTCTTTTGGGTTCGGAGTCAGAGGATAAACCGTGACATGGGCAATCATGTTTCCAATCATGAATTCGGGATTAATCTCATGACCCTTTTGTACAGTCAGCGCGCTGGCTACAAATTCATTATGCAGAGCCTCAAAAGTTTTCTGAGGATTTGCTTTCAGTTCTGTCAGCCGTATTGGGTCCTTTGCCCCAATATCCTCGTCCTCCATCAGGCCCAGCCCATATAGGTTTCCAATCCCGCCCTCTCCCATGCAGGCGATATTAATCTCGTTGAAAGTCAGCCAATACTTCACCTTGTCCTTATAACGCCGGAAACAGGTTTCCGCGTACCTGGTAAACAGCCCGATTGTCTCCCGGCTCAGGAAGCCATGGTATTTTGTGACAATATTCCATGGAATCTCATAATGGCTCAGCGTCACAAGCGGCTCAATGCCATATTTCCTGCACTCATCAAAAACACTGTCATAAAAGGATAGGCCGGCCTCGTTCGGCTCAGGATCATCACCGTTCGGAAAGATACGTGACCAGTTGATGGACAGGCGGAAACATTTAAAGCCCATTTCCGCAAACAGGGCGATGTCTTCCTTGTAACGATGATAGAAATCAATCGCCTCATGGCTTGGATAAAATGCCTTCGGATCCGTTACCGGGAGAAACGTCCTCGGCGTATTCACATCACCCCCCAGCAACATATCCGGCACAGCAAGCTTCTTCCCATCCGCCAGATAGGCGCCCTCACACTGATTTGCGGCGACTGCGCCGCCCCATAAAAAACCTTTTGGAAATGCCATTTTTTTCTCCTTTTCATTTTTTCCCTGTCAAAGCAGGTTTTGCCTGCGAGGCGGCATCGCATCAGCAAGGCTCTTCGATACCTGATGCTTACAATTCCATCGCCTGTAGTTCCGCGAGGCGGGAGAATACTTCTCCGATCCTGTCCGTAATGACAAGCGTTTCAATTCCACCGCCTATTCTGACTTCCAGAGGATCCCTGTTGATAATGGCAAGCCTCCTGCCTCGGAAATAATTCACATAAGACGCAGCAGGATAAACCGTAAGTGACGTGCCTCCGATGATCAGCATGTCCGCATCGGAAATGGCGCGCACGGCTCCCTCCACCGCCTCTTCCGGCAGGCTTTCCTCATACAGGGTGATATCCGGCCGAACTATGCCCCCACATCCCGGAACCTTGCAGTGCGGAACGTCCTCATCCGACTTGAAGATAAAATCCTCCGGGTAAACCGCGCCACACTTCTGGCAGTAATTTCGGAGAGCGCTTCCATGAATTTCAAAAACATTCCTGCTGCCCGCCTTCTGGTGGAGCCCATCGATATTCTGGGTCACAACCGCAGTCAGCTTGCCCTGCTTTTCCAGAGCCGCAAGGTATTTATGAGCGCTGTTCGGCTGGATGCTGCGGGTATCCATCTTTTGCCTGTGAAACTCATAGTACACCTTCGGTTCGCGCGTGAGGCAGCTATGGCTCAGGAGATATTCCGGCCTGTATTTCTCGAAGCGCACATCCCGTTGGTTATACAACCCGTCCTTGCTGCGGAAATCCGGCACTCCGCTCTCCGTTGACACGCCGGCACCCCCAAAGAACACGATTCTTTCTGATGCGTCAATAAAATCCCTGAGCCTCTTCAGTTTCACCTCATCCATTTCTCTGTCTCCTCTTTAAATGGTCTTTAGCCATTTCAATTGCCGACAAACCGCAAAAACTTTTTCGTGAACTCGTCGCTCAATTTTTTAAATTTTGTCATATCATACCACATAATCAAAAATTATAGAATGGTTTTTATGCAATCGGCCTAATTGATTTTTCACAGAAATATTATCTCTATATATTTACAGTCATACTAGTAAAAAAACAAATCTTGTGTTAAAATCAAATCATCTATTCACCATCTTCAATGGCGGCGCGCAGTCTGCCGACACAGATGTTAAGGGAACGCCGGCTTTCCGGCCTTTCCGACTGACAAAGGACGGAGCGGACAATGTTTGATTTTATATCTCTCCATATAATGGATGATTACTTCACCGAATTGAGTAAAAGGCAACAAAAGGGAGTCTTTTTCTACCGCCTTACCGGGTATTCACCGGATATGGAAGCCTTCCTCAGGAAATATTATGCCGCTTCGCTTGAAGCAGGCATAGTTTCCGATGGCAATATCCAAAACCCTGATGAACGGCAGCTTTCTTATTATAATGAAAGATTGGGAATGGATTTCCGAATGGACATAGCTTCCTTGGAAAAGGGTCTGGCCATATGGCTTCCGAGGGTTGGCAGCGGCAGACGCAGGGATCTCGCCCTTGCCATATTCTCCCAGCTTGAAGCCATGAAGAAATCCGGCAAATCTGAAAATATCCTGAAAAACGCTTATATCAAATTCATGTGCTGGATGTATTATAAATTTGAGAGTATACTTGACCATCTGGGCAGTAATGATCTGCCCAAAATATTTGTCGATGGACCGCTCTCAAACCATTCTCTGGCGTTCCTCCTTGTCCTTGCGCATGCCGGCGCGGATGTCATCCTTTTCCGTCCTCAGGACAAGGATGAATTTTTCCGCCTGGATGCCTCGAAATGTCTTTCACCCGCTTTTGAAATCGCAGGCAATTCTCCTTTTCCTGCTGATTTCACGATGAAATACCTGCGTGAAAGCATTCGCAGCGAGGATGCTCGCAGACGGATGATTGGCAGCGGACCCTCTATATCAGCCTGCACTAACGCATGGATGAAAAGGAGTACTCTTGAAAGCGTCCGTCAGGATCCCGCCCTGAGGGGAGACGACAGAAATCACTTCTACAATTGTTTCTGCAAAATCACTGGCGTATGGAACAAGGCCAATTACGCCAACGACCTTTATCTGCTCCAACAAGAAGTTAGGAACGCAGGCAGAAAACTTGTTATCGTGAACGGCGAACTCCCAAAGCCCTCGCCGGACGAAGTCAGCCAGATTAGCCGCCGCAATTATCAGGATGCCGAACAAATGATCCTCGACCTTGCCGCCTCAAACCTGCAAAATGTCCCGGGGTCGGACATAGAGCCGCTGATGCGGAAAGCTTTTGCCGAATTCATGTTCGCCTATCTGGAAACAAGCAGGTGCTCCGGCGAAAGCCTTCCAAAACTCACGAGCCGCGCCGTATATCTCCTGGCCTGGCTGAAAAGGTATTCATCCCGGCTTTTTGCCTCCTGGAAGCCACCTTCTATCTCCGCCTTTTTCTTTTTTGGCGGATGCAGATCGGAAAACGAGGCCTTGTTCCTCCGCTTCCTCTCCAGGCTCCCCGTGGACATACTCGTGCTTCTTCCGAACGCTGACGGCTCCTGCCTTCTCAGCGACACGCTGTTATGCGAGGAACATTATCCCGAGTCACTTGCCCTCAATAATTACCCGGAGGATAGCTCGCAATTCCGCATGGGAACGACAGCCTACCATGCCGAGCAGGAACTGAACGGCATTCTGTACCAGGACAGCGGCCTTTACAGAAATCAGCAGTTCGCCAGTGCAAACGTGATTACGCTTCAGACCATGTATGAAGAAATCCCTATACTCTGGGGGCAGGATTTGAAATACCGTCCTGGCTTCAGCAGCAACGGGAACACATTAAACATACCTGTCCTTTTCGCCAAAATTTCCGGGGTAAAGGACGGCCAGGTCGGAAAATACTGGACCTTTATCCGCTCACTGATAACAGATGACACCGTGCTCATTCAGAGCGCACCATACATCGATCCCGCAGCCCCCAATCCTTTCCGCAGATTCCCCCCTTCCTTTTTCAGGAATGGTAAGATACAGAAAAAAAATATTTTGAATCACTCCTCCTGGCCCTATGGGATGCTCAGGACAGAAAAGCAGGAATATATACTGGACCGCCTTCAGGAACTAATCGAACTGAAACGGATTCGCGGCATGGGACAGAACGGTGCTGAATATGCCGCCCTCGCCATCGTATTGAACCTCCCTAATGATATCGTCAGGCTGATTCAAAAGTTTGACTTTACGGAGAAGAACCCCAAACTGCTTTACATCAATACCGCCGAAAAGCTACCCTCCCTGGAAGATTCCATTCTGGCCGCCTTTTTGAATCTGATTGGCTTCGATATATTGTTCTTCGTCCCGACCGGGTACCAAAGTATTGAAATGTACTTCAACGAACCACTTATGCAGGAGTACCAGGCGGGGGAATATCTTTACGACCTGCAGGTTCCCAACCTCAGGAGCCCTTCTTTGAACAGCATGCTGCAAAACCTCGGGGAAATGCTGTTCCGAAGGGGGAACCCAACCCAGTAACGATTCATACTTTGACTTAATGCCGCAGGCGTTGAGTCCCATTTGTGTCGCGCCAGCGGCACAAATGAAGTATGAAAAGCTTGCTTTTCATACTTGACTTGATGCCACAGGCATTGCGTCCCATTTGTGTCGTGCCAGTGGCACAAATGAAGTATGAAAGGCTTGCCTTTCATACAACCACCTGGACCCTGCAGCAACGCAGGCCTTCACTCAAAGAAGAAAGGAATTTTTTATGGCACTTGAATTCAAAAAACCGCAAACCGGACTTGCCTCCACAGATAACACAAACATGATGGCAACCTCCGCCGTCCCAGGCGGCGAGATTGTTCCAGTCAAGGATTATGATATTGTTGCCGACCGACAGAGGATGAGCACAGAATTAGCTAATTCACAGGAAGTTGATAAGCTCACCAGTACCTTGGATGTCTACAACCTGGATACCATCGCTTCTTTTGGAGCCGATGCGGCAGAGGAAATAGCAAAAGCTTCTGACGTTGTCCTGAACAGCATGAACACTTCACAGTTGAACAACACCAGTGAAATGATGCTTACCCTTTCAAAAATCATGGATCAATTCAACATTGACGAGATCAGGGAGAATCCGGGCTTCTTCGGCAAACTGTTTGGAAATATGCAAAAACAGTTGGATAAAATTCTGTCCAAATATCATAAAATGGGCGATGACATCGACAAAATCTACGTTCAGTTAAAAACTTACGAAACCGAGATCAGGCAGTCCAATCAGACCTTGAACCAAATGTTCGAAGCGAATGTCGGATACTACCACGAACTGGTGAAATATATCGTTGCCGGCGAGCAGGCCTGCCATGAAATCGAGAACTACATGGCGCAAAAAAAACAGGAGATGGAACAGACCGGGAACCAGGAGCTCCAGTTCGAGATCACCAGTCTGAATCAGGCACTTATGATGATGGAGCAACGCACCCAGGACCTCCGTACCGCTGAAAGCATTGCCATGCAGTCCATCCCGATGATTAAAACAATGGAATTCAGCAACTATAACCTGGTCAGGAAAATCAATACCGCCTTTGTAATCACTCTTCCCGTGTTCAAACAGGCGCTTGCCCAGGCCATGCTTCTGAAACGCCAAAAAATCCAGGCCGAATCCATGGCCGCATTAGACAAGAAGACCAATGAGTTGCTCCTGAAAAATGCCCAGAACTCCGTGGAAGCCGCCAAAATGACGGCACGCCTCGCTTCCGGAAGCTCCATCCAGGCGGAGACGCTTGAAGCCTCCTGGAGAACCATTACTTCGGGCATCGAAGAAACCAGGCAGATTCAGGAAGATGCCAGAAGGAAAAGGCAGGAGGATCAGGCAAAGCTTGCCGCCATCAAAGAGGACTTCAACCGGCGCTACCATATGCCCCCGGCCAAAAAATGACGCTTGCGCTAATGTCCCAATTTGAGAACAAAGGCAATTATTCAGGGCATCCGCCTGCCGGCATGCGTCAAGCACGGCTTGTCCGGCAGACTTGCCATATAGCTTGCTCAGGTTCTAAATGCCTGTCCAGGCGCTACATTTGTCACTTTTCCAATCAAAAAGCACAAGGAGGGAAAAACATTCATGGACAATTTCAACATTGACGCTTTTCGAAACGGCCTCTCGGATGCCGAAGTCGAAAAAAGCAAGCAACAGTTCGGAACAAACGAGCTCTCAAGAAAGGAGGCCGAATCTCTTTGGTCCATGTTCATTGGCGCATTTAATGACATCTGGATCAAGGTACTCTGCGGCGCGCTCTTGCTGAAAATTCTGCTGGCCGTCCTGGGCATCATCGTTCCGGCTCTTGCGGGAGAGAATGACGTCGTAGAAATCATCAGCATTATCATGGCTATCGGCCTTTCCACCGGCTTTAGCACACTTTCCGAATATCGAAACAGCTCAAGAAGTGAGGCCCTGCAGGAGGAATACAACAAAACCTACGCGAAAGTCATTCGTGGCGGAAAACTTGTCAACATTCTGACCAGTGAGATCGTAAAGGGCGACACCGTCCTTGTACAGGCCGGAGACAAAGTTCCTGTCGATGGCCTGCTTTTTGAAGGCAAAATCAAAGTATCGCAGGCTGCCCTGAATGGCGAGTCAAGGGACGAATCCAAATCTGCCGCAAGCAGCATGGAGGAAGCCGAATCCACGGACTACGCTTCCGAATGCAAGGTATTCATGGGCTCCGTTGTCACGTCCGGTGAAGGTTACCTTGTTGCCACGGTCATCGGGGATGAATCCGAGCTCGGCAAGATTAACAAGGCATTGACGGACGACAGCGGAGAGGAGGAACGTAAGGATACTTCCAGCCTCAAGCTTGAAGTTGTAGCCGCAGGAATCGGCAAGCTGGGTGTTTCCGCCGCAATCATTGCCGGCATCCTCCATGTGGTCCTTAGCCTTATCCGCGCTGAAGAGCCCGCGAGCATAGTGTTCATCCTGCTCCTTATCGCGGAAGCGGTCATGCTTATGGCTTCCATCGTTATCATGGCCGTGCCGGAAGGTCTTCCCATGATGAACAGCCTTGTTCAGTCAATGAATACGGAATCTATGTACAAAAAGAACATTCTTGTCAGCCATAAGGCGGCATTTTCTGATTCCGCTTATATGAATGTCCTTTTCAGCGACAAGACAGGCACAATTACTCAGGGCAACCTTTCACTCGTGGAATTCATCACCGGTGATGGCGTTATCCGCGAATCCCTGCAGGATCCCGAATTTATTGAAGCAATCACTCTGAACAACCTTGCAAAAATATCCGAAGGGAAGCCAATAGGAAGCAACAATATGGACAGGGCATTGCTTGCCTATGCCATTTCCAAAGGGTATGATGAGTCAAAAAAAGACACTTCCAAAGTTCTTGAAATCAGCGGCTTTGACTCGGAAAAGAAATGCGCGACAGTTTCTTTGAATGATGGAACGATTTACTGGAAAGGCGCCACGGAAGGCATTATCGATGAAATTACTCATTATATGGGTGACGATGGCAGCCTGAATGACTTTTCAGCAGATAACCGTCAAAAGTTAGAAGAAACTATGCACGCACAGGCAAAGCGGACAATGAAGCTCCTGTCCGTTGTGAAAAAAACAGGCGACAAGACGATCCTTATGGCTGTGCTGTGCCTTCGTGACAATGTCCGCACAGACGCGGTAGAAACTGTCAATATACTGAACAAGGCTGGCATTCAGGTTGTCATGGTCACCGGGGATGCCGAGGAAACAGCCGTTGCCATTGCAAAGGAAGCGGGAATACTTAAGGATGAGAAAAATGATGTCGTGCTGACCCATGATCAGCTTGAAGCCATGCCGGATGACAAACTGAAGGAAGCCCTCCCAAGACTCCGCGTTGTCAGCCGCGCCAAACCGCTTGACAAAAAGCGCCTTGTTTCTCTGTCACAGCAAATTGATAACGTCTGCGGAATGACCGGAGATGGCGTAAATGACGCTCCCGCCCTCAAGCAGGCTGATATTGGCTTTGCCATGGGAGACGGTACTGCGGTCGCCCAGGAGGCCGGCGACGTAGTCATTCTCAACAACAGCCTTACGTCCATCAAGGATTGTGTGTTAAATAGCCGCACTATGGCGAAATCCGTAGGGAAGTTCCTCATTTTCCAATTGACTGTAAATATAAGCACCTTGCTTATGAATATCATTGCGCCCATCCTTGGATGGACGGAACCGTTTTCCATCGTTCAGATCCTATGGATCAACCTGATTATGGACACCCTTGCGGCTATGGCCTTCGGTGGAGAGCCTATTCTCGACCGTTATATGGATGATAAGCCCGCGAAGAGAACTGATGACATCCTTACAGATTATATAAAGACCGCGATCGGCACAAGTTCCGTTTTTATCACTCTGGGTTCCATCCTGATTCTGGAAAATCTTTTTGGCATCACAAAGTTTGTGACGCCGCAGGATTGCCCGAATCCGGAGCTGTATGAAAAGACCTTTATGTTCGCCTTCTTCATATACTCCATTATCTTTAACAGCCTGAACACCAGGTCAGAGAGATTCAACCTGTTCGAGCATATCAATGAAAACTGGAGGTTCATCATTGTTATGGGCTCCATCTTTATCCTCCAGACAATCATTATACAAATTGGCGGGGATGTGTTCAGCACCACTACACTGAACGCGAGAGCTCTGATCGTCTCCATGCTCCTGGCGCTTTTGATCATACCGGTTGATCTCGCCAGAAAGGCTCTGCTCGAGAAGAAGACTGCCGCCTAATCAACTTAACAACTTAAGAAAACATTTTCAAATACCGTCAGGTATAGTGAAAACGTATCTGAGCAATCAGCGCCTCGCGTATGCCGGCATACTGCAAGGCGCTGTTTTATTTGCTGTTTATTTACTGATAGAATATTTTTAAAAAAAGGCTTGACAAGCAGTACTGAATTGAGTATCATAGCTAGTGCTGCGCAAGATTTATAGAATACTTGCTCAGTAGTATTCCTCTATAGCTCAGTCGGTAGAGCACGCGGCTGTTAACCGCGGTGTCGCTGGTTCGAGTCCAGCTGGGGGAGCTTGATTTTTTATCAGGCGGAGTAGCCAAGGGGTAAGGCGTGGGTCTGCAAAACCCTGACCACCGGTTCGAATCCGGTCTTCGCCTTTGAATAAATTTTATTTTGAATATTTGGCGCCATGGTCAAGCGGTTAAGACACCACCCTTTCACGGTGGTAACACGAGTTCGAGTCTCGTTGGCGTCATTAATAAGATGGCCGCAAGGTCATTTTTTTATGCCTTAGAAATATTTTATGTCAAAAAAACCGTAACAGATATTTTCGACCATTTGTCAAATACCTGTTACGGTTTCTTCATGAAAATACGATGCAGCGTTGCGCATTTTCTTATGACATACACGAAAACGCAAAAGAAATTCGCCGCTTCGCGGCACGTTTTTGGCACCGGAAACGCTTAAATTAGCGTTTTCTTAACTCAAAATATTCGTCAGCAACCTTGTTATCAGATTGGTCTCCTTTAACCAGTGAAGCCAAGGCGTGTTGTTAAACTGAGCAGCTATCTCCTTTGTAAGCTCTGACTCCGGCAGGATACCTATTATAATGATAATTGTCCAGATATGAAACAGAGCCTTCAAAAGTCCAAGCCCACCACCCGCTATCCTGTTGGCGATTCCGAAACCTGCTGCCTCCAAAATGCCGTCCAAAGCCTTAAACAAGAATATGATTAATATCCTGACAATTATTTGAATAGCAAGGAACAAAATGACGGCTACTATTGATGTATATATTTTATCAGCAATATGTTCGGCCATCCGGTCAATTCCTAACATCTGGTATAGCACATCCGTCTTATCCGGACCAGTATTCTTGTTTTTACTCCCCTCCGCGCTATCTGATTTCATAACTCCGATGTTCCCCGGCAATGCTCCTCCCTGCATAATTGGAAGTCCATTCTTAATGTCTTCTGGCAGCGTTGCCGTAAGACTCTCCGTAATTTCCTCCTCTGCTTTTTCAATGCTATCCTCAGCAAACTTGCCCACAGTTCCTTCTCTACCAATCACACCTTGCACCCGTTCTGTAACCCATTCCCGTAAATTGGTATTTTCGGCCACATATTCCTGGGCGTAGGGCAGCATCGCCCTTGCAGCCATAATGGAAAGGACAAGGGAAAGCAGCGAAACGCTCATCTTCAAAAACCCTTTCCTGTACCCGTTGAAAAACATAGCCGCCAAAAAGGCGGCTACGGCGATCTGCACCCAGCTTTCTCTAAGCATATTCATGTAGACCTCACTTCCTGGAAAGTACCAGCAATATTCAATATATAAAATCTTCCCGTCGTAGAATCAATTTGTCATTTTTATCATACTTTGATTGGAACATACCTGCCAATTTTTTTCCTATAGGGGGTTTTTCCGCGTGATCCGCTGCCTCCTCAATCAATTCCTCTGCCCTTTGTTTTGTAAGCTTCTCACCGGCCGATTCAATTTGCTCAATCCGTTCATATAACGCCAGTATGGTCTTGCCCGTCAGGACACAATCTATTTGTCTTGCGTATTCTTGGGCATAGGCCGCGAAATCATTCATCTCCATTTCCCTGTAGTAATCTTCAGGAATATCCGGACTGAACAAGTCCTTGCCGGGATCCCTCTCCGTCTCTTCTCTACGCTCACCCCTTTCCAGAGTTTTATACTCTTCATCTTCCCTTCCTATACGCGCCCTTTCCCGAGCCTCCAACTCCCTCCCATCCGTCGCTTCAAAACGTTGGAGATCATTGTTTCGGAAATCCCCGGAAGAGCCAGATTCGGAATTTCGACCCGTTTCCCGCAAATCCCTGTCTCTGTCGGCCTCAGGCATATTGCGAACCTCATCGGACTGTTCGGAATCCTCCTCTGCCGCATCGTCAGCTACATCAGAAACTATATCAAAACGTTTTACAAATCCCGGCCAGTCAGATGCTATCTTATCAAAACGATGAGCAATATCAACCATTATTATAGATGAACCGTCTTTCGGCCTCGTAATATAACTTGAAATCTCATCAATTGCCTCATATGACAGGGAGCCTGCATTTTCGATAATCAAATCTTTCTCTACAATTTTGGGTATAAATGTAGAAAAGCCATTTCTGTTAATCTTTTCCGCATTAACCTTTGCTATTTTAAACTGATAATTATATTGATCATGGAAGTAGCGAATTTCATCTAATGCAATTCTCACCCCGGAATCCGGTGTTTTTGCCTCTATGATCATATGGTAGGTTTCGGGATTATCCTGGACATTGGTCAAATCCCCCTCCATGCCTTTATCAAAATCTTCTGCATTATCATCTAATAACGCAGGGGTTGGCTGCTTTGAATTCCGAACTTGCAAATCGTCTGCTGAGGGGGTTTCTTCCCTCGTTTCATCGTCTTTGAATTCACTTACGGCTATCTCGGGCTGCCTGTTTTCCTCACTCCCCCGGGTTGATGGATCCCTGCCATCGTTATCATACGGTTCCTGTCCGCTGGCATCTGCCCGGGCACCATCCTCATTTGAAGCCACAGTTCTTTCCGGCATAACTCCCTTTTCCAGAGAAAGCTTCTTTTCCTGGTGGATATCGGATGCTTTTTCGTCCACATAGCTGCCCGACTGATTATTCCTCCTGTCCCTTGCCCCAGCTATTGTTTTTTCGAGCGTTTCAAGAACGTCCTCCTTTGCCGGCATAATCCTCCTGTTGGCAGATTTCCGCTGACGATGATCCGGCACTCTTTTCGTATCTCCACCGCCTGCAGGATCCAAAACAAAGTCTTCGTTTTTTGAAACCTGCCCCCCGTCTGTCTCACCATGATAGGAAATGGCATCCTGAACCGGCCCAGCCTCGCCCTGATAAGTCGCGCTGCCCTGCATTGTCGCCGCGTCGCCCTGATAAGCTACGCCGCCCTGCATTGTCGCCGCATTACCCTGATAAGCCGCGCTGCCCTGCATTGTCGCCGCGTCGCCCTGATAAGCTACGCCGCCCTGCATTGTCGCCGCATTACCCTGATAAGCCGCGCCGCCCTGCATTGTCGCCGCGTCGCCCTGATAAGCCGCGCCGCCCTGCATTGTCGCCGCATTACCCTGATAAGCTGCGCCGCCCTGCATTGTCGCCGCATCGCCCTGATAAGCCGCGCCGCCCTGCATTGTCGCCGCATTGCCCTGATAAGCCGCGCCGCCCTGCATTGTCGCCGCTTCGTCCTGATAAGCCGCGCCGCCCTGTACTTGCACCTCATAATCCTGCTGAAGCTCAGGCTCATAAGTCGCCTCATTCCTGCGGCGGTATATTGTTGTGTCCTCCTCGGCATCGGAATATTCCTCCGGCACGCCTCTCGCGGCCTCTTCATAATATCCCTTGCTTTCCGAAGCATCGTTCTTTTCATACGAGGATTGAACCCTTTGCCGGAGGCGGAGAGCCTGGTCAACATAATTCCCTTCCCCAAACAGAACGGATATCCTGTCACAGGTTTTAATACATTCTTCGGCTTTTCCAGATTCCGCATAAAGCACTGCAAGCTCATAGAGCCATTTTTCATCTATTTCCGTGTTCGTATACTGTTCAAGGCAGCCCGCCAGTTGCTCCGCTCCAGCACCCTTTGCCTTCAAGATCATATACCTGAGAAGATACTGCCTGGAATCATCCGGACTCACCTCGCAAAATTCCCTGTAAAACTCCATGGCATCCGGAACATTACCAGCCTTTACGGAAATCTCCGAGAGCTTAAACAAAAAACGTTTCCCAACCGGCGCGCGATCAAAAGCCAGCAAAAGTATATCCTTTGCCTCCTCATACTCACGGTTAATCTCGTATATTTCCGAAATCGAAGACAATAGATTTGCGTTCCTTACTCTCCGCCAATCTATTGTGTCCGCTATCTGCATTGCAGTTTTGTAATCTCCCCTGTCGGTCATTTTTCGAATTTGTTCGGCTTTTAAATTAAATTCATATCTATCCATTCATTTCTCCCGCGTTATCAGCTCAGGTTTACCTGCTGTCCACCTATTTTCAGCCTGCTTAAGCAAGCTTTCTCAATCAAGCAGGGACGAATACAAACCGTGCCCACGCTCGCAGCAAGCTGCCATTTGCCTGAAGGCAGCATATTTCCCTTTGGTGACACACAATAAAAAGTCAAAGTACAACACGCCCTTCCAAAGCTCGAAGAAGTGTAATCTCATCTATATTTTCTATATCGCCCCCGACGGGAACCCCGGAAGCTATACGACTAATCTTGATTCCGGTAGGCTTGATCATTTTTACGAGATAAGTAGCTGTGGTTTCTCCTTCCAATGAAGAGTTCGTAGCAATAATCACTTCATCCACATCGCCCTGCAGACGCACCATCAGCTCTTTCAGCCTGATATCATCCGGACCAATTCCCAACATAGGCGATATTGCCCCATGAAGGACATGATACACTCCATCATACTTTCCGGTTCGTTCATAAGCTCCCATATCACGCGGATTTTCCAAAACCATGATAACGCGGTGATTTCTCTCAGGAGATTTGCAAATTGGACACAGATCAGAATCCGTAATCGTGCAGCAGCAGCTACAGTATCGGACATTTCGCCTTGCGTTCAGGATTGCATCCGAAAGTGCCTCTGCCTTTTCCAACGGAGCATTAATAATATGAAAAGCGAGCCTTTGCGCGCTTTTCTGCCCAACCCCCGGAAGGCGTGAAAGTTCCGTTATAAGGCGCGAAATATCTTTTGAAAAATACTCCATAATAAACCCAAAACCATCCAAATGCCAATGTCTCTATAAGCCCATGCCACCCGTCAACTTGCTCATTTCCTTTTCTGAATCCTCTTCCATAAGCTGAAAAGCCTGGTTGCATGCCGCCAGAATCATATCTTCCAATGCATCTTTTTCTTCCGGATCCAACGCATCCTTATCTATCTCTACCTTTGTCAGGCGCTTCTCACCGGAAACGGTAATCTTGACTGCTCCTCCCCCCGCCTGTCCAAAGTACTCCTTTTTCTTTAGTTCCTCTTGTGTTTCCTCAAGCTTTCGCTGCATCCTTTGATATTGTTTCATTATATTGTTCATGTTCATCCCAGGCATCCCACCTTGGAATCCTCCATGTTTCGCCATCTCTATCTCCTTCTTGAAATTAAACCAAGGGCTTGATCATAGTTAATTCCAACAGCCCCTATGTTTCAAATGAAATCCGGAGGTTCCTCCGCGGTTTCAACTGGAAAATTGATTTTTGAGAGATCCTCGTCTGCTATATAGGAATATTCCCTCTCATTCCCGTCTTCCGTATATTTAATGGAAAAACTGATTTCCTTCTGAAAACGATCCGACACGAAATTCTGAAGAATAGCAAGCTTATCCGGTTCGGAGAGCGTTGTATAGGTTGCCCTGCTGCCTGTCGCGATAATCATCCCACCCTTATCTTTATCAGGATAGACAAACGTATTGCCAAGAGATGCCCTCAGCAATCCTCCATCCATTTCAGCGATTATGTCTTGCCACTGCTCCCTTAAGCGCTGATAATCCTCATATTGCCCTTTCGGCAGCCTGACAGGCTCGTGCTGCTTTCTTTGATCGTTTTCCCCCAGGGCGACGGGGCTTTCCATGCTCTTCGCGCCGTTTCCATTTTCCTTTGAGGCGATAAGCTGTTTTAAAGCCGCAAGCGTCTCATTTCCAATCCCATCGTATGACAGGCTGCCATGGGCATTTGCATTTCTTTCCAGCGCCGAAATTCTCGACAAAATCCCTTCCTCGGAAACGTCTGTCTCCGGATAAGCCAGCTTCACCAGCATTGTTTCAATCAAAACTCTTTTTTGCGAGGAATACCTGAGCTGATTCGATAGTTCGGAAAGCATCCGTATGTAACGAAGCAACTCGTCCATGGATAATTTTTCCTGATCTGCGCTCAGACGCTCAATATCCTCCCGGGACATGTCAACAATGCCTTTCAGATCCCTTACTGTCTTTGCCATCAGAATGTTCCTGACATAAGCCATAAAGTCTGAAACAAACTGTCCAAGCTCCTTCCCCTGGTTCACCATATCTCCAACCAGGGTGAGCGCCTTTTTCATGTCCCTGGACGCGAGAGCCCGCACCATATCGGAATATACCTTGGCGTCCAGTGCGCCGAGCACATCCAGCGCATCCTCATATTCAATCCTCCTGCTGAATAGGTACGATGAACACTGATCCAGGAGGCTGACAGAATCCCTCATTGAGCCATCCCCTACTCTGGCGATATACATCAGGGCGTCATCCGAAATGTCAATCTTTTCAAAATCCGCGATTTCGCGAAGCCGGTCCGCAATCACTTCCGTGCTTATCCTTTTAAAATCATATCGCTGGCATCTTGACAAAATCGTGACTGGCAATTTGTTCGGTTCGGTGGTAGCAAGAGCAAATATTACATAATCCGGCGGCTCTTCCAGCGTTTTCAGGAATGCGTTAAAGGCCTGGGTGCTCAACATGTGCACTTCATCTATGATATATACTTTATACCTTCCCTCGGCAGGAGGGTACTGAACCTGCTCCCTGATCTGCCGTATATCATCCACGCCATTATTGGAAGCCGCATCCATTTCTATGACATTCATGCTGGACTCCTCAAGGATTGCCTTGCAGGATCCGCACTGATTACATGGATTTCCATTCACCGGTGATTCACAGTTCACCGCCCTGGCAAGTATTTTGGCTATGGAAGTTTTGCCTGTCCCCCTGGTTCCACAAAACAGATAGGCATGCCCGATTCTTCCGGTACGGATCTGATTTTTAAAGGATTCCGTAATCGGCTCCTGACCCTTTACCTCGTCAAAGGTCTTAGACCTCCATTTCCTGTATAAAGCTGTATAGCCCAATTTCCCTTTCCTTTTTCATTTCAAAAATTGTCGCAACAATTCAATGTTCCATTCCCTATTCACTGTCACCATCAGCGACTACTCCTGATGATAACAAAAACAAACCAATTCGGCACCGATTCGCGTGCCGAATTGGCATTTTGCTTCCAATGTTTATGCCTGCTTAGCCTTCATCGCCAAAGGAAATCCCCACCATTCTGGCCTCGGCCACTATGCTTGACTTCGGGTCTACAACCTTTAACTTGCCCGCAATTTCTGCCAATGGAACTGGCACGATTTCATTATTGACCAAAGCCACCATGTTTCCAAATTTTCCTTTTTTAATAAGCTTCGCGGCTTCAACCCCAATCCTCGTTGCAAAAACCCTGTCGTAAGGAACCGGAGCGCCGCCCCTCTGCGTATGTCCGGGAACAGTCACCCTGACCTCTGCGCCGGTTTTTGATTCAATCTGTTCTGCCAGCTTATAGGCAACTGAGCGATATTTCGCGGCGTCATCCGCCATTTTCTTTTTAAGTTCCTTTTTGCCAAGCTTTGCCTCATCCTTTGATATTGCCCCTTCGGCGACAGCAATGATTGAAAAGCGCGAGCCTCCTTTATTACGCTCCGCAATTTTTCTGCAAACCGCGTCTACGCTGTAGGGAATTTCCGGCAGCAGGATGATGTCCGCGCCGCTGGCCATCCCGGCGTAGAGCGTGAGCAGCCCGACCTTATGCCCCATTACTTCCACGATGAATACCCTTCCATGGGAAGCTGCCGTGGTATGTATGCAGTCAATTGCTTCCGAAGCAACCTGCACGGCAGAGTAGAATCCAAAGGTCATTTCTGTACCCCATAAGTCATTATCTATTGTTTTGGGGCAGCCAATCACGTTCAGTCCTTCTTCGGAGAGGAGGTTTGCCGTCTTAAGGGATCCATTCCCCCCCAGGGCCACGAGGCAGTCCAGGCGATGCCTTCTATATGTATTTTTCATGGACTCAACTTTGTCCAGCCCATTTTCATCCGGTTTCCGGATATCCTTGAACGGCGTACGGCTTGTCCCCAGAATTGTACCCCCTACAGTAAGTATCCCTGAAAAATCCGATTTCGGCATTTTTCGGTATTCGTCATAAATCAGCCCCTTGTATCCGTCCAGAAATCCAAATATTTCAACATCGTCATAAAGTCCATACAATCCCTTTGCAACGCCGCGCATGGTAGCATTCAATGCCTGACAGTCCCCACCGCTCGTCAAAAAACCGACTCTCATAAGCTTTCCTTTCCGGGATTCTCCAGGAACCCTTCTCCGTTTTCTCTCATTACAAAATCTGCAATGAGAATGCCGGAGCCTTCCAACTGCATAATTCATCTTATCGTTCAAAAAAACGCAGTCATATTTACGTTCCCTAAATTATATCGTTTGACTGCTTGCCTTGCAAGATTCTTTTCTATGTCAGGAACATAAAAATGTACTGAAAATTTTAATATATCAAGCTTGACCCACATCAGAAAGCACGATTTCCACAAAATATGCACATTGTCCACATTCAATTTATAATTTTCATAATTCCAACATAATGTTATCCACATTTCCACATTTTTATCCACTCATCGTCCACGTATTCCCCTCCTCTGAAAAATTATCCTCAATCTCCATGCATTCCATTTGCTTTTTACTGAACAGACAAGTATACTATAAATCAGGCATTAACTATGCCTGATGCAAAGCAAATGCCAGCTTTATATTAGCTATTGCTGACTCAAAACGACCGCTGCCTTGTCAGAAAACTCAGGCGGTCAAAAACAATTTTGAAAAAAGGAGGCATTGACTATGTTATGCGAAAATTGTGGACAGCCTTTGGAAGAAGGAATGAAATTCTGCACGGCCTGCGGTGCCCCTGTGAAAATTAATGCCAATGGCATGAATCTTCAAAAGGCGGGTCCTGAACAGAATCCTTATGGATATTCAGCGTCTCAGCCGGCCCACAGTCCCGATGTAAAGCAGTTTCCTGGCAATGGGCAGGAAGCCTCAAACCTTCAGCAGGGCTATGGATCTTACTCTGAAGGCGGTCAATCCTATGGTCAGGCTGCTTTCGGCCAACAGGCTTATGGGCAACCTGGCAGCGGGCAGCCAGCCTATAATAGTCAGGACGTTCGCGGCCAGAATCCTCAGGATCAATCTTCTTATGGCTCCGCTTCTTACGGGCCCGCCTCTTATGGGCCTGCTTCTTACGGGCAGAATGACTTTAATCAGAATGCCTACAGCCAAAACGCTTCCGCACAGAATGCCTATGGGCAAAACCCTTATGGAGGCGCGCCTTATGGGCAAAGCCCTTACGGAGGTGCGCCATATGGGCAAGGCTCTTACGGAGGCGCGCCATACGAGCAAAGCCCTTACGGAAGCGCGCCTTACGGGCAAAACGCGTATCAATCGCAGGCTTATCAGCCCGTGGGACCTGCAAAGGATATGTCCTTTTCCGATGCAATCACAAGCTTTTTAAGCCACTATTTCGACTGCAGAGGAAGGGCAAGGCGGAAAGAATACTGGTATGTCGTCCTTTTTAATGTTATTGCCACGCTGATCTTTAACGTCTTGTCCGGCATCTTTTCAAACGGATTCCTTCACAACCTTATTCATCTGCTTTCGGTAGCGTACAGCCTTGCTTTATTCATACCGGGCATAATGCTCAGCATTCGAAGGATGCATGACATAGGGAAAGGAGGCGCCTGGCTTTTCATTTGCCTCATCCCCATTGTCGGACCTCTCATTTTCATTTATTTGTGCTGCAAAGATTCCGTCCCCGGCACAAACCAATATGGGCCAAACCCAAAATATTCCTGACAAAAATCTGTCTGTGCAGTCGGGCAACGATAACATACCTGATACCCTCTCCATCAAGCAGATAGTTCATAATGCATTAAGCCTTTCCTATGCCCGGGAGTGTGATCATTTATGATCATTTCATTCCCGGGCATAATTTTCAACTTGCGCATTCACTCCTTTTCATATAGAATTTGTAATCATAATAATGTATACAATGAACACGGGTTATTTTATGGATATTTTAAAACTACAGGCTTACGGCAAAATAAATCTCTCACTGGACGTGCTGAGAAAGAGGGAAGATGGTTATCACGATGTACGCATGATCATGCAGACCGTACGGCTGCATGATACAATTAGCATGATGCGGAATAGCTCCCCCGGCATTACCATTGAAACAAATCTTCCGTTCCTTCCGACAAACGAACATAACCTGATGCACAAAGCGGCAAAGCTGATTATGGATGAATTTTCAATTAATGACGGAGTCAAAATCAGCCTGAAAAAAGTCATTCCCGTCTCGGGAGGCATGGGCGGAGGCTCTGCCGATGCGGCCAGCGTGCTTTTTGGAATGAACCGTATGTTTTCCCTTGGACTCAGCGATGAAGAACTGAAAAAAAGAGGAGCCACTATCGGTGCTGACGTCCCTTTCTGCCTTTGCCATGGGACCGCCCTTTCCGAGGGATTCGGAGAGAAGCTGGGCAAGCTCCCCCCTTTGCCGGACTGCCACATCGTCCTGGCTCGCCCCGGAATTCCCGTGTCCACACGCTATGTATATGAGCACCTGCATGTTTCCGAGCTACCTCCTGAGGCACATCCGGATATTGACAGCGCGATCAACGCGCTTTGTCATGGCGATTTGCAGGAGCTTGCCGGATGCGCTGGCAATATTCTGGAGACTGTTACGGAACGGGAAAACCCCGTTATTACGGACATCAAAAAAATCATGTGCGAGCATGGCTCCTTTTTATCCCTGATGTCCGGTTCCGGCCCGACCGTGTTTGGTCTTTTTACGGATTCAGAAGCTGCCGATCGCTGTTACCGCTTTTTTCGATATGGAAACGGGCGGAAAATTGCCAGGCAAAGCTATATCACCTCGCCATGGATCCAGGGGCCAATTACTTAAACGCCGCAGAGATGAGCTGGCTTTCCCTTCCATTATTTATTTATATTTACTGACAAGGAAAACAAATGAACGATTTCACTATAAACATGAATGAATATCTGCCTCTTCGTGACCTTGTTTTCAACACGCTCCGCCAGGCTATCCTGAAGGGCGAATTAAAGCCCGGGGAACGCCTGATGGAGATTCAGCTTGCTTCGAAACTTGGGGTATCACGCACTCCCATCCGGGAGGCAATACGCAAATTGGAGCTGGAGGGCCTTGTCCTAATGATGCCCAGAAGGGGGGCAGAAGTTGCCAAAATATCCCACCAGTCCCTCCAGGACGTTCTCGAAGTCCGCGGAGCCCTTGAGGAACTTGCGACCGATCTAGCCTGCCAGAGAATCACTTCGGAAGAACTTGCCCATCTCGTTGAGGCGGAAGAGCGCTTTAAAGATGCCGTTGCCACTGGCACCGAAATAGAAATCGCTGAAGCTGACGAAGCCTATCACGATATTATTTATAATGCAACTGCCAACAAAAAACTGATTCAAATGATCAACAACCTCCGGGAGCAGATGTACCGTTACCGGCTCGAATACATCAAGGACAAAGCCCAGCGAGGAACCCTGATTGATGAACATGAGAAAATCCTGGAAGCAATACGCATTCGCGACATCATCAGGGCCAAGGCCTTGATGAAAGAGCATATTGACAATCAGGAATTGAATGTGTCCCGAAGCCTGGAAGAAAAAAGCCAGAAAGAGCATCCGCCTTCTGGTTGACTTTCAGTCACGTTTTCAGGTAATTCGGATTCACGTTCCATGAACCCGTAACAGCTCAGACACCCTGGCAGCTACTATATGATTTTCAAGCCCCCAAATAGAACGGAGGATAACGATTCATCATCCTCTTCACGAACCAGAAACAAATGATAAATGGAAGCAGGTGATGATGATAGCAAACAATCTTTCTGTTTTTATAGCTGACATTGACGGCACCCTAACGGTAAAAGGAGGTCCTCTTGGACCCGTGACACGTTCCTCGCTGCAAAGGCTTCACGAGGAAGGCGTCCTTATCGGCATTGCCTCAGGACGCCCTGTCGACCACCGCATGTATGAACACTCAAGGGACTGGAATCTTGGTTTTGATTTTGATTTTATGATTGGCATGAATGGAGGAGATTTATGGGACAAGGAAGAAGGCTCCGTCATCCATTATCATAAGCTGTCCAGGGAGGTGATGCGGGAAATTCTTGAGTTCATTTCCTCCCTCGGCCTCAATGCCATTATATATGAAAATGCTTATGACAGGGTATTGGCTCTGCAAATGGACAATTTTCTTGAATCTTCATCCCGAAGAAACCATTCGATTGTCGAGATTGGCGACATAAACAGGCTCTGCCGCTTTGATACGGGCAAAATCGAGGTACACTATAATCCTTTACACACAGATAATGTCATGCCGCTTATCTTGAATCGTGTTTCAGAAAAATGGGCCGTTGTGCAGACATTTCCAGGAACAATAGAATTTCAGGACCCGATGGTCAGCAAGGGAAATGCCCTGAAGAAATATTGCGCCCGTCATGATCTCAGCCTTTCCCAGGTCATCGCTTTCGGAGATATGGACAATGACATTCCCATGCTGCAGGCTGCTGGCTGGGGCGTTTGCCTTCTTAATGGATCAGAATCGACAAAAAAAGCAGCTAACGACGTTACGGAATTCGGCGTGACAGATGACGGAGTAGGAAAATACCTTGAAAGGCATTGGCCAGGCCATGGCGGCCCCATTAATTCCCATCTATATCCATAGCCAATGACTGAGTTGTTAGTTTTTTAGAAGATTTCAGAAAGGACGTATTTATATGGAAAACAAGAGAAAAGCAGCGGTTCTTCTGGCAAACGGCTGTGAAGAAGCCGAATCTCTCTTCACAGTAGATATTCTGCGAAGAGGCGGCATTGTATGCGACATGGTGGCTATTGGCGATGAACTGATGGTTACCGGCAGCCACGGGATCACGGTAAAGGCCGATTTAATGATGAAGGATGCCGACAAATCCTCTTATGATCTGCTGGTGCTTCCAGGGGGCCAGCCGGGTTCCGATCATCTGCGAGACAACGATGATGTGATCGGCTGGGTACGTGAGTTTGCGCTCGACCCGCAAAAATTCATTGCGGCCATCTGCGCTGCCCCGCAGGTTCTGGCCAAAGCCGGGGTCTGCAGTGGAAAGCGCGTCACCTCCTACCCTGCTGACAGATACCGCGCCCTTTTCACAGATGCCGATTATGTTGATGCCATATCCGATATGGAGGAACTGGTAGTTGTCGACGGCCACATTATCACAAGCCGCGGCCCAGGCTCCACCATGCCCTTCGCTTATAAACTTGTGGAAATTCTTGGCGGCGATGCGGAAAGCCTGAAGGAAGCCATGCAATATAATGCCCTGAAAAAGGCAGTGTCACTTTGACCTTTTCCCGTCTCGAGCCGAAAAAATGACCGGGCAGCCATTCCTCCCTGCCCGGTCAATCCCTCTATTCCCACTTTTTCCCTTTCTTGACATTTCTCCCTGTTCTTTTTCCTTTGCCCCCGCCGGCTTCCTTTATTCTTCTTTTTATTAGAATTTAATATCTGTTTTATTTCACGGCATTATTTTAATCATCAATCCTGAAACGGTGCTGAAAAAATTCGAGTTTTGTTGCAAAATAAATTGCCAGAATATATAATTGCCGGTAAAAACAAAGAAACGAATCCCCTGTTCGCAGTCGATATTGACGGCCGCGAGCAGAGGGCTTCGGAGACGCATCACGACGGTTCCGCCATAATCATAAAGAAAGAAGGAACACATGGCAGTAAACGAAATCAAAAAAATGAAAAAGCCGGAAATCCTCAGACACATGCTTCGGCAGCAGCGAAGAATAGAGCAACTCCGGGAGGAATTATCCGATGCAAGGAAACAGCTTGCCCAAAGGCAGGAATCCATCCGCCATGCGGGCACGATCGCGGACGCTGCCATTGCCTCAGGCAGCCTTTTTGAGGAAGCCCGCAAAGCGGCAGATTTATATGTAAAAAATGTCCAGGGAGCAAAAAGCAGAGGGGATGCACCCATCCAATCCAATATAGCTTTGGAACATCTCAATAATCCTGATTCGCGGGAGACGACCGATTTCCCTGACTCCACGCTTTTGGAGCAAGTCATTCGAAAGGATCATTACCATAACCGCTATGTATGGATTATACGGAATACGATTTATGCCTTTGTAACTCTTGCGGCCATTGCCATCCTGCTGGCCGTCCTCATCCTGCCCGTCCTTCAAATTTATGGAACCTCCATGAACCCCACCCTCAGGGAAGGTGAAATTGTCATCGCTGTCAAAGGCAGTTCTCTGGAAACGGGAGACATTGCGGCCTTTTATTACAATAACAATATCCTTGTAAAACGTGTGATTGGAACGCCTGGACAGACCATCGATATACAGGAGGATGGCACTGTACTGCTCGATAACGAAGCTATTGAGGAACCTTATCTGTCAGGCAAAGAGCTGGGTGAATGCGATATCGAGCTGCCCTACCAGGTTCCGGAATCCAGAATCTTTGTAATGGGGGATAACCGCGGCACATCCATAGACTCACGTTCCAGAACAATAGGCTGCATTGCTGAGGAACAGATGGTTGGGAAAGTTGTCTTCCGCATATGGCCTCTTAGCTCTTTTGGCGGAGTGGGGTGAAGGATATAGCCCCGGCAAAACTTTTTGGAAAACAGGAAAAACACGCTCTTTCCTGGGTATTCCGGAATTGCCCCCCTCACAATCATGTGTTATAATGCTTTTTATATCATGTTTTGTAACATATCAGCGTTCTTTTTGAAGCCCCTCTGGCAAGCTCTTTTCGTGGGTTCACGGAAACGGCTCCGACCTGACCCGCCTTGGGTTTCCTGAGTTTTTATAAAGCAGGAAGCCTTATATCTGAGCTTTTCATAAATTCAATGGGCGCTGAATCGTTACCGTATTCCATGCAAGGCCTTGCCTTGCCCCACCCTGTTTGAAAGGAAGGATATCTCCATGTATCAGGACGAGTATAAGCGATGGCTTAATTCGGAACTCATCGACTTTGATTTGAAAAAAGAACTGCAAGACATTGAAGGGGACGACAACGCGATTAAAGAGCGTTTCGCGGTTTCGCTCCAGTTTGGAACAGCAGGACTCCGCGGCACGCTTGGTGCCGGCACGAACCGGATGAATATCTGGGTGGTTCGTCAGGCCACGCAGGGCGTTGCCGATTGGGTGAAAACCCAGGGTGGCACGCAGACCGTCGCGATCAGCTATGATTCAAGGCTGAAAGGCTGGAATTTCGCAAGAGACGCCGCTGGCGTTCTCGCTGCCAACGGCATTAATGTCAGGATTTATGACGAGTTAATGCCTGTTCCCGCTCTTTCATTCGCAACCCGCTATTACCATTGCAATGCCGGAATCATGGTAACGGCTTCCCATAATCCCGCAAAATACAACGGCTACAAGGCTTATGGTCCGGATGGATGCCAGATGACGGACAATGCCGCCGCGATCGTCTACGACTCCATTCAGAAGACAGATGTTCTGACCGGCGCAAAATACATGAGCTTTGCGGAGGGTGTTGAAAAAGGCTTGATTCGATTTGTGGGTGATGACTGCAAGAATGCCTTATACGAGGCAATCGAAGCCCGGCAGGTCAGGCCCGGCTTATGCAAAACCGCAGGCCTCAAGCTCGTCTATTCCCCGTTGAACGGAACCGGCCTCGTGCCCGTCACAAGAGTTCTGAAAGATATTGGAATTAGCGATATAACGATTGTCCAGGAGCAGGAATATCCCAATGGATATTTCACCACCTGTTCCTACCCGAACCCTGAAATATACGCGGCGCTGGAAAAGGGCCTTATGCTCGCAAAGGAAGTCGGGGCCGATTTGATGCTGGCTACCGACCCAGACGCTGACCGGGTTGGAATAGCCATGAAGTGCCCTGATGGCTCTTATGAACTGGTGTCCGGGAACGAAATGGGCGTCTTACTTCTGGATTACATCTGTGCGGGACGTATAGAGAAAGGTACCATGCCCAAAGACCCCGTTGCAGTTATGTCTATTGTTTCCACGCCTCTTGCAGACAAGGTGGCGGAACATTACGGGGTTGAACTTCGCCACGTATTGACCGGATTCAAATGGATTGGAGATCAGATTGCAAGGCTTGAGTCTGCCGGGGAAGTGGATCGCTTTATTTTTGGTTTTGAAGAAAGCTACGGTTATCTCGCGGGTCCCTATGTCAGGGACAAGGATGCCGTCATTGGTTCCATGCTGATTTGCGAGATGGCGGCCTACTATCGCTCCATCGGCTCTTCCATTAAACAACGTCTGGAGGAGATTTACAAGCAGTACGGGAGATACCTGAACAAAGTCGACAGTTTTGAATTTCCCGGCCTTTCCGGCATGGACAAAATGGCGGGCATCATGAGCGGCCTTCGCGAAAATCCCCCTGCGGATTTTGGCGGGAAAAAAGTCACAAAAATCACCGATTACGGAAAGCCAGAGGAAACCGGACTTCCAAAGGCGAATGTCCTGATCTTCTCTTTGGACGATGGCTCCACAGTTGTTGTACGTCCTTCCGGCACAGAGCCCAAGATCAAAACCTACTTTACTACCCTGGGCAAAAATCTTGAGGAGGCACAGGCCGAAAAGGATAAGCTCGCTGAAGCGGTCAAGCCCATCCTTGTCTGATTTTGCTTTGATTCATCAAGGCGGGACTTAATCCATGCCAGTCTTGACGCATGGCAGGTATCAGCCACGCGTCAAGCATAATTGATACCTGCTTATGCGGCGGCATCCGAATTCAGCGGATACTGCCGCTTTTCCTATTTGTAACTATTCAGCACCCTCTGGATTTCCGAGAATTCCAAATGGAAAGCTTGCTTTTCATTTGGAATTCTCGGAAATCCAGAGGGCGGACAAGGCGCGGAGCGCCTCTGAACGCCCACATTCGCAGTCGCCAAAGGCGACTGCGAATAGGGTGCTGAATAGTTACTCCTATTTAATTTTTTCATTTACTGTCCAGGAACCCTTCGTTTTTCGGAACTTCCATTGGATCATTAGATCTATCGCATTTCCCCTGTCCTGGTTCCTTGATAGATTCCTGCCTGGACAGTATTTATCTTGAAGGAGGCCATATCATTTACAGAAGAAATCCAAGAATCGATAACGCCAAGGGAATCCTGATCATTCTGGTAGTTATCGGTCACTTTTTACTCCCCCTGGAGGGCATGCACACCCGTTTTGTTACCAATCTTTTCTACCTTATTTATACTTTTCATATGCCTGCATTTATTTTCATTTCCGGAATGATGTCGCATGGCATGTACATTGATGGAGAATTTCGCCTGGATCGGTTTTTTTCAACTTTATGGCTTTATTTTATCTACAAAACGATTGTCTTTTTCTCTGAGATACCTGCCTTCGGATTTGTATCGCCATTTCCCGACTACCTGCATGAATCAGGCTCCCCCTGGTACTTGCTCGCACTGTCATTCTGGTATCTTTCCATTCCGTTTTTTTCCAGGTTCAGGAAAGGCCGGAGACGGCTGCCTGTTTTTCTTTTCATCCTGTTCTTGAGCCTCGCTGGTGGATACCTTGACAGTTCCTGCCTCATCCAGGACTTTCTATGCCTTGACAGGATCATTGCCTTCTCCCCCTTTTTTTATCTTGGTTATTTTCTCGATGAATATGAATGCGATTCTTTCCTATCATCCTATATAGATAGAGCCGCGCCTCTCAAAGCCAAGCTTTTGTCCGGAATCCTGTATTTTTTCGGCGTCGCCGTTGCCGCTGCCATCTTTACATTTACCCTTGATTACCTCATGCCATATACCATTACCGTATATGGCGCATGGTATAGCCGTATGGCTTCTGAATATTTTTTCGGCTTGTTAAGCAACCATGTCTGGCTTGTAAGGCTATTATGGTATTTGGCCGCATTCCTTGTCTCGTTCAGCTTTTTCTGTATAATGCCGGCAAATTGGACTCCATTTTGCCGAATTGGGGAACGTACTTTGCAGATTTATATCCTCCATCGCCCAATCCGTGACCTGTTCATGGCAACGGGGTGGATTACCTGGTTTGATCCGCACAGCGCCTTTCGCCTATTTCTTTTGATTTGCCTTTGCTTTATAATAACTTTGTTCTTGTCCAATTCAATACTAGGTAGCATCTTTGAGAAACTGAGAAGCTTCCCTCCTATTTATAAGTCACGAAAATGAAATAAAGCTTTGTTTTATCCATAACAGGCGCAAATAGTATTATGAATTTTTTGCATATTTATACGTTCTTGCAATGGGCAATTTTTTTTATGACTTACAGCATATTGGGCTGGTTTTTCGAGTCTGCCTATTGCTCTCTCAAAACAGGAAAGTTGTTAAACAGGGGCTTTTGCCGTGGGCCATGGGTTCCGATTTATGGCATAGGAGCTACGCTCCTTGTTTTAATCTCATCTCCATGGCAAAACAGCCTCCTGATTATATTTCTATTTGGCTTCATTGGGGGAAGCCTGCTGGAACTGGTGTCCGGGGTATTGCTGTACCGAATTTTCCATATACGGTGGTGGGATTATTCCCATAACCCTTTCAATTTTCATGGATATATTTCCTTTTTTTCATCGCTAGCCTGGGGATTCATGGCAATCTCCATAATCAGATTTATCCAGCCGCATATTGTGTCCTTTTCCGCAAACTGGTCCTATAGCATGTTCCTTGTCATCAACACCATGCTCTACACGCTCTTTGCCGAGGACGTTGCCATTTCCATTTGCGCAGCCTTTGACCTTCGCCACAGGCTGGAACTCCTGACCGCAAATTCACAGGAGATCGAACGTTTGAAAATTTCAATACGGGACATCTATGATCGTTTGAATGACGCAAGAGCCGGCATCAGCGCAAGCGCCAGCACCGTGAAAAATATACAAAAAACCGCAGGTACGGCGGCAGCGGCCAGAGCGGCCATGGCGGAAACCATCTACCTTACAAGGGCTATGACGAACAAGCCTTTCCGGGCCGCAAAAAACAGCTTTATCTCATTTGCCGGAGGCGGCAAACGATTATTGCTTTTACAAAAGGAAAAATTAGAGCATCGCCTCGCTTTGTTGCGAGGTTGGACAAGTGAAAAAACGGGGCTAATGAGTTACTGGTCAAGGTCCTTTCTTCGAAATCATCCCGAGATAATCTCCAGAGAGTCAAGCCTTGAGGAATTAAAGTTAGTCGCAAATGAACTCCGCCCCACCCTGGAAGCCGCCTTTTTAAAACCTGAAAAAGGCAAAAAGACCATAAAAAGAAAAACAAATTTGGATATGTCCAAGAAATTTAAGAATAAAGTATAGCTATGAAAACAGGAATTGTGCTATACTTCTTTTTGATGCTGTTGACATTGACGTCCTATTTGTGACAGGGCAACGGCACAAATAAAGTATCAGTTGTTTATAAACTTTCCTAACAATTGATTCAACATAATCATCCAGGCTTCCTGAACCGTTACGGGCAGCAGCATTATTTTTTCAAACTCGTACATAATCACTTGTACTGCCGCATTTTTCAAAGTCAAGAAAATGAGTGAAAAGAACATTATTGATAATCAATCCTCGTTTCTCCTTGTTCACCCATTTCGCGCTGATTACTGCCCATCAAAATTCAAAGAAGAGGTGCTCATATGGTTTTATCTAAAAGTATGGAAAAGCTCGTGGCTGGTAATTCAGCCATCCGAAAAATGTTTGAGCTTGGGCAGGAGCTTGCCGCAAAGGTTGGAAAGGACAATGTCTATGATTTCAGCCTTGGAAACCCTGCTTCACCGGTACCGTACGAAATAAAGAACTCCATCATAAACATTCTTTCAAATCAGGAACCCAATTTTGTCCATGGTTACATGAAAAATGCAGGTTTTGATTATGTTAGGGAAAGGGTCGCCCAACATTTAAACGAACTGCACGGATGTGCTTACAGCAAAGACGACATTGTCATGACCGTAGGCGCTGCTGGGGGAATGAATGACATACTTCGCGCCATTCTCAACGATGAAGACGAGGTTTTGGTTTTTGCCCCATTCTTTACAGAATACAGAAGCTATGTTGGCAACTTTTCTGGAAAACTCGTTGTAGTTCCCGCTGACACTGAGCATTTCCAGTTGGATATCGGAAAAGCTGCAGAATCTATTTCTGAGCGGACAAAGGCTGTAATCATAAACAATCCCAACAATCCTTCCGGCGCAGTCTATACGAAGGAAACAATAGAGAAACTTGGGAAAATGCTGGCTGAAGCAGAGAATCGGGTTGGCCACCCTATATTTGTAATATGTGACGAGCCATACAGAGATCTGGTATATGATGGGAAGACTGTTCCTTATATCCCCAACATTATCAAAAACAGCATTTTCCTCTACTCTTTTTCAAAGAGCCTGTCCCTCCCCGGTGAACGAATCGGTTATTTGGCCCTTAAAAATACAGCAGATTGTTATGACGAACTGATGCCCGCCTTAGTCATCGCAAACAGATGCCTTGGCTATGTTAATGCGCCCTCCCTCTTTCAAATGGTCATTGCCGACTGTCTGGATGTCAAGCCAAATGTTTCCTTTTATGACCGCAATCGAAAACTTTTATTCTCTGAACTTTCAAACCTTGGATTCTCCTGCATAAAGCCTGAAGGTGCCTTCTATCTATGTTTGCGGGCTCCGGGCGGTGACGCACGCAGATTTGCATCTTCGGCCGAAAGACAGAACATTATATTTGTCCCTCTTGATGGATTTGGCCTTCCAGGCTTTGTGCGGCTGGCTTATTGCGTCTCATACGATATGATTGAACGCTCGATTCCCGCTTTCCAGCGCATAGCCTCTGAATACGGTCTGTCACCTCGTTATTAACACAAATCCTTGCAATCGTTCAGTCAAACTGAAAGATTCCATAGCTTTCCCTATACATCTTCCTGTCGAGCGGGGAAGGGTTTTTTCGCTCATCTATCAGAGTGGGTTTTGGCCGCTCTGAGTTCTGACATAGCGAACCGCCTGCGGGACAATTCGGCTCATCTATCAGAGTGGGCTCTTGCCACTCTGAATTCTGACATAGCGGATTGCCTGCAGGGCAAACCGGCTCCCTGCTCGTCATCCGGCTCATGCCCGGCAAAACCGTAATGATTCCCTTTAGGGAACTGCATATGAAAAATCAGAGAAACGCTTTGCGAAGCGTTTCTCTTGTTCTGGATTTGTAATAATTCAGCACCCTCTGGATTTCGGAAAATTCCTAATGGAACCGTATAGATTGCGATATCGCATCTGTTTGTCGTCAATTCAAACCGGCAGAAACGCGCTTTTACAGATGAGAACCTGCTTTTCGTTTGAAATCCTCTGAAATCCAGGAAGCGGACAAGGTGTTCCGCGCTTTTGAACACCCTCATCCAGTCGCCAAAGGCGGCTATGAAAGGTTCTGAATAAAGTTGCTAGAATTCGAAATATCCCGGGTCAAAGTTTCGCTCATTCATGCAATATCCCTTATCATCATCAATCATTTCAACCATGATTTTAGCATAAGCCGGGTCAAACTGCGTGCCGATTCCTTTTACTATCTCCGCGCGCGCTGCTGCCTGCGGCATGATATCACGGTAGCTCCGAATGCTTGTCATCGCGTCGTATGCGTCTGAGACACTGATAATTCGCGCAATCTCCGGAATTGCTTTCCCAATGAGTCCGTCCGGATACCCCTTTCCGTCATACCTTTCATGATGCCACCTGGCGCCGTCCGCTATGAATGGTATCACTTCGGTCAATCCCAAAAGTATATTGGAACCAATCAGGGGATGAGACCTGATCACCTCATACTCCTCATCGCTTAATCTGGAATTTTTTCCTATGATGCCATCAGGTATGCCTATCTTGCCAATATCATGCAGAAGTCCGGTAAAATAAATATCTTCCTGTTCTGTCTCTGCTTTGCCGCACCGCCTGGCAATTTCCTTGGCATAGGTGGCAACGCGCAGCGAATGCCCTTTTGTATAATGATCTTTTGCTTCAATCGCATTGGTCAAAGTCAGCATGGTTTTAATAGTCAGAAGATCCAGCTTTCTGACACGTTCTTCCAGTTCCGCCGTTTTCTCCGCCACAAGGCTTTCCAGCTTCTTCTGGAGAGTATTCAGCTCAAGCACGCGGCGGATTCGCTGCATCATCACCTCCGCGACAAATGGTTTTCTTATATAATCGTCTATGCCTTCGCTCAGGCCTCTGACCTCTGCTTCAACGCTATCCTCTGAGGTCAAAAATACGACAGGCACTGTACAGCCCTGCGCCCGCAGCATGCGAAAGACCTCGAATCCATCCATTCCCGGCAGAATCAGATCCAGCAAAATTAAATCAATTTGGCGGGAAGCTGCATTCTCCAATGCGCTCTTCCCATCCGACGCGAATATAAGATTATATTCTTTTTCCAGAATATTCTGGGCAACCCGCCGATGAAACAAACTGTCATCCACGACGAGGATTGTATAGGATGCCATAGCTCAAGCCCCTTCTTATTATCCTACAGAGTTTATAAAAATAATTATACCGTGTTTTATCCATCAAGTAAACGTAAAAACATTTTCACATCCTAAAAACAGACTTGTTTATCCCCCTTTTTTTCAATATACTAATAACATCTGAACAATTGACAGGATAATCCACACTACGCATATAGGTCTAAAGAGTATATATTTGGGGGCATATCCATATGTTTTCTATTATTTCAAATGATATAGGTATAGACTTAGGGACTTCCAGTATCCTTGTGTACATCAAAGGACGCGGCGTTGTCCTGAAAGAGCCTTCCGTAGTAGCTGTAAACAGGGATAATAATACCATTCTGGCCTACGGTGAGGACGCCAGGCTGATGCTCGGCAGAACGCCCGATAATATTTCCGCAGTCAGGCCGCTTCGCAAAGGCGTGATTTCAGATTACACCTTGACTGAGAGGATGCTGAAGTATTTCATCAACAAGGCCGTTGGCAGGCGAACCCTCAGAAAGCCCCGCATTTCCGTTTGCATCCCTTCCGGCGCAACGGAAGTAGAAAAAAAGGCGGTTGAAGATGCCGCATACCACGCAGGGGCAAGGGAAGTGACTATCATTGAGGAGCCTGTTGCTGCAGCAATCGGCGCCGGTATCGACATTTCAAAGCCCCAGGGGAACATGATCATTGACATAGGGGGAGGCACATCGGATATAGCTGTCATTGCCCTTGACGGACCAGTTGTATCCGAATCCATCAAAGTTGCCGGCGATGATTTTGACGAAGCCATTCTTAGGTATATGAGAAAAAAACATAACCTTCTGATTGGCGAACGTACGGCTGAGGATATCAAAATTGGCATTGGCTGTGCAAGCAAACGTCCGGAAAACGAAACAATGAACGTCCGTGGAAGAAATCTGGTCACAGCGCTTCCAAAAACAGTTGTTGTCAGCTCGGATGAAATCATGGATGCCCTGCTGGAACCAGCGACCATGATTGTAAACGCCGTACATAATGTTCTTGAGCGCACACCTCCGGAACTTGCCGCGGATATTTACGAAAGGGGCATCGTTATGACCGGTGGGGGTTCCCTCCTTTACGGACTTGACATGCTTTTAAAGGAAAAAACCGGAATTAATGCCGTCCTTGCCGAAGACCCTCTCACAGCAGTCGCTATTGGCACCGGCAGGTATATAGACTTCACCACAGGGGATGGGGATGATTATTAGAAGCTAATCTGCAGCGCTTCCCTTTCATTCTTTCAGCCATGGAGCCCAATCCACAATCGATGATGAAAGAATTCCCTGAATACTTTGACTTGATGCCGCAGGCATTGAGTCCCATTTGTGTCGCGTCAGCGGCACAAATGAAGTATGAAAGGCTTACCTTTCATACTGACTTAATTGAGTCAAGCGCGAGGTGCTTACTGAATAGTTACAACAAGAGAATTTCTGATGGAACAATTTAAAGGATATATTGACCACATCATCTTTCGTAATGATGACAACGGCTATACAGTGATGACCGGTATCATGGAAGGAAAGGAATATACGCTGGTAGGCACTCTGCCAACCTTGAATCCAGGCGAGACCATCCAAGCCTCAGGTACCGAATCCAACCATCCTGTTTACGGCCCCCAATTTACAATAAGTTCAATACAAATTATCGCCCCTACGACAGAAGACGCAGTCAGGCGTTATCTTGCTTCAGGTTCAATCAAGGGGATTGGCGCAGCTCTTGCAGCCCGCATAATAAAAATATTCGGTTCCGACTCCCTGCGTATTATTGAAAATGAACCCGAAAGGCTCTCCGAGGTCAAGGGCATCTCACCCCGCATGGCTGCGGATATTTCCTCATCATTCAATGCCAAGCACGATATGAGGGATGCCGTAATTTTCCTTCAAGGCTTTGGAATCTCGGTAAACCTTGCCGAAAAGATTTATCGTTATTACAAGGACAAATTCTACCACATTATCAAGGAAAACCCTTATCAGCTAGCGGAGGAAATAGAAGGCATAGGTTTTAAACGATGCGATATAATAGCCCAAAAATCCGGGATTAAAAGTGACTCCGATTTCCGCATTGCCGCCGGCATCCAATTCATTCTTGCAAAGGCGGAAGGACAGGGCCATTCCTTCCTCCCCTTACAAGAACTTCTGGGCGATGCCGAGGATATCCTTAACATTTCCATCCGCAATATTAAGGATATCCTCCTGGACCTCCAGCTTCGAGGAAAAGTTGTCGTAAAAGGGGAGAATGTTTATCGAAGCAGCCTTTATTACGCTGAGCTGGAAGTAGCTTCCCGACTGCATCAACTGAATATCCCCGGATCGGAAAAGCAGAAAGCGGAGGCAGCCGCCCTCCTTGAACAGATTTCATCTTCTGAGGATTTCATGCTTGACCGGCTGCAGGCAGATGCAATTATTCACGCAGCTTCTTCCGGGCTACTAGTCATTACCGGCGGTCCAGGGACGGGGAAGACCACGACTATAAACATCATGCTGCGTCTTTTTAAAAGCCAGGACAAAACTATTTTCATGGCTGCGCCGACAGGGCGCGCATCCAAGCGGATGTCGGAAGCTACGGGGGAAGAAGCCAAAACAATTCACCGCCTCCTGGAATATCAACATCATCCGGCTCCAAACGAGTCCCAAGAACATGATGCCTCCCTTGATCAAAACAGAAGAGGATGGTTTGAACGTAATGAAAACATGCCCTTAGAATGCGATGTTGTCATAATCGATGAGATGAGCATGGTAGATATTTTCCTAATGAATTCGCTCTTAAAGGCCATAACAAAAGGTACGCGCCTTATACTCGTTGGAGATGCAAACCAGCTCCCATCCGTCGGCGCGGGAAATGTGCTACGGGATCTGATTGATTCCGGCGTGATACCGACTATACGTCTTTCACATATCTTCAGACAGGCCGCCTCTTCGGATATCGTGGTAAATGCCCACAAAATCAATGAGGGAATTCCTGTAGACCTGGGAAAGCCTTCAAAGGATTTTCTTTTTATCAAGGCTGACACGCCGGAACGTATCCTTTCTTCCATTGAAGTCTTGCTCACAGACAAACTCCCCCCCTATCTCAATGAAAAGTCCTTGTCCATCCAGGTCATGGCAGCACAACGGAAGGGAATTCTGGGGGTGGAAAACCTTAACAGGGTTCTTCAATCAATTCTTAACCCTGCTGACAAGGATAAACCCGAAAAAGAATTAAACGGCACCCTGTTCCGCCTGGGGGACAAGGTGATGCAGACAAAAAATGACTATAACAGGGTTTGGGAAACCCGTGGAAAATTCGGCATGCCGTTGGAGAAAGGGGAGGGGATTTTCAACGGGGATATAGGCATCATCTCAGAAATCAATCATTTTGCCGCTACCTTAACCATTGTCTTCGAAGACCGCTTTGTCGAATATCCCTTCCGTGACTGCGACAGCCTTGATCTGGCCTATGCCATTACGATACATAAATCTCAGGGGTCGGAGTACCCGGCCGTAATCATTCCCATGTACCGAGGTCCTCATTTGCTCATGAACAAAAACCTTCTTTATACTGCCATTACAAGGGCAAAAAAATGCGTTTGCCTTGTTGGGAATCCTCATGTTTTCGAAACAATGGCTCAAAATGAAACTGAAACAAAACGTTATTCCTCCCTTGCCCTGCGTCTTCGGGAACTGGATAATGTCCATGGAAATGCTGAATGATAAGCATTTCTTAAGCCCTGGGAATAAACTATGCATCAGGCATAGTTTATTCCGTATTTGGCGCATGGCGCAGTTTCGGCAACGGAACCACTTTAATCAACAATATTATGCATAAATATAAGCAAAATCTGAATCAGCCAGAGAAAATCATATATTCGAATTCGCTTGCAGGACAGCTAGCCGCAAAGTCAGTCTCGGCATTATTCCCTCGCCGCTGCCCTGTTTGTGACAGGGTCGTGGAACCCAGAGGGGCGCTTATTTGCCCCAAATGCAGGACTCTGCTCTCCTACATTAAAGAACCTTATTGTAAATGTTGCGGAAAAATCATAAGGGACTCCGATGAAGAGCTATGCGCAAATTGCCGAAAGCATCATTTTTCCTTCGAATATGGCATTGCCTTGATGGAATACAATGATGCCACTGCCCGTTCCATGGGGGCAATCAAATACAAGGGAAGACGTGAATATCTTGACTTTTATGGATTGGAATGCGCCCGTTTCCTGAGAAGAAGATTAATGCAAATGCGCGTAGCAGCACTGGTGCCTGTTCCGATACACACGGAACGGCTCCGAAAAAGGGGTTATAACCAGGCCGAAATTCTTGCGAACACGATTGGCAAGGTTCTCGGGATTCCTGTTTATCCCGCTGCCTTGAAAAGGGGAAGAAATACCAGTGCATTGAAGGACTTAAACGCGGCCGAACGCTTAAAGATGTTGAAAAATGCTTTTTCAGCCGGATATATTCCTCCGGATCTGAAGAGTGTATGCTTGATCGATGACATTTTCACTACCGGTTCCACTATTGAGGCATGTACTTCCGTATTGAAAGAATCCGGTGTGGCAAGGGTCTACAGTCTCTGTATCTGTATCCGATCGGACATTTGATTTCATGGAACCATGGACTATCCAATTCCTCATAAAGATGCAGGGCAAGTTTTCACAAGGGTTTTTACTTCATGCCGTAAAGTTTCCACAAAGATTGTAGGCTTTTCCGCAGCGCAAGGAATGCTGCGGAAAAATCTGAACAAAGTATGCCTGAAGGCATGCTTTGTTCAGACGCATCCCTGCGGGATGCGCCAAATACGGTATTAACTATGCCTGATGCATAGTTAATACCTACCGTAAGTTGACATAATCATGCTTTCAAAATATAATGATTATCTACTCATTTGTCCAACGTAAACAAACGGCTGTCTAATTACAGCCTATGAGGAAGCTTTTGATGAATAATAATAAAAAAAATGGAAATGTACCGGGAAATACATGGCTTTTCCAATCATTGCTGCTGATAGTCGCAGATATAGGGATTGTCCTGTTTTCTTATATGTTCGCGCTTTGGATAAGATTTGACCTCTCCCTCTCTTCCATTCCTATCAGGTTCCTGAATACCTATCGATGGAGCATGCCCTATTGGAGCATTATAACTGTAGTAATTTTTTACTTATTCCGGCTATATCATAGCATTTGGTATTTTGTGAGTTTCGTTGAGCTATATGCGCTTCTGAAATCTTACATCCTTCTTTCTATATGTTATTTTGCCGGCGCGCGATTCATGAAAATGGATTTTCCAAATTCCTGCTTCATTATTGGTTTTATCCTCAGTTTCCTGCTTCATTCCGGCATTCGCTACAGTTACCGTTTCATGCGGCTCCTGTACAGCCTGAACGGAGGAGGGGAAAGCAGTGAAGACCTTGCTTCCCATGACAGGGTAATGGTTATTGGCGCAGGATCCGCAGGCGGCACCCTTATCAAGGAATTAATCAACAGCGAACATCTCCACGAACGGCCCGTCTGTATAATTGATGACAATCCAAACAAGCAGCGGCGCCTGCTGGACGGGATTCCTGTGGTTGGGACGCGAACAGATATCCTTGAAAAAGCCAGGGAATATCGTATTACCGAGATTATTTATGCCATCCCTACTGCTGATGCCACGTCCAGAAGCGATATTTTGAATATATGCAAAGAAACTGGCTGCAAATTAAAAACAATCCCCGGCATTTATCAGCTTGTAAACGGTGAGGTGAGCATATCAAGCCTTCGTGATGTTGATGTCATGGATCTTCTTGGACGTGATCCTGTTCTCGTCAATAATGACGAGGTATTTCAAATGATAGAAGGAAAAACAGTTATGGTAACGGGAGGAGGCGGATCTATTGGATCGGAACTATGCCGTCAGATTTCCCGTCATGCGCCAAAGCAACTGATTATTTTTGATATTTATGAAAACAATGCTTATGAAATTCAGCAGGAACTCCGAATGGAACATCCAGGCATGGATCTGCAGGTCCTGATTGGCTCAGTCAGAAATACGCACCGCATCCTGCAGGTAATGGTTAAGCATAAGCCTGACATTGTCTTCCATGCTGCCGCGCACAAGCACGTCCCTCTGATGGAAGCCAGCCCAAATGAAGCCGTAAAGAACAATGCCATTGGCACCTGGAAAACCGCCAGGGCCGCGGCAGCAGCCGGGGTGAAGAAATTCGTTCTTATTTCTACCGACAAAGCAGTGAACCCCACGAATGTCATGGGTGCCACGAAACGCATCTGCGAAATGGTCGTCCAGATGATGGGGCGGAGAAACCCGGGCACGGATTTTGTTGCGGTTCGTTTTGGAAACGTGTTAGGCTCCAATGGCTCCGTCGTGCCCCTGTTCAAAAAGCAAATAGCTTCTGGCGGACCGGTTACAGTGACGGATAAGCGTGTTACCCGTTTTTTCATGACCATTCCAGAGGCCGTTTCCCTTGTTCTTCAAGCCAGCTATTACGCAAAAGGCGGTGAAATTTTCATTCTTGATATGGGGAATCCGGTGTTGATTGATGATATGGCAAGGAACCTGATACGGCTTTCCGGCTATACGCCTGATTTGGATATGAAAATTGTTTATACCGGGCTTCGTCCAGGAGAAAAACTGTATGAAGAAATGCTGATGCATGAGGAAGGCATGCGAGACACTCCGAACAAGCTGATACACATCGGTAGGCCCATTGAAATGGATGATGATTGGTTTATTCAGAAGCTTCATGAACTTGATGAAAAAAGCAGGGAAGACACCGACTCCATCCGTGACATCATACGCGAAGTCGTGCCTACCTATCAAAATGCTAAAGATGCTCACAGGGTTTGACAGACTTTGGGAAAAGTGACTCAAGGTATTTTCCTTATATAAAATATGTGAAACGCCAAGTACGGACATGGATGTTCTGTCAGGAACATCCATGTCCGTACTTAACGTTTCACATCATCTCTGAACGCCCACATTCGCAGTCGTCTTTGGCGACTGCGAATAGGGTGCTGAATAGTTACATCTATATTTTGAACTATATCGTATAATACCATGTTTCAGAAGAATCCGGCAGGTCGATGCAATCCACTTCATGACCATCCCGGTTATAGCGAAGCTCCTGACTTTTGACGCTGACCCTTGTGTCAGGCGGGATTGATTGAGTGATGAACACGTTGCCACCTATCACAGAATTTGCGCCTATGACGGTATCTCCTCCAAGTATGGAGGCGCCGGAATAGATTGTTACGTTATCCTCAATTGTCGGGTGACGTTTGCTGTTGCGAAGCTTTCTCCCTCCCCTCGTTGACAGAGCCCCTATGGTCACTCCCTGATACACCTTTACATGCTCCCCGATTACCGATGTCTCTCCCACAACGACTCCGGTTCCATGGTCAATGAAAAAATGCCTTCCTATGCTCGCGCCTGGATGGATATCTATTCCGGTAATGCTGTGGGCATATTCCGACATTATTCGCGGGATAACTGGCACTGAAAGAGCATACAATTCGTGCGCAAGCCTATGGATGGAAATGGCCTTGAAACCCGGGTAGGAAACGATGATTTCCTCCACATTTTCTGCTGCGGGATCTCCTTCCATGGCAGCCTGGACATCCGTTTCCAGAAAGTCACGGATGCGTGGGATTGTCCTGAGGAAGTCAAACGCAATCTGCTGTGCCTTTTCTGCCCTCTCACGTCCGCTTTCCCTTTCCAATGCGATTTCAATCTGACGTTCGAGCCGATATGCTATATCCTCGATCAAAACAGCCATTCCGGTCTCAATATGGAACATTTTGTAGGATCCGTCCTTATAAAAACCAGGAAAAAGGACTGAAAGCAGCTTCTTTGTAATATCTATGAGTATTCCCCTGTCAAGCTGATGAAAACGATCCAACGCGTCAACTGCCCGTCCCTTTTGGTAATCCTTCAATATTCCACTGGTTATTTCCTTTATCTCTATAGGCTCTTCTTTTCTCATCATTCTCTCCAATTTCTGCATTTGGCATCTGACTTGCTTGAATGCATATTATAACATAAGGAAAGTGCTGATTAAAGCGTTTCTCTCATCTTCCTTGTTGACTGAGCATAAAAATTTCATTAATTTGTAGCACATAGAGATTGATTTATTGTATAATGTCTTTATTCATTCACAAAGTTATGTAAATAAAGAAATTAACAAGTCAGCCCGGCTCCCTTTGGGAGTCGCCAGGTACGGTAATGACTATGCCTGACTCATAGTTATTACCTGCAGATGAGAGGAGCAAGAATGGCAATTTTTCCAAAAAACTTTCTATGGGGCGGAGCGGTAGCCGCCAATCAATGTGAAGGCGCGTATCTTGCAGATGGCAAGGAGCTTAATGTCACCGATGTTTCTGTTGGATTGATGAACGATCCTGATTTGAAATGGAATCCTGATAATGGACGCTGGGAACCTGACCTTAAGCCCGAGAAGGTATATTTAAGTCACGAAGGCATTGATTTCTTCCACCGCTACAAAGAAGACCTCGCCTTGATGGGCGGCATGTCCTTCAAAGCCTTCCGTACCAGCATTTCATGGGGACGGATATTTCCGAATGGGGACGAGGAAGAGCCAAATGAAGCAGGCCTTTTATTTTATGACCGCCTTTTTGATGAAATGCTTAAAAACGGAATGGAACCTGTCATTACCCTGAGCCATTACGAAACGCCCCTTCATCTTGTAACAGAATATGGCGGCTGGATGGATGAACGGCTGATTGGGTTCTGGCTTCGTTATGTGGAAACCGTTTTCAAACGTTACAAGGATAAGGTAAAATATTGGCTTACCTTCAATGAAATCAATAATATTCTCCGACCCGGCATTGGCTTCGCTGCGGGAGGCATACTCAACATTCACCCAGGCGACACATCCCGCCCTAATGCAGACCTGACTGAACAAATGATATATCAGGCATGCCATTATATTTTTGTTGCAAATGCGAAAACGGTCAAACTATGCCATGAAATAATTCCCACGGCAAAAATCGGCTGTATGCTTAGCCTGTCTGGACTCGCAACCTATCCCTATAGCTGCAACCCTGACGATGTGATGGGCGTCCTCGAGCATCAGAGGAAACAATACTTTTTCACTGACCTTATGTGCAGGGGACATTATCCAGGCTATATAAAGAGAATTTGGCAGGAGCGCGGAATAGAAATAAAAATGAAGGACGGCGACCTTGACATCATCCGTGATTACACTGTAGACTACATTGGCTTCAGCTATTATCGGAGCGCGGTACTGAAAAGCGGCAAAGCCATGAAACAGGACACCGGAGGATCCGTGGGCATAGACAATCCTTACCTCTCTGGCACTTCTCCTGAACCATGGAAATGGCCAATAGATCCGAAAGGCTTACGTTATATCTGCAACCTCCTGACGGATCGTTACAATATGCCCCTTTTTATTGTAGAAAACGGTATCGGACTTGATGAAATGCCGGATGATAATGGAAAAATTCATGATGATTTCCGAGTGAGCTATACTCGCGACCATCTTCTGCAGGTGGAGGAATCCATCAAAGACGGCTGCAACATTATGGGTTATCTCTACTGGGGTCCCATTGATATTGTCTCGGCGGGAACGGGAGAAATGAGAAAACGTTATGGCTTCGTCTATGTGGATCGCTTTAATGACGGAACTGGAACACTGCAGCGACTAAAGAAAGACTCCTACGACTGGTATCGGCATGTAATCGAAACAAACGGCGAATCCCTGCATGAATGATTCCCGAACATTGCCTGTACATGCATCAGGATTAACATCCATACAGATCTAGCCAGAAAACGTCAAAACCCACAAGTTTTCCGCGGCATTTCATTTGCTACGGAAGACTTGTGTTGTAACTGTTCAGTCAAGCTGAACACTTACGCCTCGAACATGGCGCATATGCTCATTCCGATTACACCCGAGCTTATTTCAATGCTTTCATATGCGTCTTGCGGCAAGTGCCTGGTACAAAATGAATAGTCACATACTTGTTCTGTACATGGTCAGGCATACGCAGAACATGATCAGGAGGCAAGCTATGTCGGTTTTTTTCTTCGACATTGATGGTACTATTTGGACATACAAAAACGAAATACCTGAAAGCACAGTCAGAGCTATCCATCTTTTAAACAGGCTGGGACATAAGACTTTTCTTTGCACGGGAAGATGCAGGAGCTTTATCCAGGATCCCCGCCTTTTATCTATTGGCTTTTCCGGAATTATTTCCGGCTGTGGGACCATGATAGAATACGGTGATGAAACTTTGTTCTATCATCAAATACCCCTGGATTTGGCGGAATGGACTGTTACCACAATCCGTAATTACGGATTCAAACCAATTCTTGAGGGCAAAAGATTCTGTTATCTTGATGAAGAGGATTTTGTAGGCAATTATTATGCCGCCAAGGTAAAAGAAGAAATGGGGGAAAATCTTCGTTCAATACGAGGTGATTGGGGAAAATGGGAATTTTCAAAATTGTCCTGTGATACAGAATTTGGCAGAAGGGAAGAATGCTTCAGGGCTCTCGAACATGATTATGATTTTCTGATTCATAGCAAGGAGGTTGCCGAGATTGTTCCGAAGGGCTTTGACAAGGCCAGCGGAATTATTCATGTTTGCAATATCTTTGATATTAACCCTTCCGATGCCTTTGCTTTTGGTGATGGCATGAATGATATCAAAATGCTCAAACTGGTAGGTAACAGCGTTGCCATGGGGGATGCCGTAGAAGCGGCAAAAGAAGCCGCCAGCTATGTGACGACTCCTTTGCTCGAAGATGGAATATGGAATGCCTGCGTTCATTTCAATCTATTTCAATGAAATGCCTGATAGTGCTTCATCAAGGACATACTGTTTTTTATATACTTGAAATGCTCCTAGAGCTATAAACAATCCACCAATTAGAATTCCTGCCACTGCCTGAACCCAGGGGAGGCCTGTTTGCGGCAACATAGCTTCTGGTACAGGATGATCCGGCAATTCCTGTAAATGCGGCAGTTCCTCCGGCAGCAGCTTGGACAATGGCACGTCATCCTCAATGATGACGACCCTGGGTATGTCTGGCGTTCCATTTTTAACAGAATGCAGTCCGGTTCCGCCACCGCTCCCTGGTTCCGTGCCTCTGCCTCTTTTTACGTTCCGAATGACAAACTTGCTTACTGCCCTACAGGATTTAACATTTTCTGAACCCAAGCCGATTAGAAAAGGCAAAGGGACATATTGTGTTTGATCTGCCCCGATATAATAACTCCGAGGATATGCAAAATATAAACCCTTACGAATTCCCTGAATTCCTATTTTTCCATTCTTGTCTGTAGATTCCGTATATTCCGCTTTTCGCTTGCTCCAGTCCTTTTCGTGGGATATTAATAATTCGCTTATTTCTTCTCCCTTTGTTGAACTGCGCAGCATCTCGGTTGATATACCCATATGTTTAAATTCTTCAGTTATCTCAATTTCTCCATTATCATTCATCTCAGCTATTCTATATAGCTTATAGGTAATCCCTGCTTGGCTTTCCCCTCCGGGCCGGCAGATAATTTCCAGGTCAAGCCTGTTGTCTTCAACTTCCCTGTTAATTGCTGCCGCAGCCAAAGAGCAATGAACATTCATGAAAATGAGAAACAGTGGTAATAGAATCACTAAACAGAATGCATGTCTTTTCATATTGCAAGACTCATTTCATTTTCTCTACGCTTACGGCTTTTCAGGACAACGAATCCCATTACAATCAATGACGAGCCAATAATTTTGAATATGGTCGTACCAACACCGCCAGTAGTAGGAAGGAGAATGCCCTTTACATCCTCTACTGTTACAACGCCTTGATCTTCTTCCGTACCCTCAGCATCTACAATTTCATCATCAGCCTTTTTCAGTAGTTCCTTGCTAATTTCCGTATCTGCGGCAAGATTGTACCCAAGAGGCGCCTTGACCTCCCTCAACACATAATCCTGCTTGTCAAGTCCTTTGATAATCACATTGCCGTTTCTGACAGTAATCGTTTCGCTGCCCTCTTCGCTGCTGCCTGCAACCCGGTAATCTCCTCCTTCTTCTTCAACAAAATGAAGCTTTGTGCCACCCAGCAATATTTCAAATTCCGCATTTTCCAGCAATGTCTCTGTATTAGCCTCAACTTTTTTTAACTTGAACTTATATACATAAGTATCCGTATGCAGCTTCCCTTCCTCTGCCTCGATTTCAAAATTATCATTGTATTTTACCTGCACATCATTCTGGCCATTCGTTTCCACCGCCCCAGGCAAAACCACGCCCGTATAAGAAATTCTTACTGCTATATTTGCGTCATTATCTTTTGCATTATACAGACTGTTATTATCAGCGTCAATCCAGGGAATATTGACGGTAAGCTTCCCGTCTTCCGCCACAGACCACGTAGGCTTTGTGTCATCTTCCGTAGATACCACGTTATCCTGAATTTCGATTTGGACGGAATCCTGGTTAATGGCTATGTTTACAGGCGTATCAATAATTGTATATTTCCTCATCTGCACCGAACTCACATTATTCCCACTTCCCTCGGTCTTCCAGTTTACGGCGTTAAATGAAATGAGGAACTTTTCGACGCTCCCTACCGCGGCCTCATTACTATGCGCATTTATTCCGGTCTTATCACTAATATCAATTACGGCATCCTCTTCAGTAATAAGCTTTTCCGGCTGATTCGGCCCGCCTTCATTTTTGTCATAGATTAACGCGTTTGGAGTCACATTATCGACACTGACCACTGATCCCATAGAGGACGTGATATAATAGTAGCCATAGTCCAGGTTTCCGACCGAAGCGGTGCTGTTCTGATCATCAAAAGAAAGCTCTTTAGCAGGGGCAAAGGATTCATAATTATCGGAGAGCCAATCTGTTATGTCCTCTATCTGCTTCCCCTCTTTCAAGGTCACACCGTAGTTGCCATCCGCATCCGCCGTCCCCGAGGTGGTAAATATTTCATCGCTAAGAAGATCCTTATGCGCCCCATCCACAGTATACGCAACATTTTCGCCATTTGTTCCTGAATAGGTAGCATCTAAAATCTTGTATGCTTCATAAGTTATATTTTTTGTCGCATTCTGGACAGTGATGCTTCCATTCCCGGCAGCAAAAACTCCCATTTCCATTGATAAACTCATCATTGCAGCGATTAAAGCCGCTGGAATCAACGTTTTCTTCTTCATTATTTTATTTCCTTTCGTATTTAATCATGATGCCCATGCCGCCTTTATGACCGGCGGCGTGGGAAGTTCTGTCTGTTTGAAATCATTACTTCATTACCAAATTCCGACAATAATCCCTTCACATTAATTATTAATTTTTCAACTTATCACCTTTTTCTCCTTTCTTTGTAAGCAATGGACAGAAATCCCATCCCCAGCAATGCGGCGGCTACCATTGACATTCCAATCCTTCGAAAGATTCTTATCCCGACAGATCCCGTACGCGGCAAGCTTTCGGATTTCAAATTCTCCATGACAAGTATCGGTATGCCGTTGTTTTCACCTGGACGGATTTTCGCATGGGCGTTTTCCAAATCCTCCAAAGCCAGAGGCTTGCCTTTGTGATCCGTCAAGGTGAGGCTTCCATCACGGTTAATAAGAAAATATATATCCTTTGACAGAAGATATCCTTCTGGTGCCTTCTTTTCACGGAATGTGTATATTTTGCCAACCGCAAGCTTTTGCCTAATACACTCTTCCGTATTGCCGCTTTGCCATTCGTGAATGATTCCGCCATCCTCTAATAATTGAAGCTCTGCTCCGGGAAGGCTGTTCCCCTCTCCATCTTCCTTTGCAAAATTAACAACGCAAAATGGATCGGTCATTGTGATTTCAGAAACGGATAGGATTTCCCCGCCTTCAGACATTTTCTGCAAATCATCTTCCTGCGTCTTTTCATCATCTAAATCATGGAGTAGAAAGATATTCCCTTCTTCATCTAGTGAGAAATAGATGTCCTCAGCAGGCAGATACCCTTCTGGCGCCTGCTTTTCATGCAGGAGATACTTCCCAGCCGGCAAGGTAATCTTTTCTTCTTCTCCGGAAGTGATCCATTCCTTCACTGGCTCCTCGGACTGCGCCTCTACATCAAATACTTGTAAAAGTGCCCCTGCTACACCTGCTGACTCAGTGTCAATCTTATAGAAGCGGATTGTAAATAATGCAGGTGTATTCCTGAACGTGATTATTTTTTCTACATTTTCCACCACCTCCTCTTCCTCTGTTGAGAGCTGCTTTTGCTTTATGTCATTTTTTCCTTCCTTGAATATTGAAAGCCCTCCTCCTGTTATTTCATATGATGCGCAATATTCGCTCTCCATTTCCGTGGCCTTGCACAATGACCTGGCAGGGAGTCCCCCAAACGTCACTGTTTCCCTGTTGGATAGTGTTACATCAATCCTGGCCCATCCGTTTTCATCGGATAAGAAAGTTTTTCCGTTACCATAGCTGTATTCCTCATTCGGATTCAGACCGCTCATTTCAACATAGAAGCGGAAGGCTTCTCCCGAATCTTTTCCGATAAGCTCTTTCCTTAAAGTTATAGAACCAAATTTTTCGTTTTCCTCCTTTCTGTTTATAAAGTTGACTATTGCAGCCTCCCCATCCGGAATATATCCCTGCTCAGTACCGGAGCTTTCCACCGTAAAGCCAGCGTATTCCTCCTCACTAACCGTATACCCCAGACCGGAAGGTATTCCACCAATTTCAAGCATATCTCCATCGGACAAAACGACGTGTGCCACACCTTCTGTGAATAAGACACCATCAATAATTCTGCTTAATGTACTTGCATCTTTTATCTCTCCTTTATCATCAAAGCTTCCCGTTAACGTAATAGTAAATCTGAATTTACGTTTCCTATCCTGGCCCGTAATGTTCACGCTTTCGTCTCTTGCGGCCAATTCTTTTGAAATAACCAGGCTTCCACTCCTGCTTTCTTCCGTTTCCATTATAGAATTTGTAAAAATGGCCTCCAAATTGCTTCCCTCTGTAATCACGCCACTTTCACCGCTATGGCTTTCCTCCATTCCCTTGCTGTCATCTTCTGTGACTAAATAAGCAATACCTGTTGGAAGGCCAGTTGCGGTCTGGCTTTGTCCATGAGAAAGGGTAATGTTTGCTTTTCCACCTTTAAAAAGCATATCCCCATAATATCCGGTTATAGCCTTTTCCAAAGTGATCGTAAAATTAAACGCCTCTTTCTTATCATCTTCGGAAAGCGCCACATCCATCCCATCAGCGGATTTCTTCTTCACTATTTTTCGTACTGTTAGGCTGCCTGTATCGTCTGTTTCCGATAGGCTGTTTTTGACATGGACAGTCCCGTCCCTCTTCCCTTCCTCATTGTGAAATAGAATCGATTCTCCATCGCTATATTGAATGCCGTCAAGGGAATAAGCAGTCTTATAGGCTTCCATGGCTCCTTCCCATACATAATAGTCACTATCCGCGTCAAATACCGGGAATCGGTATATCCACACATTATCGTTCAATCCATTTTCTATATTTCCTTTTACCCATTTTCCAATGACATCCTCGCTCCCTTCTGAAGGCCCGTTATAGATTTCACTGCTACTCACAAGGCTAAGCCTGTTTGATTCAGCAGTATTCAGGGCATTTCCTTGAAGCAGAGAGGATGAAGAAATGTTCATGTTTTCGTTCATGGTTCCACCTGAAGCCTCAATGGAATCCGTCAGGACGGTTTCATTTATATTTACTTGTTCAGTCCCATCTTCATCAAGTTCGGCTGCGTAAGCATCGTTTTGAGAAGACGGGATTTTCGCAGTAAAGTATCCCGGACTTTCCTCCCCACCATCAATTCGCGCATATGCCCCATCAGTATTAGTTCTATCAAAAACCGTTCCACTCCCCCCTGTAAGGTTTACACACCCTGAAAACATGCTCAGTGATTTGTACACATCTTCCATCACCCAGCCATCACCCACGATGATTGTTTTAAGGGCCATGTCTGAGCCGCCTCCGTAAAACATATAGTCCATTGTCCGGACTTTTCCGGTATAAAAATTACCCAGATCCAATATTTCAAGCGAATTACACCCATGAAACATGGAGGACATTGATTCGGCACTATCTGTCTTCCATTCTGCCAAATCCAGATTTTTGAGCGTTCTGTCAGCAGCAAAAAGAAAATCGAAAGACTCTACCTTGGAAGTATCAAAATTTTTTATTTTCAAGCTTTCCAACAAATAACATCCCTGAAACATCCTCGCCATAGAGGTCAGCTTGGGCGTTTCCCACATATCCAGCTCAAGACTTTTTAAGTTTGAACAATCGCGAAACATATTGTCCATGCTCGTTACATTCCTGGTATTAAATCCTGCCACATCCAAACTGCTCATTTTTTCGCATCGCAAAAACATACAAGTCATATTTCTTACCTTGCCAGTGTCAAACCCACTTATATCAAGGTACTCCATTTTTTTACAATTGGAGAACATATATGACATATTAGTAACGTTTTCCGTATTAAAGTGCCCCAGGTCAAGGCGTTTCACATTATTGCAGCTAGAAAACATATTCTCCATATATACAACCTGACTGCTGTCAAAGCCTTCCAGGTCAATACTTTCTACCCGGCTGTATTGGAACAGGCCGCTGCTATCCATTGGTAGATATACTATGGCCGCGTTACTCCACCAGATAACATCGTCATTTTCCTTCCATACGTATATTTCGTAATCTGTTGTCCCATCGTCAATCTGAACAACCCCCTCCTTCCGCAATACCTCATCCCTGCTAAGGACAGAGTTACGTGAAAATGTCTTTCCTTGTCTAAGGAACAACGTATTTCTTTCAGTTCCGCCTACATTCAGCTTCCAGGAAAGCCTTTTTATTCTTGCCGTAGGAAGACTGCGTATGGGTTCATCCGTATCCATGTGTATGACTGGAACAGTCCTCCTTTCAGGATTTTCTCCGTCATCCCAATGCTTTATAATGGTAATTACGCCTTCTGTCAGTCGCTCATTTGGAAATGAGAAATAACCCTCGAACCCTTTTTCGGAGATCATCTGCAAACCTTCAATACCAACCGTCCCGTCTTTTTCAATTTTGACAAGATATTTTTTTTCATCTGCTTTATATTTTTCTGGAGCCTTTGTTTCCTCCAATAAATACGTGCCGGGTTCCAGTCCTGACATCTCCGCAACACCATTTTTTCCTGTAATCGCTTCAATTTCCAAAAAATGCCCGTAGAGGGATTTTCCTGAAATTCGGAATTCCGCCCCTTCCAGCAATTCCTTATTGACTGCATCCTGCTTAAGCAGATAAAAACTATGTAAAGGCTCATTATTCAGGATTATCTCCCCATAAACTGCGTCCTGTTCCAGCCTGGCTTCATTTCCGTCCTTTCCTTTCTCATACATATTAACCATCCCATCCTCGCCGCAGATTACGCTGTATTTCGTATCTGAGGGGATGTAGCCTTCCTCCGCCTTGACTTCCATCATTTCGTACTTTCCTAATTCAAGGTTTTCAAAAAGTACTTTTCCATCTTTTCCGGATTCGGCATATAAGAACACCTCATTTCCATACTCTGATATTCCCTTAAGAAGAAATACCGCTCCATAAGATGCCCTCGTGGAATCACTTCCATCTATTCCTCCCCTCTTCATGAATTCAAGATTACCATGGATGCGAGGGTCGTTGACTATGCGCATGACATATTCCCTCTGCTTCCCGCTTGCCTGAGTTTTTTCAGCAAAATTGATTACTTTTTCATAATTCTTCCAAGGCTGCTCATCACCCGCTTCTGCCTCACCTCCTTCCCCCAGGGTTATGCTGCCATCACTATTCACTCTGATTCTCATTAATGTGTGATCCTGCTGGTAATCCGGGACTCCATCAACCTCCTGTATCGTATAAACTCCCTTTTCAATATTTTTAAAGCGAGCACTTCCAAAACGATTTGTTTCCATTGTCAAATCATATTCAGTCCCATAGTCCGATTTTCCCCTCAGTTGGAATCTCACCCCCTCAACGGCGGTTTCCGGATTCCTGCTGCTTGTCTTAATTATTTCCAGATTCCCGGTGGCCCTCAAATGAACCGTAGTGTAATCCTGATGGATGAATTCCGGGTCTGATAGCTTTCCATTTTCACTTTCAATCACGGCATATGAATAGATATTGTTATATGCGCAGGAATCTATTTTGCTGTTTGATGCAATCGAGGAATCACGATCTGGTGACTTCATATATACAGTTACAACCACGGCCTTTTCCGGCTCCAAAATAAAATTTCCTTTTTTCCCCTTCCTTAGGTCAATTGCTATCGCCTTTACCCCCGACAGATCTCCTCCATGCATTTCACTGTATAATGAAGATGTCGTCCATCCGAGTTCTGAAAGATTGATTGTCCTCTGTTCTGACTCGGCCAACTTTAACTTCTCCCTCAACTCTTCCGGAGTTCTAATCTGCGTCTGGCTTTGTTCCTCGATATTCAGGTCATTATCCCCATAAAAGTAAACAACAGGTTCCACGCCAAGGCTTCTGACCTGGCTTAAATCTATGTCTTGCAGCATCCCATGCCAGTTCTGGCTTTCTCCGCCCGCGCTTCCGTTTTCACTCACTTCCTCTTCTGATTCAGGTGCCTTTGGCATATAATTTTCAAGGAAATCAAAAAGAATCAATCCCGAAGCCTTGCTTTTCCCATCTGACGACGCAAATCTGATACGATAGGAGTATGTGCTTGCTAGCGCGACGTATGTTTCATAAGAATAGCTGCTGTCATTTTCAGACATTACCTTCTTGTACAATCCCAGTGTAGCTGCCGTCAAAGCGTTTATCTTATGGGATGACCGGGTATATAGAAACTTGCAAGCCCCCTCCGCGGCATCAGATAGCAACGTCAGTTTTAACTCATTATTACCATAGGCTTGACAATCATCTTTCCTTACCCCGTCTCCTATATCAGCATTGCCAGTTTCATATGCAAGATCATTAAGCACATTTTCTCCATACTCTTTAATGCTGTCCCAGGTATGCAAGGTGGTATAGGACATTCGATACTTTTTGGCCGGAACATACAACCTGACCAGCAGCATGATTCTTCCGCTCCCGCCATAGTTTTGGATCATTTCTATACTGTACTGGCCTTCCTGCAACAAGTTCTCATTCGCATAGGCCTGCAAAGAGCCTTTTTGATATGTACTCCCATTTGGAAGCAAATCATAGAACACCCCTCCCTGCTGCTCCAATCTTATCCTTTTGTTTCCGTCTGAAAGATATGATTCTGAGGCCTCGGCCGTCCATGTAATTCTGTATTCTTCCTTGACCTTGTCGTTGACGTAGTGTGTTACCTCTTTATTGATTTCTCCCTCCCTCTTTCTTCCGACCACGTACGATTTTCCCTGCCTGGTAAAACCTATGATTTTTTCTCCGTCTCTTGAAACTGAGGATGAAGCCATGTTCATAAGGACAATTTTAGACTGCCCTCCATCTTTCAAAGTCATCTCTGCTGCCGCATCGACCGCTTCTGAGTGCCGGATCGTAACATGAGGCCTTGCCCCAAGCTTTGTATAATAATGAGAACTGTCCATCGTCAGTCTGAAGCCGGTGACCACATGACCTTCGGCATCCGTACTGACATCCTGCATATAATTATTATTAAACTCAAGTTTCGGTCCTGAATTTTCACGAATCATATGAGCGTATGTTTCATCTATCCTGTATTCTTTTGACGCAAGATAATAATTGCCTATATGTGTCCAGGCTGCTTCCCCATTATCTGTTTCTCCATCAAGCTGTATAAAAACCTTTACAAGATCATCCTCCCCGTAGCTCCCTCTTTGGGTTTCTAGGAATCTTTTTGTTTCCTCTGAATAGACAGCATCCAACGCATACGTTTCCATGTCGATTGAATCTATCTGATAGTCGGCTTTTGACAGCGCGCTGTACTCGTTCCCCTCCATGGCTTTTAAATAAAAGTTATAATCGGTAAGCTCATAACTGATCTTCTTTTTCCAATAATTCAGTACATCTCCGATATCCTCGCCATCAGGTACGGTATAGATGCCTGGAAATCCTTCTACGTAGGTTTGGAATGATAAATCCTCAATCGCGTTGACTTCCGGCTTTTCCTCATCCATGAATTCGCTCAAACTGAAAGCTCTGATATCCTCAGAGTCGTCAACCTCGATGTCATTCTGATCCAATCCCCATTTATACATATAAAATTTTCCGCCTGGAGGCGTAAATCGTTTTCTTTCATATGTCCATTGTCTTTCCGCCATTTTTGAATCTGGGAGGTCCACCTTGTCATTCGGATTAATTTTTGCCTCGACCTTGTTTTTCAGCGAATAGGAATCATACTTGTCGTATTCCGCCTTCAAATGCCTTGTCAGCACATAATCATATCTTCCATATATATAGTTCTCCCTGATGTCCCTCACTATGCCGGATTCCGAATTAACCTGCCCCTCCGCATTCAATACGGGAACAAATTTTTCTCCCTGCATCATATAGGCCATCACTTCGCCGCATATTTCCCCTTCTGCATTCAGCGGTTCAAATATATCCTTTATGCTAAAATCATAGGATTGCGTTGCACGGGCTATGCTTGTTCGAATCTCCCATATTAGATAATAATAATTATCCGCATCTTCAGTTTTTTCCCCCCAACTTTCCTGCCAGGTTTCATAGTAAGCGGGAAGGCTCTTTGACACTCCGGATATTTCCGTGGAAGTATCTATATAAACTGGTATTTCATTCCCTCTTTTCTTTCTTTCCCCATTAATCCATAGTTCGGAATAAAAATCATTTGAAGCATTCCTCTCATTGCCATTACGTGCCGCTTCTTCTTTTCGATCCGGGTTGTAATCCGCGTATTCATATGTCTCCTCAGATGTGTAATAAGCAGCCTCAACATATCCTTGCGCAGCCGCCGCAATCGCTACGCGGTTGTAAATGGTCAATACATCATTGCCATACTCATCCTGCTCCTCCTTGTAAACAAATATGTTCTCCTCAGTCAGTCCTTCTTCCTTCTCTTCCGGGATTGACATTTCAAGACGATCTGCCGGATCCCCCCTGCGGTTGATCAGAATGGTATTTGGAATACGTATCTTCACACTCCCTTCTTCCAGCTCCTTCATGCCGGAAAAAGCGTAGGAAATCCTAAATACAAATGCATGGTCAGCGTAGCTGTTTTGCGCCCTCCAGACATAGTCAACAGTCCCGTCTTCCTTCTCAAGACGTTCTGCCCCTGAAAGCAGGCAGCTTTCCAGAATATAATCTCCTGTATCATTTTCTTCCTGCTCCTGATCCAATAGGAATTTTTCCTCAGCCTTCAATAAATTATTTGCATTTTCCGGTATATCGGATGCTGTAACTTTTCCGAACCCGTTTTCATACTCCCATCCATTTTGATCATAAGAACTCTTTGCCATCTCAGCATTGCTATTTTCAAAGTCAGATTCTGAACGCATAAGAGATATATCTGAGCTGCTTGCTTTTTGGTTACCCGTTCCCGTTAACACTTGTTGATCTCGCCCATAAGCTGTATAAACCCGAATGGCAAGGGGGCATAAGCATGCGAGAAAAATGAATGAAAGCAGCAGGATAAGAAATATGGATTTCATGCCGCGTCCTGGCTTTCTATTTAAATTTTTATTTATTCTATTTTCTGACATTTAACCTTCACTCCTTTGATATATAAGAACACTGGACTCAAACGAATCTGACTATATTTTGTCATAAATGCACCATATGTTTATCTATTCCTTTCTTTTCATCTTTGTCGTATAATGAATTTCACCTATCTCACTTCATAGAAACGTTGCTTTCTCAATATTTTTTATATTTGCAGGCAATGGGAAACTTAGCGAAGCGATACAGCATCGGATAATCTGAAATCAGAGGTCTTTCGTCTAAATCTGTAAATCTGTCTGATGGAAAGGATATTTTTGAATGGAAAAGAGAGAATGGAAGCAAGCAGCTTCAAACGGGACTGGCATGATTTATAATGCTCTTTATAGAGACGAAACAAAAAAGGCAAAAGCAATCATTTGTATCGTTCATGGAATGCAAAGCCATAGCGGACGATATATCTGGCTATCAGAGCACCTTGCAAAACAAGGCTTTGTTGTCATTCTGCAGGATTTGCAAGGTCACGGTAAAAGCGCAAATATTCCCGGAAGTTTTGGCGTCAAAGACGGATGGGAATATATGCTGCACGATTTAAGGAAGCTACTCCACAGGAGCAAAAGGTGGTTTTCGGGAATACCCAGCATTGTTTTTGGGCACTCTATGGGTTCCTTTGCAGCAAGAGATTATGTCGCAAAATATCCTGATGAATTCCAGGGGATGATCCTTTCCGGCACAGCCGGATCCAGTTCATTTTACTATTTCATGCTCGCGCTCCTCAAAACAGGAATTTTAATGCATGGAAGTCAGGCTGAGGCCAGGGCATATAGCCATTTTCTTGGAAGATATTTTAATCGAAACGTCCCAAACCCAGTCAGTCCCAGTTCCTGGTGCTGTTCTATTGATGAAGTCTGCATCCAGCATGCATCTGACCCCCTTGGTACAAAATTCACTATAGGCGCGTATTATGAAATGATTTCGTCCATTATACGCGTGTCGGGTTTGCAGTGGGCTGAAAAAATTCCAAATATTCCCGTTTATATTTTTTCGGGAGGGGCCGATCCGGTCGGTGATTATGGGAAAGGCCCGGCGGAAGTTTATGCCTGGCTCAAGAAAACTGGTCATAATCACGCAGACCTCCGTATTTATCCCAAAAAGCGTCACGAAATCCTTAACGAAGATATTCGATGGGACGCCGTAAGCAATATAAACAAATGGCTCGAAGAAAATTTTCTTTCTGCTCTGTAAAAGATTCTACCCCATTTTTCAGAAAAGTGTGATACTCTATATTTCGATATTATCTGTAAAAAGATATTATCGTTTATTGAAAATATTCAGTGCCCTATTCTCTGTCAACTTTGTCGCCTTCCTACATGCATTCAAAGTCACTTCGCGCTTTATATCTTGTCCGCCCTCTGGATTTTTGAAAATTCAAAATGAAGAGCAAGCCATTAAAAATTTCCACCTGTACGGTTGAATGGCCTAAAGGCCATTCTGAATACCCCTAAATTCGCAAAACCGCCCGCTTCGCGTGCTTAAAGATTTGCTTCGCAAATCGTTTTGCTCATTTAGGGGTAGGTTGCTCATCCAAAGCGATATTTTGATTACGGTAAACCGTATCAAAATATCGCTTTGGATGGCAACCGTACAGGTGGAAAAATTTTCTGAAATGGGAAAGGCGTTTGATAGATGCAAAAAAAGAAAGCCTGCGGCTTTGCAAATTGCCACAGGCTTTCTCTTTTCATTTTTAGAATAATTACAAATTCATTGATAATAAATCAGGTATTTTTTCTTCCCTTTAATATGGCTATCGTCTTTAGGCAGCTATTCACCAAAACAGATTTTGCCTTGCCAAATGCCTCTGCGGCATTCATTAGCGATTCCTTCGCCGCTATGGTTTTATCACAAAAAGTAAGCAGATAACCAAGCCTGGATGAAGGACAAGATTTGGATAATGGGAACATATGACTCCAAATCGCCCTCTTTTCAATATCGCTTAGGTAGAATCCTTCCCCTTCCGCATTCTCCACGGCCTCCTCGGGATGATAAAAGCAATACCATCTACCACCATGTGTTTCCTTGTCGTCTTGATGATAATCCACCAGGCAAAAATCATGCAGGAATCCTACCTTGGCTGCGCTGAAAGGATCAACACCAATCTTTGGCGCAAGCTTCCACGCCCTTCTTGCCACTCGTACACAGTGATCATAGGTATTCGTACTTCCATGTCTTGGATAATCTTTTAATTCCCTGTATTTTTTATTCTCTGTAATTTGCAAAAACTCTTTAGCAAATTGACTTTCCTTTTTTGTTAAAACCATTTCATCTACCCTTTTCAACTCATTTCCCGAAATAAATTGCCTGCTTTAGCCACATTTATTTGTCATCTACAATATTTTTCATAGAGGACAAAATTCCCGCCATGTTTTGGAGATCGGATGGTACGATTATCTTAGTTGCTTTCCCATCCGCAACCGATACAAGCGTATCAAGGCTCTTCAGGCGGATCACTTTATCATCCGCTCCTGCTTCGCGAATCAACCTGATTCCCTCTGCCTCCGCTTCCTTAATACAGCGTATTGCCTGCGCCCTTCCTTCCGCTTCCTGAATTTCTTTTTCTTTTTGCGCTTCCGCAGCAAGTATTGTCTTCTGCTTTTCCGCTTCCGCATTCAGAATGGCAGCCTGCTTATTTCCTTCCGCTGTCAGTACCGCCGACTGCTTCTGCGCTTCCGCAAGGGTTATGGCTTCCCTCTTCTCCCTTTCGGCCTTCATCTGTTTTTCCATTGCCTCACGGATGGCATCCGGAGGAAGAATATTTTTCAATTCAACCCTGTTGACCTTTATTCCCCATGGGTCCGTCGCCACATCAAGTAATGATCTCATCTGGGTATTGATTTCATCCCTTGACGTGAGAGTTGTGTCCAGATCCATTGACCCAATAATATTCCTTAAAGTCGTTGCGGTAAGGTTTTCAATTGCGGCAATAGGATTTTCCACTCCATAAGCATATAATTTAGGATCTGTGATGACAAAAAATACTACAGAATCAATCCTCATGGTTACATTGTCTTTTGTAATCACAGGTTGAGGCGGAAAATCAGCCACCTGCTCTTTCAAGTTAATCCTTTTCGCTATCCTGTCTATAAAAGGAATAAGCAAATGCAGACCGGGTCTCCATACTGAATGGAATTTTCCGAGCCTCTCAATTACCATGGCACAGGCCTCAGGCACAATTCGAAGCCCTCCACTGATAATTAATACGACGATCAATACAAATATCAAAGCTCTCATCTTCTTTTCTCCCCTATATTAAAGTAGTTTATGGCAAGCAACTGCGGCATTGCTCCAATAAAGCTTCATTCATAACATGGATGATTACCCACAAATAAAAGGTATAAACTATGCTTGACACATAGCTATATCTATTCAAAAATGTCTTGTAGGTTAATTCTAAATCTAAAGAGGTTTTACAGATGCCTGATTTAAAAGTGTGCTTACCCGTCCATGCATATGATATTCACAAAAATCATCGGGAAGAGAATGTGAACGATTAATATATACGCCGTCACTTATTCTCCATGGATTTTTGATGACTTTTTTACAGGTTACACATACATTTCCTACCAATGGATGCTCACAAATAGGACATATATTCATATCCTCACCTCCTTTCAACATGTCCTCTTGCTATAAACACAAGTGCTTATTTGAAAACTGTTTCAAAAATATGTATTTAATATAACATAATTCCAATAGTCTGTAAATACATGTTTTATCATACTCATGATTCATTCATTTGAATGATGCTTTCATATTTTGACTTGATGCCGCAGGCATTGAGTCCCATATGTGACGCGCCAGCGGCACATATGAAGTATGAAAGGCTTGCCTTTCATACTGTTCAATTGAAATGCCATAAGATATTTGCTAAAATAAAGCGACAGTCAAAACAGACTTAGAGTCATAATAATCAAGACACCGAAAAGATACGATATGGCATCTTTTTGATAACAATGCAAATGTCAAAAATCCACTTTAACAACATAGGAGTCAATAAATTGAAGTTAATCCATCCTCAGGAAACAGTACGGATAATCCAGGAAAATGAATTTCATTTTCAAAAACGTTTTGGTCAAAACTTCTTGATTGATGAAAACATTTTGAAAAAAATCATTGACTGCAGCCATATTACAAACGAAGATTTTGTCCTTGAAATCGGCCCTGGCATAGGAACCCTGACCGAATCCTTATGCAATGCAGCCTCATTTGTTTCGTGCGTGGAAATTGATTCAAAGTTAATTCCTATTCTTCAGAATACCCTGAAAGATTATTCAAATGTAGAAATTATTCAACATGACTTTCTGAAACTGAATATCAGGGAATTTATCAATAATCGCTCCTCCGGTCGTCCAGTCAAAGTCGTTGCGAATCTTCCATATTATATTACTACACCCATCATAATGTCTCTCCTTGAAAGCAAAGTCAAGCTAACATCTGTTACAATTATGGTTCAGCAGGAAGTGGCTCAGAGAATCTGCGCCCTCCCAGGCTCCAAGGACTATGGCTCCCTCAGTCTCTTCATTCAATACTATACCTCTCCTAAAATCATTGCCTCAGTCCCGCCCACCTGCTTTATACCGCGTCCTGCTGTTTCCTCCTCAATTCTTTATCTAGACTTTTTAACTAATCCGCCCGTAGATGTCAAAAATCCTGATAAGTTATTTTCTATCATACGCGCTTCCTTTTCCCAGCGTAGGAAAACATTGGCCAACGCGCTTTCTGCCAACTTGCGCATTCCAAAGAATGACATTTTAACTACATTACAAGGCCTGTCTCTTCAAAAAGAAATACGGGGTGAGGATCTTTCTTTATACGAATTTGCCGTCATAAGCGATAGACTGCCTGACTTTTAATATTTCCCGCCTTGAATATATTTGTAAATACGCCCTTAAAAAAATCCAGAGCTCTCCATGTGCTTCTCCTTTGAACAGGAATAAACCATGCTTGATGCATGGTTTATTCCTTGGTATTTCCATGGCAGAATATCCTTGATCCTCTTTTACAAAGTTATTATTCCTACGAACTTATTGCCCCTTTCTTCAAAGTATGACTCAGCATCATGCCGGCCCATAACCTGGGAACTCCCATCTGCTGGGTTAACCAATGATATATTATAAGAATCATAAGCATAAATCAATCTGAAGCCATTTTCTTCATACGCCACAACCGGATTTCCTTTTCCTACAAAATACAGTACGCTGCTCAAATCCAAACCAAACGCATTTATAATTAAACTTCCTTCATATTCCAAAGATATTGCAAGGTTCGGGAGCTGTGATAATATGCCATAAATATTGTTGATTGGATCCTTTATATTTGAGCTGTTTTCCCTATCGGTACGATTCCATAATATCCTATAATCTCCATCCATTATATAGCCAAAATTTTCATAGGACAGTTGGTACGCCCGTTGAAACGTCCTGCATGCCCCTCTGTAATGTCCTAACGTATAATAGTAAAACTCCTGCTCCCCGTCAGCATCTGCTGATTTCTTCAGTTCGACCGGCGTGGCCTTTTCAATAGATAGATTTTTAGGTGTAAAATGTCGAATTTCCTTATTTTCAATGTCCTTGATTTCAAGGTACCATGTCTTTTCCAAAAGCTGGTCTTGATATGAATTTATTCCTTCCAATTCTATATTAATTTCACCCTTATTTGAAATAATACTGTCATCACCTGCATTTATATACTGGTTTCCATCATATATGTATTCATTAAAATGTATTCTTCCTCCTGTAACAAACGCATTGCCAAAATACATATTTTCCTTTCCATAACTAGTTTTAAGCTGGAGGCTGCTGTCAACGATTCTGATTTCCGAATACGGCATCTCATATAAATCTGTATATTTTTCGGAATCATCCTGCGAATTTTGCTCGGCAAGGCCATATATAAAATCTTCACCTATAAAGCCCAGGGTCCTTAGGAATTTTCCAGCCTCCCAGATATCCAATTTTTTTTCTTTTTCCAAATCCATAAAGCATATTTTTTCAGCATGAAAAATGTCTGCCGCATTATCCAAAAAGGCAATAAACTGTCCTGATTTCGAACATGCGAACTTTGAATCATTTAAATTCGAAGCAGCAGCCACTACCTCCAGACTATTTATGTCTATCCCGTTCACATTGCCATCATAATATAAATATAACATTCCTTTTTCATTAACATAACTCAGTCTTTCTACATCCTCCTTCAATCTCTCATAATCTTTGATTGTTGGCATAAAGAATTTCTCAATTATTGTATCTTCTGAATTATCATACGTATAATAGAGTATTCCTACATTTCCCTCATATCTTCCTTTGTTGATATAACCATATAATATGAAATCAATATCCCCATTATTCTTTACAGATAATATTTTTACATCATTTTTCTGATAGGCAGATCGCATGATATCACCATCCTGTGATTCAAGTGATAATATCGTCATGATGCCTCTGTTGCCTGAGGAATCGTATCTGAACAACCCATTATTTGCTTTGAATGCGGTGAATTGGCCTGAAGATGATTTTTTGACAGAATAATCCTTCATGTCACTGATTCCCAGAAGCATCCTTTTGCCATTAAAACGAAAGGCAGCTCCATCAAAACGTTCCTTAGTTCTCCTGTCAAAATCCATAATGAAAATCCTTTTCGGATCATAACGAAAAACATAATTATCTTCATTATTGAATTTTCTTATATTCCCATCCCCGTCAATGCAACTGGAGACATACTGTATTTGCACCTCCCCCATCACACCGTTTAATTCCTTTAAACTAGCATAAAATTCGTCCTCGGGCTGCATGCCTGTATCACCCCATGTGATTTGATTAAAGCTTGAATGTATCGTTACATGGTCGAGAGTCGAATTATCTGCCGTATCATCCGTTTCCATATATATTGTCAGATTTCTTGCGTCACTTTTTGAAAAGGTTTTTTGCGTGAAGTCTAATGCAAGATTTATCATTTCTATCGATTGATCTTTTGTTCCCCAGATAATCCTGGTATAATAGTTTAAATTCTGCTCACCGGTGTCAATTACAATTCTTAACAAATACTCTTTTCCTTTATGTATCAGATTGTCAATGGATACTGCCATTTCCAGCATTCCATTCTCTCTGCGTAATTCGCTTATCCTGCCTGTTTCCACAAGACGCGTCAAATCCATTGATCTGATTTCATATGTTGCGGAAATTATCATTTTATTATATTCCCTTACGCGAAGATTTATTTTCCTGTCATCTGATAGCATAGTTATGCAATCCCTTGCGGCATTGTTTCCCATTTCCTGTATATATGCATGCATTGGATTAATCAATAAGCCATTTTTTTCAACAAAAACAATTGGAAGGTTTGGCTCATCCATGCTCAAATATATTATGCTCGTTTTTTCCATTGAATTATAAGACAGAAAAAAGAACAAACATAATGCAGCCATGAATATGACGCTCATGCATAGCGATTTTTTTATGATATTTAGTGCAATTCTCTTCACTAATGATTGTCCCTTTCCCTATATCCCAATGCCTGTTCTAAAGCAAGCTTTTCTTCCGCCCCTAATTCCACTTCTGTTGTTCCAGCATCTACATCCTTGATATATAAAAAGCACCCTTCATTAGAATGAACTGAATTTATTATAAAGCCTGTATTTGTGAAGTCCAGAAGAGCAAGCGCAAAAGACATATTCCCACCAACCCTTCCAAAAGCATTATATTTGACCAAGCCGAATTTTTGATAGGATGCCCTGACACTTCTATTCAATATGCGTATTAATTCCTTGTTCTTTTCGTCCTCATCCTCAAGATTTTCAACATGCGATTGAAGTTCAACGAAATAATCTTCCAATGTTTCCGCGTCTCTACCCCTCATGAAATAATCATATTTTCGAAATAGCTGCACATATTTTGCATTTGCCATAATGCCCAGGATTATAGCTATGACAGATAAGATTAATGTAACTCCTAAACTACCCATCATTATATATTCTGAAATACTCATTTCTACTCCTATGTCTTAATATGTCAGGAACTAAACTCAATTCAAAACATCCTCTATTTTTTTCTCCTGTCATGGATTATTCAAGGTAATGAATTCAGCATTTCATATATCCTATCTAAATCATCCTGTGAATAGTATTCTATTTCTACCTTTCCCTGTCCGGCATTTTTAGGTACAATCATGACTTTTGTTCCAAGTCGTGCCTTCATTTTTTCTTCCAACTCATTATAAATAGCCCTGAGTTTCTTTATTTCTTCATCGTTCGCTTCATCTATCTTTTTCTTTTTTGCTGATTCTGTTTTCTTTTTCTTTACCAGAGCCTCAATTTCCCGGACGCTTAGGTTTTCGCTTGCGCATTTTTTTGCGATTTCCAAACGTATATCCTCTTCTGTGATTCCAAGAAGTGCCCGCGCATGGCCCTGGGAAATCTTTCCTTCTCTTAAATAGTCTAGTATTTCGGGTTCCAGCTTTAGAATACGCAAACTATTGGTGATTGTTGACCTGTTTTTTGCAACCCTCTCAGCTACTTCTTCCTGTGTCAATCCGTATTCATCAATCAAACTCTGATATGCAAGGGCTTCCTCGACAGCATTCAAATCCTCCCTTTGTATATTTTCAATAATTGCTATTTCCCTTGCGGTCCTGTCATCAATGTCCCTTATAATAACTGGAACCTCTTTAAGTCCAGCTATTCTGGCCGCCCGAAAACGCCTTTCTCCCGCTACGATCTCATATAAAGGTCCCTGTTTCTTTAAAATTAGCGGCTGTATTACCCCATACTGCTTTATTGAATCAGCAAGTTCCTTTAATTCTTCCTCATCAAAGGATTTTCTGGGTTGATTTAGATTTGGCTGTATTCTGCTTAACCGCATCATGATTTGACCATTCATTTCCTCATTATTCGGATTTTCTGGTGACATAGCACCTGATAATGCCTGTCCTCCGATTTTCTCTGAATCAATCATGCTATCGTCTTGCTGTGAATTTAATTGTTCTTGTTCATGAACCATATTATATAGAGTTGAATCCTTTGCCTGCTCCTCTTGTGCTCCAGGCTCTTTTTCATTAAGAATTTGTTTTTTTTCACTTCTGGTACCAAATATACTGTCTAATCCTTTGCCAAGGCCTCTCCTTCCCATCTATGCCTCTCCTTTTCCTTCTCCCCTATCAGAGTGGATTTTCGTCACGCTGATTCAATGACAAACTTAGTTTCAACACGATTCCCCTATTGAAGTGACTTTCCGTATCTCTGATTCATGGCATTCCAATATGGTATTTCGTCAAAAGCTCATATTTCAAATTTCATTCTCTACGTCTTGATGGCTTGTTTATTCTGCTACTATAGATTATTTTTTATAAATTCAGCCGCCAATCTTCTATAACTGTCGGCGCCGGTTGAACTAGACTCATAAATCGTTATGGGAACACCGTGACTCGGTGCCTCTGCAAGTCGCACATTTCTTGGAATTAGTGTATTATATATATACCCATCAAAATTGCTTTTAACCGTTTTGACAACTTCCTGTGATAACCTGTTTCTTCCATCATACATAGTAAATAATATTCCGTCCAACTTTAAATCAGGATTTAAATTCGATTTCACGATTTCAATTGTTTCCAATATCTGTTTCAATCCTTCAAGTGCGTAATATTCACATTGTATCGGAATCATGACCAGATCGCTTGCCGTCAAAGCATTTACTGTGATAGTTCCAAGGCTTGGAGGACAATCTATAATTATATATTCATACTTATCAACAAAAGGTTTTGTTATATTCCTTAAAACATAATTTTTTTTATCAACACCGACGAATTCTGCTTCCGTTGCCGCAAGGTCCATGTCAGCAGGAACCAGGTCTAAATTTTCCATAATTCCTTCTATAATTACTTCTTCCAGAGGGCAATCTCCTACCATTGCGTTATATACTGTGTATTTCGAGTCATCTTGCTCCACTCCAAAGCCTTCAGTTGCATTTCCCTGTGGGTCAAAATCAATCAAAAGTATTTTTTCACCGGCTTCAGATAAAGCAGCAGCCAGATTTATTGCGGTAGTTGTTTTTCCTACCCCGCCTTTTTGATTAGCTATAGAGATAACTTTTCCCATTTTTTTCACCTCTTTTTCTATTTCATGCATTTTTTTCGGGTTCATTATTCTAATTTGAAACTGCACTGGTTGATGTTTCACGTGAAACATTGTATCTTATCTGTTCTATGCTGTCAAATTTTTTAATTCATTTACAATTCGAATCTAATCATGTCATAATCTACATGAAATGGAATTATTCATTCAGAAAAGTTATACAATTCTCTTTAATGAAAATATTTCCACTTGTACGGTTGCTCATCCAAAGCGATATTTTGATACGGTTTACCGTAATCAAAATATCGCTTTGGATGAGCAACCTACCCCTAAATGAGCAAAACGATTTGCGAAGCAAATCTTTAAGCACGCGAAGCGGGCGGTTTTGCGAATTTAGGGGTATTCAGAATGGCCTTTAGGCCATTCAACCGTACAGGTGGAAAAATTTAAAAATAGCCGATATAAATGCCTTATGACATTTATATCGGCCATTTTTCCTCAGGTCATATAAAGTTAATTAAAATTCGTATTAAAAGAATATGGAATTCCTGGGTTTTTCCGCGGTACAAGGATTGCTACGGAAAAAAACCTGAAAAAATTTACCTTAAGGCACATATTTTCAGGACGAACCCTGTGGGATTCGCCTGAACAATACTTGCCTTGAGGCATGTATTGTTCAAATTTTTCCGCAGCATTCCTTGCGCTGCGGAAAAACCTACAATAATTCTGTCAATACAACAGCTATAAAAACCAACAAGCAACCTAATAACTCTTTTCCAGTTAAATGCTGCTTCAATATTATCCATCCCGCAAGTGCTGAAAATACGGATTCCATGCTTAATATTATAGTCGCTATAGATGGATCCGTATACTTTTGTCCAATCACTTGAAAAGTATATCCGATAGCACTCGACATGATTCCAGCATAGAGTATCGGAACAGCCGCTTCAATAACATTTTTTAATTCGATTGTTTCAAATATCATCATCCCTATAAATCCGACAATAGAGGCAAATAGAAATTGAACGTTTGAAAGAAGTACAGGATTGATTTCTTTGATAAAATAATCTATTGAAATTATTTGCAAAGAGAATAATATCGAACATAATAAAATCAATCCATCTCCTTTTTCAATCAAAAGTTCTGTGCCTGTTTTAAATGATATCATGTACAAACCGAGCAATGCCAACATTACGATAACTATATTTTTTTTATCATATCTTTTATAAATAATATAATTCAAAATAGGAACTATGACAACATACAATGATGTTATGAATCCGGCTTTTCCGACTGATGTACTTAACAAACCAATTTGCTGTGTCACACTGGCAAGGCCTAGAAATATTCCACAAATCATTCCTCCCTTAATTGTCTTCTTAATATAATGAACTTTGCTATTTATATTAAATATATTTGAATTTCCTTTTTTCAAAGACAAAAGATTACTATAAATAGAGATTGGAATCAGTGTTATTGTTGCAAGTAAAAACCTGGAAAATACAAAAGACCAGGGTCCTATATTGTTCATAGCAACAGATTGGGCTACAAAAGCAAAGCCCCATATCATCGCTGTCAAAAGTAACAAAACATTGCAAAATTTATTAATTAATCTATCCATAGGCAATCACCTGACTAAAAACAAAACTCTAATATATAATTTAAGATTCTATATTCCTTTAAATTATTGAGCACTTTTGAATGCCCTGTTAGTAATCGCTGAAAGGCGATTACTAACAGGGCACATAAAAATTATCTTATGATTTCAATTTGAAGAAAAGCCATCACTATGCCAAGGACCTTAATCATGTGTCATTCTTAAACATAATTTTCATTTTGTCCTGTAAATGTTTCCACATGTACGGTTGAATGGCCTAAAGGCCATTCTGAATACCCCTAAATTCGCAAAACCGCCCGCTTCGCGTGCTTAAAGATTTGCTTCGCAAATCGTTTTGCTCATTTAGGGGTAGGTTGCTCATCCAAAGCGATATTTTGATTACGGTAAACCGTATCAAAATATCGCTTTGGATGGCAACCGTACAGGTGGAAATATTTTCATGCATATTAAACTATCAGTGATCATAAAACTATGCTCATATATTTGACCGATTTATGAAAATAGTCTAATAGAAAGTATTCAGTTAATTACTATAATGGATTTCTGCCTGGGGTGCCTGCTTTACGAGGATATTTTGAAGAAGTCATCTTAATTTTTTTGATCATTATCAAGGAACGTTTATAATCACTTCCAGGCAATGTATATTCTATAATGTTTTCAACACGCCCACCCATTAACCTTATTGATTTTTCTGCCTCTATACATTCCTCATTATAATTTCCTCCCTTCATTGCGATAAAATAACCACCTATACGCACAAAAGGAAGATCGTATTCAGACAAAACAGACATTTTGCTAACAGCTCGGGAAATAGCATAATCAAACTTTTCTCTGTAATAAGAGTCATGTGCTATTTCTTCTGCTCTTCCATGGATAGTTTTTATGTTTTTCAATTTAAGAGAATCAATCACCTCATTAATAAATGTAAGTCTTTTATTCAATGAATCATTTAAAACAATGTATGAATCAGGAAATAATATTTTTAATATAATTCCTGGAAAGCCTGCTCCTGTTCCAACATCAATAATTTTGGATTCTTCTAATGTTTCACGTGAAACATCCTTAAGATACGAGGTTTTACCAACTTGGAAGCCGCGTGGAACATTAAAGGTCGATGTTTCACGTGAAACATCACGTGAAACATTAATTTTTACGATAGACATGCTATCCAATATGTGTTTGCAAACAAAATCTTCCTCAGATGTTATTGTAGTTAAGTTCATCACTTTGTTTTTCTCCAAAATCATCTGATAATATTTATATAAGGAAATAGATTGTTCATCATTCAATTTTATATTTAAAGATTCCGCACCATCATGAAGCAATTCATAAAAAGATTCCGTCATATATTCACCGTCAAAAAAACATGTTCAAATTTGGAAGATAACCCTTCAATATCATTCTAATTAGAGAAAAATCCAATCAATCATTTTACATGTCGTTTATTTTACATAGTACCGGAATTCAAACGAATGAATAAATTTTTCTGGATAAGTTGCGCAGCAAACCAATAAATGAAAAAAATTAAACAACATAATCAGATTCTATTTATTTCGAGCTTGTTTTATGCCTGATTTTTCCAAATAGACAAGAAGAACATTTATATCGGCAGGACTTACACCGCTAATACGTGATGCCATTCCTATGTTTTCAGGTCTGAAAGAGCTCAATTTTTGTCTAGCTTCTAAGCGTAGATTAGAAATTTCTTGATAATTAATCCCTTCAGGGATTTTTTTGCTTTCAATTTTTCGGAAGGAATCGACTTGTTGCTTTTGGCGGTTTATATATCCCTCATATTTTATTTCTATTCCTACTTCTTCCCTTATCTGATAAGATAGTTTAGGTCTTGAATTATCTATTTCATGTAATGATTCATAATTCAGTTCTGGTCTTTTGCATAAATCCGAAAGCGTTATTCCAGACTCTATTTCAGCCGAATTCATTTTTCTTAAAAAAGCATTCACCAAAGGGCTGGCTCCAATATGTGTGTTTTTCAAACGTATAATTTCCTTTTCTATTTGATTCTTTTTTTCAAGAAATGAATTATAATCGCATTCAGGGACAAGGCCAATATCGTATCCTATTTTTCTCAGGCGTATGTCCGCATTATCCTGTCTTAACAATAAGCGGTATTCAGCCCTGCTCGTCATCATCCTGTAAGGTTCATGATTTTCTTTTGTGACCAGATCATCTATCAAAACGCCAATATATGCTTGAGAACGATCAAGTATAACTGCATCCAAGCCTCGAATTTTTCTGCCTGCATTAATACCCGCCATCAAGCCTTGAACTGCAGCTTCCTCATAACCACTAGATCCATTTATCTGGCCAGCCGCAAAAAGGAACTCAATATCTTTAAACTCAAGTGATCTTTTAAGCTGTGAAGCATTTATGCAATCATATTCAATCGCATATGCGTTTCTTACAATATGAACATTTTCAAAGCCCTCCATGGAACGATACATTTCGCTCTGAACATCTTCTGGTAATGAAGAAGACATCCCAGATAAATACATTTCATTCGTATAAAGGCCCTCAGGCTCCACAAAAATCTGATGTTTTTCTTTATCTGGGAATCTCATGACTTTGTCTTCAATAGAAGGACAATACCTTGGGCCGGTTCCTTTTATATTGCCATTATATAACGGCGACCTGTCAATATTCCTCCTGATAATCTCATGCGTTTTTTTATTTGTATATACCAGATAACAATCAACCTGTTCCTTTTGTATAGAATGGAAATCAGTAGAAAAGGAAAATGGTATTATTGGAACATCGCCCTTCTGAATCACCATCTTCGAAAAATCAAGAGTTCTCCGATCCACCCTGGCAGGCGTTCCAGTTTTAAACCTCATGATTTTAATTCCCTCTCGAAGCATCGAATTTGTCAGGTGAGTAGCGCTTCTGAGGCCATTTGGACCGGTCTGTTCGACCACGTCCCCATAAATGCATCTTGCATTAAGATATACGCCCGTACAAAGAATAACAGCCTTAGAAAGATAAACTGCTCCGGAAGTAGTTTTCACACCAATTACTTTTCTTTTATTTTTTCGTTCATCACTGTCAAAAAAGGAATTCCGATCTATCAGGGTGGGCTTTGGCCACTCTGAGTTCTGACATAGCGAACCGCCTGCGGGACAATTCGGCTCAATCAACAATTCAGAGACTTCCGCTTGTCTGATCACAAGCCCTTTTTGGTTTTCCAGGGTTTTGCGCATTTCTCTTGTATAAGCTTGTTTATCAGCCTGTGCCCTCAGCGAATGAACGGCAGGTCCTTTTGATTTATTCAGCATTCTTGATTGAATAAAAGTCTTATCAATATTCTTTCCCATTTCACCGCCAAGTGCGTCTAGTTCCCTTACTAAATGTCCCTTTGATGTACCACCTATGTTTGGATTGCATGGCATTAAAGCAATACTATCCACACTGACAGTGAAAATAATTGTATCAAATCCAAGCCTTGCGCATGCAAGAGCCGCTTCGCATCCGGCATGTCCGGCGCCTATAACAATAACATCGTGTCTTTCTACCATACTAATTGTTGTATTTCCTCCAAATCAAAATAAAACCAGCAGATAAATTTGAATTATCATTCCCCTTTTACAGCGCAAAAAAGAAATATGGCAACGATCCTGCACCCCATAAAAATTGGAGTAACTATTCAGCACCCTATTCGCAGTCGCCTTTGGCGACTGCTCATGTGGGCGTTCAGAGGCGCTCCGCGCCTTGTCCGCCCTCTGGATTTCCGAGAATTCCAAATGAAAAGCAAGCCTTCCATTTGGAATTCTCGGAAATCCAGAGGGTGCTGAATAGTTACAAATTGGAATTGATTATTTACCCATACAGAATTTTCTGAATATTTCATTTATCAGATCATCTGATATTTCTTCCCCTATAATTAGTCCGAGTTCTCTGTAAGCGTTCATAAGATCAATTGTATATAAATCCTCAGGCACTTTACTTTCAATTGAGGTAATTACTGATTTTAAAGAGTCTATTGCATTTAGAAGCAAATTTTTGTGGCGCAAGTTGGTGATGACAATTTCATGATTATAGTCTATTTCCTTCTTCATGAAAATTTCCTGTATTAAATTTTTCAAATCTTCTATGCCAGTCATTTCCTTCACTGATGCATCAATCACATAGGAATTAATGTGTTTTTGTATTTCTTCTTTTGTTATCAAAATCGGAAGATCAGACTTGTTGAGCAAAATAATTGTACGTTTATCGACAAGCATTTTTATTATTTTATCATCGGAATCATCCAATGGAACTGACGCATCAACCACGTATATCACAAGGTCAGCCTGAGAAACGGCTTGTATAGCCCTCTCGACTCCTAATATTTCAACTGAATTATCCGTATTCCTGATTCCGGCAGTATCTATCAGATGCAGGCACAAATCATTGCATTTAACATATTCTTCCAAAGTATCTCTGGTAGTACCTGCAATATTGGTAACAATAGCCCGATTTTCTCCCAAAAGAGCATTCAGCAAAGATGATTTTCCTGCATTGGGCTTTCCGACAATAGCAGTCTTAATTCCTTCCTTAATAATCCTCCCATTGTCCGAAGACTTGACCAGATCAGACAAACCATTTAGAATATTATTTACATTAGAAAACAAAGTATCAGAAAATCCATCAAGGCTGTAGTTTTCAGGATCATCAAGCGCTGCTTCCAGATAAGCGGTACTTTGAAGTAATTCCTTCCTATATGATTCAATAATATTAAAAAGAGATCCCCTAAGTTGCGAAATAGATGCCTTAAGGGCTTGTTCATTTGTAGAATAGATCAAATCCGATACAGCCTCAGCCTGTGTCAGATCTATCCTTCCATTCAAAAAGGCTCTTTTTGTAAATTCCCCAGGTTCTGCTAGACGTGCTCCGTTTTGAATGGCTATGCTTAAAATTTTCTTCAATAAAAAAACGCCCCCATGGCATTGAATCTCTACCGTATTCTCACCTGTATAAGATCTGGGGGCAATGAAGCAGACAACCATGACCTCATCCACAGGATTTTCCCCATCATAAACAAAGGCATACCTCATAAGGTGGCTCAAACGAAAATCTATCTGTTTGCCTGTTTTTGACTTCACAAAACGTGAGGCAATGTCGATAGCCTGTTCGCCACTAATACGTATTATACCAATGCCGGCATCAGATAATGCCGTAGCAAGAGCACATATTGTATCAAACATATTCACACCACATTCAAATTATGTAACTAATTAACAATAAAAAAGAATTGTAAAATACCACGCAAATATTTTAGAAGAATCACTTCTTTCATTAAAAGGCGTTGAACCTAATTAAGGATATTTCAATGCTTTATGAAAGTGCTAAGCAGGCAGCTTCAAAAGTAAAAATGCTTCGACAATCAGAAATTCACATAATAAAAAAAGCAACATTTCAATAGTATAATAAATAATCATATTGAAGTAAATAAAAATGAAACCGTCATATTCATTTTGCAAGCTTTTTGACTTCAAAATGAATATGACGGTTTCATTATTCAAAATTCTAACCTATTATTACTTTTTCATATAGACGATTATATGACGGAAGGGTTCCTCACCCTCAGAGCGGGTAGTTACATATCGGTCTGATTGCAATGCGGAATGAATAATCCTTCTTTCATATGGGTTCATAGGTTCCAATGATATTGCCCTATGGTTCCTTCTAACCTTATAAGCAATATTCCTGGCAAGATTTCGTAAAGTTTGTTCCCTCCTTTTTCTATAATCCTCTGTATCCAGCCTGACGCGAATGTATTCATCTTTATGAATTTTATTAACAACCAAAGAGCAAAGATACTGTAAGGAATCCAAGGTCTGTCCCCTTTTACCTATCAGGATCCCCATGTCCGGGCCTTCAAGATTAATCAAAAGCTCATTATTATCAAAGGAAAAAGAATCTTTAATTTCCACTTCCATATTCATACCGGCTAAAACGGATTTTAAAAAAGCAACCGCGTTTTCAGAAGCAATTTTCGCATTTTCAGGTGAAACAGGCTTTATAGGTTTTTTTGCTTCAATATCGGTTTTTTCAGTCTTTTCTTGTTCGTTAATTATTTCTTCTTCTGGACTTTGATCATATGAATGGCGGAAAGCTTTTTTACCATGTGGGTATTTGTTTTTACGAAATCTTCTGTCATCATTTCTTGTATTACCCTTATCCGAATAATCCCTTCTATTTTTATGTGACGGTTTTGACTCGGATACGGATTTGCCCTCAGCAACTGCACTTATTGCATTGGCATTCTCTTCTTTAACGCTTGTTTTGTCCACAAGTTCATTTTCGTCTTTAGCATAATTAGGAATAGGAGAAATATCCCTGTCTGATTTTCCATCATTCGTTTCTTTCACTTCGCCCTTGACAGAAACACTGCCCAAAGATATGTCCCTGATTTCCTGCTCCAAATCGCTCAGCTCTGTTGAATCAGCGCTTTCCTTTATATAAGCCTCCAGATACCATGGCTTTGCTCCAATCCCGAACAATCCGCTAGTCCCTTGTACCAATACATTGTATGCCAGTCTGTCTGAAGTAGTTCCCAACTGGATTAACGCTTTAGTTATAGCCTCATCTTTTGACTTTCCGGAAACTCTAATCTTGTCCATCTTCTATCCTCATCTAATTTGACCTTTTATAATTTACGTTAATTTATGAAAGAACTATTTATTGCCCTTTTTTTCATTTTTTTCATTATAAAGCCTTACCATATTTGCCTTGCTCGCAAGAGATCCCGGCTTTGCATTTCTGTTATAATACTCATTTGATTCCTTTGTCTTCACGCTTTGCCTGGCTATCACATCAAGCCTTTTTTTCTCTGAAACTTCCATTTTGCTTTGAATGTTTCTGATTCTCTCTTCAACGGACTTTTCATCTATAGGCGGAAGATTTTTTCTGGCGCGTTTTGCGTTTGCCTTCGCCATTGATTCCTTGAGCAATTCTTCATTTGATTTTTTTGAAAAATACCAGTTCATCATAAGCTGCTGAAGGAGCATGAAAACAGAGGACGCAATCCAATATAGCCCAATACCCGAAGCAAAAGAAAAGCAAAACCATACCGACATTAGCGGCATCATAATGTTCATGCTTTTCATCATTTGCGCGGATTGTTCATTTGAATCTGTATTTCCACTATTCTGTTTCTGCATCAAGGCAGCAGATGCCCACTGTGACAAGCCAGCTAAGATAGGTATCAGCCAATATCCGTTTGGCACAAATCCATATTCTGAAGGTGCAGTTGAAAGATTAAGCCCCAGGAAACTGTTGATTTCAGAAGACTTTATGGCTGCGCTGTTAATGACTTCAGCAGCGCTTGGAAAAACTTCCGGAAGCTTGGCCCATTGTGAAGGATTTAATTTATAAAGGAAATCTATAATGAAATTTTCAATTGCAGTAACATCATATTTTGAAGTATCATCCAGACCAAGATTGTGTAATCCAACTAAAAGTTTGGACCATCCGTTATTATTAGCAAAATCCACAAGCTTGGAAGCCGCTTCTGAACCACCTATAGAAGTCATAACCGTCTCATATACTTTTTTTACCGAAGGCACGTAAGCCGGAATATTCATAATGATTCGATAAAGCGCAAATATAATAGGCATCTGCAGCAGCAAAGGAAGGCATCCCGAGGTCATTGATGTGCCATACTTTTCATAAACAGCTTTCATTTCTTCCTGCTGAGCCAGCATGGAAAGATTATCCGTCCTGTTCTTGTACTTTTCCTGAATTGCCTTGATTTCGGGCTGAATTATCTGCATCATCCTCGAGGATTTCTGTTGCCGCAGGGATGTTGGAAATATTATTACACGGCTCACAAGTGTAAACAGGATAATGGCAAGCCCTATATTTGGAATCCCGATTTTGTCAAGAAACATATAGATTTGATTCATGACCCATCCAAGGAAATTAACAATCAGATTCCACAATGGCCCAAATACAGGCATATTAGATGTATTTTTTGTTATTATTACAAATGGAATCATTGATAAATATTTCAACTTTTTATATCCTCCTCTATTTCAGCGCTATCTTCGTAATTGCCTGTGGAGACCGCACATGTGGATGTTTAGCAGCGCTCCGCGCTTTATAAACCCTTCGGATACCAGGGAACAGAGAACTCAAAAAAACTGGATTCTCCTAAATCAGAAGGCGCCGTATATTCACAAAAATAAGGCTCAGGGAACAGGATCATATCCGCCTTTAGAAAATGGATTGCATCGGAGAATTCTCCATCCAGCTAACAAAGTACCTTTAACACTGCCATACTTTTTAATGGCCTCAACGGCGTATTGAGAACATGTCGGCGTGTATTTGCAGCAGGAATACATTTTCAAGGGAGACAGATTTTTTTGGTAAAATCGTATTATGGATAGTTCAAAATCAGCAAACATATTTCTATTCCTCTGTCTCAATCGCTCAACGAATTCAATTTCCGGCAATACAAGTAATTTCGAATAAATACGTTATGTCATTACGGTATTAATATTTTAATAATTTCCTGTAATCGGAAATCGAATTCCTAACAATAATGACATTATATATCAATAAATTCCCGCTTCGATTCCAATATCATATGATGCCTGGAGCATAAATAAAGATAATCTTTTTCTATTTCCCTGTAAGTAGCAAAAGCCGCGTCTTTACGTACTACAATCACGATGTCATACCCTTGTTTCAGTAAATTCTGGGACAAGCGAAATATCTCTCTCAATTTTCTTGTAATCTTATGGCGTACAACAGAATTCCCAATTTTTCTTGAGCATGATACTCCCAGTCTGTTTATTGTCCTGCCATTTCCATTAACATACATGACAAGAGTTCCTTTAGCCGAAGACCTTTTTTTCTGGTAAACGGCCTGGAACTCCAAATAAGTCCTTATAGAAGGGAATCGCTTCATAAATATCTATTTTCTCCAAAGCTGAAGAAAGACCGCTTTCCAAGCGGTCCCTGCCTTATTGCGCAGCCATCATACAGTCAAAGAAGCTCTCCCTTTGGCCCTTCTGGCAGAAAGAACCTTTCTGCCATTCCTGGTCGACATTCTTGCCCTGAACCCATGAACCTTGGCCCTCTGCCTGGTCTTTGGCTGATAAGTCATTTTACCTTTATGCATAACAGCACCTCCTCTCTTTTAATCCTAAAGGAAAGCTCTTCCCAATTAGCCAATCCTGATATATAACATATTCGTCAAACCTGATGTTCTTTGACATGCTCGAAAAATATTTGCAGAAAGCTTTCCCCTGGCTTTGAAAAGCCTGTCTCAATTCGAAATAAAAATGGACGAAAAAAGCCGCAATGGCTTTTCAAACCCTCCCTTACGGAATTCGTTAGATGAGGATATAAACGTTCAAAAAGAGTATCATGATAAAACATCTATATGTAACATTTATAATCTCATCAAATCATGAAGCAAGTTTTTTCTAATAAGAACATAACAATGGGTAAACATCGCAGATTATTATACGGATTCATTGAATTTACGTCAACATTAATTTTAAAAAATATAAAGGCGCATTGATGTAAGCAGAATGACAAATTTTCCGGAACATAAGTTAATAAACAATCTTATCCACAATTTGTGTGCATTTTGTGGATAAGATTGAACGTTTTTGATTTTAAAAGCAAGTAAAATTAAGGATTTTTTAAGACGTATATGTATTTATTCACTTATCCACAATTGAACACTTGCTATTTTATCCACATTGGGATAAAATAATCCATGAAAATATTGCACATTTCATCCACATGGAGCATTAAATGACCGAAATTGAGATTATAAAGAGCAAATGGGATTTAATCCAAAACAGGCTTAAAACAGAGTACGGTTTTCTCCAGGTTTCCTATGACACATGGTTGAAGCCGCTCAAGCCACACGATTATATTGACGGCGAATTAATCTTGATTGTAGAAAATGACGGATACATACGTCACCTCGAAAAGAGATATTCTTTTTATATTAAAATCTGCATTGAAGAAATCGCCGGGATCAAAGCCGACATCCACTTCATAATGAAAAATGAAGCTGAAAAATATATTGAAAGTCTTAAAAAAAATGCAGATAATTCCGGTAAAACGAGCTACGTCAATGCCATACTCAAGGCCAATTTAAATCCGAAGTATACATTTGACACTTTCGTGGTGGGCATGTCCAATAACCTTGCGCATGCAGCTTCCGTGGCCGTTGCGGAAAGTCCGGGCGAGATCTACAACCCCCTTTATATTTATGGAGAATCAGGACTGGGAAAAACACACCTTATGCACTCCATTGCAAATTTTATATTGAAAAAAGAGCCGGACAAGAGGGTCTTATATGTGACTTCGGAATCATTTATGAATGACTTTGTTGATTCCATAAGAAACAAGAACAATATCAAGCCAGGAGAATTTCGAAAGAAATACAGGGAAGTTGATGTATTGTTAATTGATGACATACAGTTTATCGTAGGGAAAGAAGGAACGCAGGAAGAATTCTTCCACACCTTTAATACCCTATATGAAAATAAGCGACAAATTGTTATTGCTTCTGACAAATCTCCAAACAATATTGACAATCTTGAAAGCCGTCTGAAATCCCGTTTCACATCAGGACTGACTGTGGACATTCAAATGCCTGATTATGAAACAAGACTGGCCATTTTACGTAAAAAAGAAGAACTCGAGGGATTTAATGTAGATAACGAAGTCATTAAATATATCGCGGAAAACGTAAAATCAAACATCCGGGAACTCGAAGGGGCTTTAAATAAGCTTTTTGCGAAAGCGCGGCTGGATAGAACAGAAATAACGATGGATCTCGCAAAATCTCTATTGCAAGATTACATTATACCATCCGGCCCCAGGAATATAACGCCAGAACTGATCATCTCCACTGTAGCGGAGCATTATGGATTAAGCATCACCGAAATATCCTCTCAAAGGAAAAACCGGGAAATAGTATTTCCCAGGCAGATTGCCATGTACCTCTGCAGAGAGCTTATTGATGTCCCTCTGGAAAGTATAGGGAAGTGCCTTGGTGGACGTGATCATACAACGATAATGCACGGACATAAAAAAATATCCAGAGAATTGCGCACAAATACACAGTTGCAATCCACAATTGACACTTTGAAAAAGAAAATCCAGCAAAGCTGAATTTCCGCGTCCACATTGGATGCAGGCATTTTAAACTAAATAAAGTGAACGAAAACATGCGGGAAAATGTTGATTTTACGCGAATTTATATGCGTATTTTCATCTTTGAACAAATCCACACCCCCTACTACTACTACTAAAATAAAAATAAAAAAAGAAAAAATTCGATTTACAAAAGGAAGCATTTAGTATGAAGCTTGAATTTAAAAAAAATGACTTAAATACCGCAATCAGCATCGTGATGAAAGCCGTAGCCGTGAAATCCCCGATGACTGTTCTGGAATGCATTCTTATTGACGCGACAGATGGAAAAATCACGATGACAGGGAACGACATGGAGTTTGGAATAGAAACTGTTTGCGATGGAGTAATTTTGGAACCTGGAAAAATCGCTCTTGAAGCGAAGCTTCTATCCGAGATAGTAAGGAAGCTGCCTGAGGACAGGGATACCGACGTGTCCCTTCAATCTGATGATTATAACAACGCCGTAATCAGTTGTGAAAATTCTGTTTTTAAAATCATGGGGATCGATGGGAACGAGTTCAGCATGCTCCCGCAGCTTGACAAGAGCCATCCGATAGCCATATCGCAGATTACTTTAAAGAACATCATTTCGAAAACAATATTCTCCATATCCGCAAATGATGTCAATAAAAAGATGACTGGTGAATATTTCGAGGTGGACGGAGGCAGGCTTACAGTCACATCCCTGGACGGTCACAGGATTTCAATCCGTTATGCGGAATTAAACGGGAATTATCAGGCGCAAAAAGCCATCGTGCCAGGGAAATCACTGAGCGAATTGTCAAAAATATTGAGCGGGGACATGGATGATGTATTGCTGTACTTCTCGCAAAATCATATGATTTTTGAATTTAACAATACGATTGTGCTTACCCGGCTTATAGATGGTGATTACTTCCAGGTGTCAAAAATGCTTTCGGATGATTATGAATTAAAAATCCTGGCCGACAGAAGGAAGCTTTTGGAAAACATAGAGAGATCTACAATCTTTGTCAGGGACAATGATAAACAGCCGCTGATACTGAATATAACGGATGAAGTGCTTGAAATGAGGATAAACACGGAAATTGGAAGGATGGACGCAAAAATTCCCATAAGAAAAACTGGGAAGGATTTAATGATTGGCTTCAATCCGAGATTCCTTGTCGATGCCTTGAAGAATATAGATGATGAGGAAGTGAGCATATATATGTCAATTCCTCGCTCCCCTTGTTTCATCAGAAATGAAAATAACTATAATTACATGATACTCCCTGTGAACTTTAACCCTAATTCCGTATAAATGCCAAATGTTTATTGAGAGTATAGAATTAAAGAATTTCAGAAATATTGAAAGCCTGAGAATCAAGCTTGATCCTGGCACGAATCTTTTTTATGGTGATAACGCGCAAGGGAAAACGAATATCCTTGAAGCTATATATATGGCTTGCACTTCCAAATCTCACCGTATGTCAAGGGACAGGGATATTATACGATTTCAGGAAAATGAGGCGCATATTAAGGCACTGATCATGAAAAAGGGTGTACCGTGCCGCATTGACATCCATCTGAAAAAAAACCGTACAAAGGGGATAGCAGTCGATGAGACGCCGGTAAAAAAGGCATCTGAATTATTTGGCATTGCGAATGTCGTCTGTTTCTCGCCTGAGGACCTTGGCCTGGTAAAGGACGGTCCCGCTTCCCGTCGCCGGTTTATGGATATGGAGTTATGCCAGCTCGACAAGGTCTACCTTTACAGCCTTACAAGGTATAACCGGACAATGGAGCAGCGCAACAAGCTTTTGAGGGATGCTGTTTATAATTGTAAATTATTAGATACTCTTTCCGCATGGGATGATGAATTGGTAAAATACGGCAGAAAGGTCATGCAGATAAGGGAGGGATTTATCATCAGGATGAAGGATATAATTTCTTCAATGCATGATGAATTGACGGGTGGGAAGGAAAAACTTTCCATATCCTACGAGCCTGACGTGTCAATCGATGATTTTGAGAAAAACCTGCACAGGCTCAGGGAAGCGGAGCTCAAGCAGCATTTGACATTGACCGGTCCGCATAGGGACGATATACGGTTTTCTATCGATGGTCTGGATGTCAGGAAGTATGGCTCACAGGGACAAAAGAGGACGGCAGCCCTTGCCTTGAAGCTTTCTGAGATAGAAATCATCAGGGAACTGGTCAAAGATAACCCGATACTCTTGCTGGATGATGTATTATCGGAACTTGATTCGAAACGTCAGAAATACCTGCTGAAAAATATTAGCGATACGCAAAATATTATTACTTGCACGGGATATGATGATTATGCGCAGAATCAGTTTCATGTTGAAAAATTATACAGGGTAATGTCTGGAAAGGTTTCTTTCGCTTAAGAAGTTCACTGGATTTTATGCGGGTTTAACGGTGGCACATGGATTGCTGCGGTTAAACCCTAGTCTTCATGGTTTTCGCTTCAAAAGAGCGTAAGCTTTTTCTGGAGGAGGGACAGAGTGGCAATTGAAAAAACTGAGATTGAAGATCTGACGGAAGGAATGAAAGGGTCGGCAGATTACAGCGCCGACCAGATTCAGATACTGGAAGGTCTGGAAGCTGTCAGGAAAAGGCCGGGAATGTATATTGGTACAACCTCCATACGAGGGCTGCACCACCTTGTTTATGAAATTGTTGATAATTCAGTCGACGAGGCCCTGGCAGGATTTTGCACGTCCATTACAGTGACAATTAACCCGGATAATTCCATTACTGTGGAGGATGACGGAAGGGGAATCCCTGTGGACATACAAAAGAAAGCCGGAAAGCCAGCGCTTGAAGTTGTATTCACTGTGCTGCATGCGGGGGGAAAATTCGGGGGGTCAGGCTATAAGGTTTCAGGGGGGCTTCACGGAGTAGGCGCGTCTGTAGTCAATGCCCTCTCAAGCTGGCTTTCTGTTTCAGTTTTCAAAGACGGACATGAATACAATATGCGTTTTTCAAAAGGCAAAGTGACGCAGGAAATGAAAATCATTTCGGACTGCCCTGAGGAAAAGCATGGAACAAAGGTCGTGTTTCTCCCTGATCCTGACATTTTTGAAGAAACCATTTATGATTATGATACATTGAAAGTTCGTTTAAGAGAAACCGCTTTCCTCACAAAAGCCTTGAAAATAACTTTGCGGGACGAAAGGGAGAACCCTCAGGAAATAACATTCCACTATGAGGGCGGAATCAAGGAATTTGTGAGATATTTGAACAAAGGAAACGAAGCTCTTTATCCTGATGTCATATACTGCGAAGGCGAGAAAGAAAATATATATGTTGAAATAGCCATGCAGCATAATGATTCCTACAAAGAAAATATTTATACATTTGTAAACAATATCAATACACCGGAAGGTGGGACGCATTTGACCGGATTTAAAAATGCCCTTACGAAGACGTTCAATGATTATGCGAGACAGAACAAGCTGCTAAAAGATTCCGAACCGAACCTTTCAGGGGAGGACATCAGGGAGGGGCTTACCTGCATCATTTCTGTAAAAATAGAAAATCCTCAGTTTGAGGGGCAGACGAAGCAGAAGCTTGGAACTTCGGAAGCCCAGACGGCGGTGCAGGGCGTATTTTCCGAACAGCTTTTGTATTTCCTGGAACAGAATCCGGGCGTGGCAAAAATAATGTGTGAAAAATCCATATTGGCGCAGAGGGCGCGGGCAGCGGCAAGAAGGGCCAGGGATCTGACCAGGAGAAAGTCAGCCCTTGAGGGTGTGGGACTTCCAGGAAAGCTGGTCGACTGCAACAATAGGAATCCGGAAAAATGCGAAATATTCATCGTGGAGGGTGATTCAGCATTAGGCCCAGCCAAAGATGGGAGGAATGTTGATACACAGGCGGTACTGCCCCTGCGTGGAAAGGTGCTGAATGTGCAGAAAGCCCGTCTCGACAGGGTTTACGCGAATGAAGAAATCAAGGGTATGATAACCGCTTTTGGAACAGGGATAAACGAGGATTTTGATATCACCAAACTTCGTTACAATAAAATCATCATAATGACGGATGCGGATGTGGATGGAGCCCATATTGCTACGCTGATGCTGACTTTTATTTATAACTTTATGCCGGAGTTAATAAGGCAGGGGCATGTATACCTTGCCCAGCCCCCTTTGTTCAACATTACTAAAAACAAAAAACATTACTACGCGTATTCAGATGAGGAATATCAGGATATTTTAAAACAGATTGGGGCGGATGGTGCTGACGTGTCAAGGTTCAAGGGGCTTGGTGAAATGGATGTGGAGGAATTATCGGAAACCACCATGGATCCGGAAACAAGAACGCTCCTTCGGGTGAACATGGTTGAAGATGAAAAGGCGGAACTGGACCTGACGTTTACAACGTTAATGGGCGATCAGGTTGAGCCAAGACGGGAATTTATAGAGCAAAATGCCAAATATGTGAAAAATCTTGATGTATGATAATGTAATATTTATTAATAGCAAAAGAAAATAATTTAAATTTCATCGAAATTCTTATTTGAATTTGTCCGGCAAGGAGTTCATCATACTTTGACTTGATGCCGCAGGCATTGACGTCCTATTTGTGTCGCCTCAGCGGCACAAATGAAGCATGGAAGGCTTGCCTTTCATGCTTGTGCAGACGTTGAATGACTCTCCGTGAACGGTATAAACACAGGCAAAAAAACAGGCTGGAAATACATTTGAATACATTTGTATCATAATGAGCGTCAGGTCTTTTGCTGTAACTGTCCGAAGCATATTGGGCAGTGTCGTCATTATTTGTCAGTATGAGATTATATGAAGGAGGCTGATTTGGAACCGAATGTTTTTGACAAAGTCCAGGATGTTGACTTGAAAGAAACGATGGAAAATTCATATATCGATTACGCAATGAGTGTTATTGTTTCAAGGGCAATTCCTGATGTTCGCGATGGGTTGAAGCCAGTGCAGAGAAGGGTGCTGTTCGCGCTGCAGTCATTGGGAGTCACACCTGAAAAAAAGACAAAAAAATGCGCGACTATTGTAGGGGAAACAATGGGAAAATACCATCCGCATGGCGACTCCTCGATTTATGGCGCGCTTGTATATATGGGGCAGCCCTGGTCTATGAGGCATGTTCTTATAGATAAGCAGGGCAATTTTGGATCGGAAGACGGCGATTCACCTGCGGCAATGAGGTATACGGAAGCAAAAATGTCAAAACTGGCTGCTGAAATGCTTGCAGGCATTAACAAAGATACAGTTGATTTCATGCCGAATTTTTCAAATGAATACGAAGAACCAACAGTCCTTCCCGCGCGCTTCCCAAACCTTCTGGTTAATGGAGCGACTGGAATAGCGGTAGGGATGGCAACAAATATACCTCCTCACAATCTTCGCGAGGTAGTTTTGGCGGTCGATTGCATTATTGAAAATAAAATTAATGACAAGGAAACGAGCATAGAGGAAATCTTGAAAATTATAAAAGGCCCGGATTTCCCGACAGGCGGTGTCATTTTAGGTAAAAAGGGAATAGAAGAGGCTTACAGGACCGGCAGGGGAAAGATAAAAATGCGCGCCGTGTGTGAAGTAGAGCCGATGCAAAACGGAAAAAACCGGATTGTCGTGAAAGAACTTCCCTATCTGGTCTATCGTTCAAGGGTTATAGAAAAAATCGCAGATTTAGTCAAAGAAAAGAAAATTGACGGTATTACGTATATTAATGACGCTGCCGGTAAAGGATCCTCATCAAAAATAAATATCGAATTAAGAAAAGACGTCAACCCCAGCATTATATTGAATCAGCTTTATAAGCACACGCAGCTCCAGGATACTTTTGGTGTAATAATGCTTTGCATAGTCAATGGCGAGCCAAAAATCCTGAATATACAGCAGGTGCTTGAGGAATTTCTCAAGCATCAAGTTAATGTCGTTACAAGGCGTACAAAATATGACCTCAACAAATGTCAGGAGAGGGCTCATATTTTGGAAGGCCTGCTAAAAGCACTTGATTTCATAGACGAAATCGTTCGTATAATCAGGGCAGCGGCTAATGTGGACGAAGCGAAAACGAATTTGATTGCAAGGTTTGGATTCAGCGAAGCACAGGCCCAGGCGATTGTTGACATGAGGCTTCGCGCATTAACAGGCCTGGAACGTGAAAAGCTTGAAGCTGAATACGCGGATCTTGAAAAAAAAATAAAGTATTTTAAAGAGCTGCTGGAAGACGGGAAAAAAATGCTGGCCCTTATTCGTGAGGAGCTTGATATTGTTGCGGAAAAATATGGGACGGAAAGAATAACTCAATTTGGATATGAGGATTCTTTCGAAGACGAAGACCTGATTCCAGACGATGACATTGTGATCACGGCAACCAGGCTGGGATATATAAAAAGGATGTCCCCTGAAAATTTCCGCCAGCAAAAAAAAGGTGGAAAGGGCATCAAAGGAATGCAGACTCTCGAAAATGATAATATAGAGGATTTGTTTATGACAACAAATCATCACTATATCATGTTCTTTACGAACAAGGGACGATGTTTCCGCATCAAGGGGTATGAAATTCCGGAAGCATCCAGAACATCCAGGGGAACTGCCCTTGTGAATTTATTACAATTACAAGGGGACGAAAGAGTTAACGCGTCATTTTGCCTGAGAAATTATGATACGGACCAATATCTGATTTTGACGACGAAAAGGGGAATGGTGAAAAAAACGCCAATTGCTCAATATGCAAAGTTGCGCAAAAGTGGAATAATCGCATTAACATTATCGGAAAATGATCAGTTGATTGAGGCAAAACTGGTAGACAAGAATGAAGACATCATGCTGGTGACCAGGAAAGGCATGGCTATAAGGTTCAATGAAAAAGAGATTAGGTCCACTGGAAGATCATCCATGGGAGTCAAGGGTATCACTCTATCAGATGAAGATGAAGTAATAGGAATGCAAAAGATCTCGCAGGGAAATAATCAGTTGGTGGTTTCTGAAAAAGGTTATGGAAAGCTGACTGAAATTGATGAATTCAAATCACAAAAAAGAGGGGGCAGAGGAAAATATTGTTATAACATTACGGAAAAAACAGGGGATCTGGTAGGATTCAAGTTGTGTAATCAGGACAGGGAGATAATGCTGATCACATCTGAAGGCGTAATGATACGCATGAGCCTTGAAAGCATCAGGATAGTCGGAAGAAAGACCTCAGGCGTAAAGCTCATGAATATAGATAAAGATTCAGATACGGTAATAGCTTCAATTGCAAAAGTGCGTGAATCCGAGACGGACGAGGGAAACAATAACAAAGAAGCAGAGACAGAGAAAAAGGCAGAAGAAACAAATGAGTAGCTGCCATGTTCTTCGAATAAAGCATAAAGACAGAGGATAAACATGAAAAGTCATATTGATGTTAAAATATTATTATAAAGAACTGGTTTCGAAGTCGCTTTGGTTGGATTTATGTAAGTGTACAGAGGCACTTCAAAACTTGCTCGCCTTCAGTGTTTCAGGGAATTCAATTAGTAAGGAAAGCACCCTGGCTGGGATTTTCTGAAATACTGGACGCTGGAAAGTTTGAAAATATTCAGCAAAAAACTGTCAATAATTTAAAAGAACATTATTGCAAAAAAGAATGAATCAAAATATCATTCTAAAGCTTGTGCAGTTTTTAAATTTAAAAATTAAATAAAAAACAGTTGACATAAGAAAAAAAAATTGTTAGTATCTAAAAGCACTCGAAAAGAGTGTAATTTTTATGAAATCATACGGAGAAATACTCAAGAGGCCGAAGAGGCGCCCCTGCTAAGGGTGTAGGTCGGGAAACCGGCGCGAGGGTTCAAATCCCTCTTTCTCCGTTTCAGGAATGAGCACTTTATCCAATGCAAATCCTGAAAGCACAAGATTTTTAAAAAAGTCAAAAAAACACTTGACAAAAACAAATGACTGTGCTAAAGTAAACAAGCTGTCGCAAAGAGAGATAGCAAGAAAGAACCTTGAAAAGCGAAGAATGAACAATGCACAGACCCTGAAAAGA